>CAJTOW010000048.1 GCA_910577655.1 uncultured Lachnospiraceae bacterium | reverse complement strand
ACTGTCACTGCATGGTCACTGCGTTTCCGTGCGGTCAGCGCGGCGAATGTGCAGACCTATCTGAACCGTTGCCCTATTGCACTATTGATTCTCATGTATTATACTTGCTTCACCGGAATATGTATAATATATTGTTGATATTCCAACTATATGAATTTTATATGGAGACTGTCTATGAACATCAACTATGAGTACTACCGCATCTTCTATTATGTAGCAAAATATGGCAGCATGACCGAGGTTCTCTGCAACAACCAGCCCAATATTTCCCGCACAATCCGCCTGCTGGAGCATGCTCTTGGCTGCACCCTGCTGGTCCGCTCTAACCGGGGCATCCTTTTGACTCCCGAAGGCGAACAGCTTTTCGCCCATGTGAAGATCGCCGTAGAACAGCTGATGTCTGCTGAGGCGGAACTGCAACTCTCCTCCGGTCTTCTGAATGGGGTGGTCACAGTAGGCACCAGCGAGACTGCCCTCCACATGGTCCTTTTGCCTGCGCTGAATGCCTTTAAAAGCCAGTATCCCGGTGTCCAGATCCGTATCCGCAGCCATCTGACCACCCCTGCCCTGGAATCTGTGAAAAACGGTCTGGTAGACTTTGCTGTGGTAGTGACCCATAATCCAGTGGAAAAGCCTTTGTCCGCCCATCCGGTATTCACTTTCCGGGATATTCTTATCGGCGGCCCTGCATACGCACAGCTCCGGCAATCTCCCGTATCCCTGGCAGAGCTGTCCGGCCTCCCCCTGATCTGCCTGGGAGAAAATACCGTCACCTACGACCTTTACGAGCACTTTTACCATTCCCACCAGCTCCCCTTCCGGCCAGAGCTGGAAGCTGCCACCTCAGACCAGGTTCTCCCCATGATCAGGAACAATCTGGGCATCGGTTTCCTCCCAAAGCTCTATGCCCGGGAAGCCCTGGACAAACAAGAGATATTCCAGCTGTCCCTGACAGAACCCCTTCCTGTCCGCCAGGTCTCCATTGTGGAAAATGAACGCTGCCCCTTAAGCCGCGCCGCCAGAGAATTAAAAAAATACTGCTGCCATGTGGCGGATCCTGATAAATCCGGCCCACATAACAACAGTATCTCATTGTGAAAGATTTGACACCAGACTGATGCCAGCGGCTCCATCCGGCCAGTAATCAGACTGTCTGGATGGAACTCTAGAGTGTGTCTGAAAATTGCTTTCCGGTAGCTGTGCGTTTCACTTTGCGGGACACCGTAGGCATCCCTTGTGGAGATGGCGGGAATGTTCCGATTTACACCATAGCATCTGCCAGCTTCTCCAGCATCGGCAGATCAGCCTCCTTCAGGGTGGATCTGATAGTTACTGCCGGTTCCACCACAGTCACATTCTTCATGGTCTCCAGAATACCCTTCATGGTCTTGGCTGCAGAAGGAGCCCAGGAGCCATTCTCCAGGATCCCCACCTTACGGTTCTGGTAGGCCTTGCTCTGGAGATGGTGCAGGAAATCCTGCATACATGGGAACACGCCGCCGTCATAGCTGGCGGCAGCCAGGATCATCCTGTCATAACGGAAGGCATCTTCCACAGCCTCTCCCATATCAAACCGGGCCAGATCCCGGACTACCACCTTCTCCGCCCCCTTCTGGCGCAGGATCTCTGCCAGTTTCTCTGCCGCCGCGGCCGTATTGCCATGGATCGAAGCGCAGGCGATGAAGATACCCTTGTCCTCAGGCCTGTAGCTGCTCCAGGTATCATACAGATTCACATAATATTCCAGATTCTCATTCAGAACCGGGCCATGGAGCGGGCAGATGCAGGCCACATCCAGCTTGGCCACCTTTTTAAGCAGGGTCTGAACCGGCGCGCCGTATTTTCCGACAATATTGAAATAATATCTGCGTCCTTCACATGCCCAGCCCTCTTCATCCTCCGAATCCAGGGCTCCAAACTTGCCGAACGCGTCTGCGGAGAACAATATCTTCTCGCTGCTCTCGTAAGTAACCATTACCTCCGGCCAGTGAATCATGGGCGCCATGATAAAGTTCAGGGTGTGGCTTCCCAGAGACAGGCTGTCCCCCTCCTTCACCACCAGCTTTCTCTCCTCCACCGGAAAATCAAAAAACTGATTCAGCATCCCAAAGGTCTTGGCATTGCCCACCAGGGTCATCTCCGGGAAAAGCTCTGCCAGTCTGGCAATGCTTCCGGAATGATCCGGCTCCATATGCTGAATCACCAGATAATCCACCATTCTCCCATCCAGCACCTTCATCAGGTTTGCTTCCCATTCCTCCATGCCACGGCGGTCTACAGTATCCATCACCGCCACCTTCTCATCCAGGATCACATAGGAATTGTAGGAAACCCCCTCCGGTACCGTATACTGGCTTTCAAACAGATCGATGGTTCTGTCATCCACACCAATATACTTCACCTTGTCGGAAATCACTATGTTCATTACACATCCTCCTCATTGTCCTATCCGCTTGTATAGGCAGTTTCTTTTTGTCATTCCATATAAATGGCATGACTAATCAGAAATTATTCTACTATAAACTCCGGAAATGTCAAGGAGCAGTAACGTTTTCTATTACTTCCCGAAAACTGCCTTCGCCTCCTTCATATTCTCCATAATCGGCACATGGAAGGGGCATCTGGTCTCGCAGGCCCCGCACTGGATGCATTCACCCCCATGATGGGCAAGAACCTCATAATGTTCCCGCACCGTCTCCGGCACTGTCCCCTGGGCCCTGGCCAGATTGAGGAACCTGGTCACCGATGCCACGTCAATATGCTTCGGACAGGGAGCACAGTGGCTGCAGTACATGCAGTGGCCCTCCCAGCTGATATTGGGGAAGGAAGCAAAAGCCATGGCATAATCCTTCTCTTCCTCCGCAGCCTCCTCGTAGGCCACGCTTTTTATCATCTGCTCCACCGTATGGGCGCCTGCCAGAACCGTGGCAACCGCCGGTCTGGTCAGAGCATAGTGGAGACACTGGTTTACAGTCAACGCCTTCCCGGCCGGAGACAGCTTCTCATCCAGCAGATCCCCACCGCCAAATGCCTTCATCACCGTGATCCCCACCCCCAGACGCTGGCAGGTTTCATAGAGTTCCTGACGCTCCGGATCCATGTTGACCAGGTGACTGCTGTAGTTGTCCGGTTTCCAAAGCTCCTCCACATCCTCCCCTGCGGGCTGAAGATCATAACAAGGATTGACGCTGAACATCAGCACCTCTATGTAACCGCTCTTTACTGCCTCCAGGGCCACCTGGGGATTGTGGCTGCTAAGACCGATATGGCCAATGGTTCCTGCCTTTTTCAGCTCTATGGCATACTGCAGGACCGGCCCCTGCGCGATCTCCTTCCAGTCTGCCAGGGAATCACAGTAATGAATCATCCCAATATCAATATAATCCGTCTGGAGAAGCTCCATCATCTCTGCCATGCCGTCCTTCACATCCTGGATCTTCCGTGTACGTTTGTACTGTCCGTCCTGCCACACAGAGCAGATATGAGACTGGATAATGAATTTGTCCCTGCGTCCTTTCAAAGCTTCCCCCACACTGACACGCACCTGGGGATTGGAGGTATACAGGTCAAAATAATTGATCCCCATTTTCTCAGCCGCATCGAACATCCTCATGGTATTCCTGCACTCGTCTTCGGCAAAGCCCTCACAGCCCATACCGATCTCACTGACCTTCAGTCCTGTATTACCCAACCCCCTGTAATTCATCAATTATGTTCTCCTTCTATACATTAATTTTACATCTGTTTGCCGGGAGGGGAATCTGCCGGCCATTGCCGGGGCGGGAATCTGCCGGAAATTGCCGGGACCCGCATCTACCGGGAATTGCGCTTATATACCGCCACAGACAATCCATAGCAGAAAAGCAGAATCATAAACACCACCAGCACACTGACCACATTCACCCCGGTCAAGTCCGCATACATCATATTCGCCAAGGCCCTGACCGAAAACCAGGAGGACACTGCCATAACCAGAAATGCCAGACCGTAGGCCATCCCCAGCTCCCAGGCAATGGCCCGTCCAAGGACCGACTCCTCCACCCCCATCCGTCCCATGACGCGGCAGCGCTCCCGCTCCTCAAAGGCATCGTTGTACACCTTCATAAACATCATGCTCCCGCTGGACATAAGAAAAACCAGAAACATGAATATACAAAAGGGATAGAGTACACGCACCCAGTCCAGATCATTTTTCTCCGGGTCAATGGCGACCCGGGCTGTGTACTCCCCGTCCCGGTCATCCACCAGCTCTCCCAGCCGTTCCTTCACTGCCTGAAATGCCGCCGGATCGCTGATCTTGTAATTGAAGGTATATAGCTCCTGGCCCAGGGGACGCAGCCGCTCATACTCCCTGTCGCTTACCATATAGAAACTGACCTGCTCCTGAAGATACCCCAGATATGGCTCACTGGTCTCTCCTGTCTGCCGGTATACCTTCCCGCCAATGGTGACCTGCCTGCCGGAACGGTCCGTCAGCAGGGATAACAGATACAGCCGGGATACCCGGATAATCTCATCATCCCCCGGCTCAGGGATATTCCATTCCAGGGAAACACTCCCGGCCAGCTTTCTGACTGCCGAGTAGGGTAAAACAGCATAATGATTATAGAAATCCCCGGTGACTATGTCAGAGGTGTCCAGAGTCAGGATGGGGGCCTCCCCCTGATACTGGATATCCGTATATTCCCGGATTATCCTTTCCGCCTGGTCTGCCAGATCATCCCGGCTGCTCAGCAGCTGGAAGGTATACACCTGCTCAAACTGTATGATATTCTCATACCGCTCCCGCATGGCAAACCCCATAGCCAGGGCAGTCACAGAACAGAGAATCAGCACGCTGACAATTGCATAGGTCCGGTAATTCTTCTTCATCCTGAAGATCACCCGGTTGACCCACAGAATCCGCTCCTTCTGGTAGAGAAACCGCTTGTTCTCCGCCAGGGTCTGGAAGCACAGCGGAATCAGGCCTCCAAACAGCAGATAGACCCCCAGAGTCACCAGCACCACCGCCTCGAAGGCATGGCCCAGAATCTCCGGACCGCCTCTTCTCACAGCCAGGGAGTACCCCATCCCCAGGATCCCGCAGCCAAACACTGCTTTGACCAGAAGTATCAGACGGTTCTGCCGCACATATTCATTCTGTCTGGCCGCAGAGATCATGCTGAGTACACTGCTCCTGGCAATATTTGCATACCCCTTCAGCACAAAAAACAGATAAATCACCAGGTAGATGACTGTAGTGACCAGAACCGGCTTTGCGGAAACAAAGAAATGCACCTCCACAGTCAGACCGGCCAGAGTCACCAGGATCATCTGGAACAGTCCTGCTGTCAGGATCCCGGTGCCAATCCCCAGTCCCAGGGCCGTCAGACCGGTAAACAATGTCTCAATACTGTACAGCTTTCCGATCTTCTGATTGGAAAGTCCCATAAATACGTAGGTCCCAATCTCCTTCTTCCGTCTGGTAAGAAACACACTGGTGGCATACCCGGTGAAAAAGAACATAAAACACGCCAGAACAAAGCTCACCACCTGAACCAGCACCTCAATGTATTCCCGGTTATGCTCTCCCAGAACCTGGAAAACCTCCGAATAGATCAGGTTCTGGAAATTCATAAAGACCAGAACCGTGAAGGCCATGGAAATGACCAGGGACAAGTAATTTTTAAATCCGTTTTTGAAATTCAGCCACGCCAGCTTCCACACCGTCATGAGAAATCACCTCCCATGGATGCCTGCATATCCATGATCCGGTCATAGAATTCCTTCCGGTCTCCTCCCCGGCTGAGCCTGCAGGTGATTAACCCGTCCCGCAAAAGACATACATCCCTGGCATAGGAGGCGCAAAAAGGATCATGGGTCACCATCAGGATCGTGGCGCGTCCGCTTTCATTGACCTTGCGGAAGCATTCCATCAGCTCCCGGCCCGCTTTGGAATCCAGGGCCCCGGTGGGTTCATCGGCAAAGATGATCTCCGGGTCTGTAATCAGGGCCCGACAAGCCGCCCCTCTCTGCTTCTGGCCTCCGGACAGCTGGTAGGGATATTTCCCCAGATGCTCTCCCAGACCGAACAGCTCCGCCATCTCCCGGGCCTTCTGGATACATACCCCTGGGGAGACCCCGTTTAAAGACAGCGGCAGGACTATATTGTCCTGGAGCGTCATGGTATCCAGAAGATTGTAATCCTGGAAAATGAACCCGATCTTATCCCGCCGCAGCTTTGACAGCTCCCGGTTGGAGATCCGTGTGATATCCTGGCCATCCAGGATCACGGTTCCCTGGGTAGGCTTGTCAAGGGTGGAAAGAATATTCAAAAGGGTGGTTTTGCCAGAGCCTGACGGCCCCATGACCGCGATAAAATCATTCCGGAAAATAGTTAAGTCAATCCCCTTTAAAACTCTGGACTGAAATCCTTTCACTCCATAATTCTTTACCAGATTCCGGATTTCCGCTATCTTGTTCTCATTCAATGCTGGTGTCCTCCATGTCAAATATAATGATAGTTCAGACATGCAGTTTCTGGAAATGAACCGCAAAATATCTGAACAGTTATTATACTAAAACAACAGGACAGAAAAATCCTTACTCCACCCTTACATCAGAGGCCGCAGTCTTACATTCTTTGTAATGCTGCCGGCAGTGTAATGCAGAAACGGGTGTATTCCCCATATCTGCTTTCTGCCGTAAGCTCCAGCTCCAGTTTTTTAGCGATCTTTGCCGCCATGTAGAGCCCCATGCCCGTGGATTTGTATTCTCCATTGTGATAGCTGCTTCCCGTATATCCTTTTTCAAAGATTCTCCGGATATCGCTGTCCCTGATGCCTTCCCCATAATCCTCCACAAAGAGCCGGATCGTCCCGCCCATCTCCTCATCCCAGATACGGAGGATGGCTTCCCCCTCATGGTTCTCTTTTCTTCCATATTTGACGGCATTACCAATCAGCTGATCCAGAATATAGACCAGCCAGGCCGGATCTGTATAGACCCCTGCCTCTCCCACCTGAATCCGGGGAACAAACTGCCGGCGGATCAGGAAAAACTGCTGGTTGTGGATGGACGTGCGGACGCATTCTTTAAGGGAGACCCGTCTGATCTGCAGATCCAGCAGGGCGCTCTGGAGCTTACAGCCCAGCAGCATGGAATCCATCTGCCGTTTCATCCGCTCCAGCTGTTCCCGCATGTCTGCCCTAAGCTCTGAATCAGGGATCCGCTCCTGCATCAGCAGGCAGGCCGCCAGAGGCAGCTTCCACTCATGGCTCCACCTGGCCACATAGTCCTCCAGTTCACAATTCTCGTCAAAAAGCGCCTGCCGCTGCCGCTCCACCACCTGCACATCATGCTCTGCAATATCCCGGTTCTCAAACTCCGGCAAAATCCCCAGAATCAGATCATCAACCCCCATCAGCTGCCTCTTTTGGGACTCTGTCTGCCAGTAGTTGTAATAATCCATTGCTCCGAAGGCCAGAGCCGCCACTGCCAGCAAAAAATCCACATACAGAAGATGGGCCGCCCGCCGGTTCTGGGCAAGGAACACAAAGTACAGATTCAGGAAAGCAAAGACCACCAGGGACGGGAGAACCTGTCTCCATCTGCGTTTCATATAGGAAAATGCCATATTCCACCTTTCTGGTCAACCGTGCCTTCTATTGTGCCGGACACCGCAGGCGCCGCCCCCGCAGGGGTCTGGATAAAATACCCCTGCCTCTTTTTCGTCCCGATAAGCTCCTCCCCGCAGCAGGCCTTCAGCTTGCTGCGCAGCCTGCTGACCACGGTAGTCAGGGTTCCGTCGGACACATATTCGTCCGTATCCCACAAATCCATCATCAGCTCCTCCCGGGACACCACCGCAGGACGGTTCTCCAGAAGCTTGCGGATGATCCGCTTTTCCAGTCTGGTCAGTTCAACCACGGCTCCGTCATAATAGAGAGTGCCGGATCTGCCGTCATAAGAGAGATTCTGGCTGACCAGGATCTGCTCCCGGACCTGGTACTGGTAGGTTCTGCGCAGGACCGCCTCAATCTTGGCCTTAAGCAGCTCCAGATGAAAAGGCTTCTCCACATAATCATCTCCACCCTGGGCGATGGCCATGATCTTGTCCCGGTCATCACTGCGGCTGCTGATGAAGATCACAGGCACCTGAGAGAACCTGCGGATCTGGCTGCACCAGTAAAACCCGTCATAGTAAGGAAGATTGATATCCATAAGAACCAGCTGGGGCATCACCCCGGAAAACTCTTCATCGATCCGGTCAAACCGCGCCGGAACCGCCGTCTCATAGCCCCACCGCCTGAGAAACGCACAAAGCTCCCCTGCCAGAGCCTTGTCATCCTCCACAATCAGTAGTTTCATGCCTGTCTGCTTTCCTTCCCTTATTTTCCTCTTAACGTCTGATACAGCCAGTGGCCGGATCCGCTTAAATCATCCCAGGTAAACCCGCTGGACCTGGTGCAGGAAGGGACAATAACCGCTGATGCTTCATTCTTGTTGGACAGATTCCAGGCTACATAGCTGATTCCATAGCGGTCCATGACCTCCACCCAGCGGTCTGCCTCTGCCTGGTCGATGGCGCCGTTTCCATCTGCGCTGCAGATGCTGTACTCGGACACAAACACCGGAAGTCCGGCCTCCACCGCGGCTGTCATCCGTTTTCTCAGATCATCCCGGTGGGTCGCCGCGTAGAAATGAAGGGTATACATCAGATTGTCATACCCCTGAACTGGATCTGCCGCTGCCTGATCCACATACTGGGACCAGTTAGGTGTCCCCACAAGGATCACCGCATCCGGGTCATTTGCCCGGATCACACTGATAACCTCCTGAGCATAGGCTTTGATCTCCTGCCAGCTGGTGCCTCCATTAGGTTCGTTGCAGATCTCATAAAGGATATTGGGATATTCTGCATATTCCCGGGACATTTCCCGGAAAAATGCTTTCGCCTCCGCCTTATGGGTCTGGGGATTCCCGTCGGACAGGATATGCCAGTCCAGGATCACATACATCTCCTGTCTGGTAGCATACTCCACGCCGGAGCGGACCAGAGCCTTTAATGCCTCTTTATCGCCGCCGCTGCAATAGCCGCCGTATTCCTGGGTGTAAAGGGCCAGACGGACTACATTGGCGTTCCACTCCTGATGAAGCTGCCGGAAACAGTCCTCATTGACATACTCAGGAAACCAGGCCAGGCCATGGGTGCTGATCCCCCGCAGCTGCACTGTCTTCCCACTGCTCCCCACCAGACGGGTACCCTCTACATGGAGAGGTTCCAGGGCAGATGGAGCTGACTCAGGGGATATGCCTAAAGCTTCAGACGGGACCGGCGCTGCAGATGACGCCGCCTGGACGTGACCATAAGCCGGAAGCATCAGCACAAGAGCAAGACTGACCACCGTAATCCACCATATTCTTTTCATACAACACTTCCTCGCCTTCTCCGTAATATATAAGCTTTATTATAGCACCTCTGCCGCCAACAGACCAGAGGAAATGCGAAAAAAGGGGATACAGGGAACGGTTCGTGATAACAGTTCAGACAGGTCTGCGCACTCGCTGCGCGGACCGTACGAAAACGTAGTGTCCGGGGGGCATCTGCCCCATCGCATAGCGATTCTCATGGGCAGATGCCGTAACAGTTCAAGGGGTATCTGAACTGTTACGGTTCGTGTAACAGTTCAGACGGGCCATCTTATACGTCTATTATTTCTTAAGCTGCAGACCGTCTTTAAAGGCTTCTCCAACTCTTTCCGTCACTTTATAGTAACCATGGGTATATGGATCGAATGCGATCGCATTTACCAGGGACATATCCACCCTGTCACCTGCCATTACGCTTTCATCTGCTGTTACATTTACTACCTTTCCGATCACGCCGCAGCCATAGTCCCCGTCCTGATATTCGATAAATTCGCACTCCAGACAAAGGGGAAATTCGTTGATCACCGGCGCGTTCACCATCTCGGCTTTGCTTGCAGTGAGTCCGCTGTTTTCAAATTTATCTGAAACCTTGTTGCCCGATACAACACCAAAATAATCTGCCTCGGTTACATGGGCCGCATCGGCAATGCTTACTGTAAATGCACCGTTTGCCTTGATATTTTTCACGGTTTTATGTGTCTCTGTCAGGTTGAGAGCAACATTCCCCCGCTCCTGCATGGTGCCCCATGCGGCATTCATAACATTCACGCTGCCATCTTCATTGTAAGTTGCCACCATCAAAACCGGCATCGGGAAGATGCCCTCTGTTATGTTGAGTTTCTTTCTCATAATGATTACCTCGTTTCTTATAGGATTGATGGAATTAATTTCCTCACATATGATTCTATCAGGTATCAGGCAAAATGCAAGTACTGTCCTATTTGTTAGATACTAACTTTAAGGATAGTGTGAAATGCTGTCAGAATCTTTGCATAATCGTTTACTCCTGGTCAAAACCAGGTATTACATTTGGGGCATAGATGCAGTATAATATCCCAGTTTATGGAAATTATACCAGTCCCATATCTTTTCTTCACTTGCCACATGTAAAGCAAGCAAAATCTCTTTTGCAAATTCCAAAGGCGCTGTACCATTTGCCGTAATGATATTTTTATCCCTGGCTGCCTGCTTCGCAATATACCTGGCTTCTCCTGTGTAAGCCGGTCCCGCCCACTGCTTTAAATCATTTATATCATTACTGGTATGTGTTACATCATTTAAAATGCCCACTGTACCTAAAAAAGCAGAGGCATCACAAATACCGCCTAATACTTTACCTTTTTGATAACATTCCTCTACAAGTGTTTTAATCTGCTGTGCATTTTCGTTTCTCCATGTCATTCCGCCAATTAAAATCAAAGCCTCATAATCCCTGGGGACAGATGAGAGATCATAGTCCGGCATTACCCGGAAGCCGCCTATGGACTGGACATAATCTTTTGACAAGGATACTGTTTTTATGTCATACTCTCCCTGTCCCAGCATGGTAATTGCGGATGTTATATATGCCGCTTCCCAATCTGCATATTGCTGTAAGATCACAAATAAAATTGTTTTTTTCATGTTGTTTCCCCCTTCTCGGACTTCTTCACATTAATAAAACGGCGGTCTGTCTCTGGTATCCCGCCCTCATCAGGCACATACCGCTCCACCTTCATATCCAGATTATATTTCACCCGAAGCTTTGCAATCTTCTCCATCATCGGGGAGGCGTGATGCCGGTCAATGGCTTCCTGGTCTTCCCAACAGTCAATCAAAAGCACCGTTTCCGGATCCTTAATGGGAGTGAAATACTCATACCGAAGATTTCCCTCTTCCCTGCGGATTTCTGCCACAGTCCCGCTGCTTTCCATTTCCTCCGCAAATTTCCGGGCATTGCCGTCTGTCCCGGTATAATAAATATTTACAACTATGCTCATGTCTGTTTTACTCCTGCCGGATCTTCCTGTTTTTCCGTTCTTCCAATTCCTCAATCTGTTCCATGAGGCAATCTGAAAAGTTTCCCTCAACAAGTGTGGCTTCTCCTGTTGCATAATAATCAAGAAGGACAATCTGATTATTTTTATCAAAACAGAATATTTCATCACCATTTCCTATAATGGACAGAAATGGAATAAAATCTGTAAAACCTTCATCATGTAACTCTTTTGTTTTTATCCGAATATCAAGAAATTCCGGTATCCCATTGGCAATTCCGTAAACCACAATTCCACGGCAAAACGACCAGAACGGGCCAACATCATACAGCTTGGCCCTTGGCCATATTTCTTCTCGTACTTCCATATAAAGCCCGCCTAATGGGGACATGGTAAATTCCCTGAAATCAGCAGGAAGATGTATTTTGTATTGATTTTCAAAATCCTTTACATCCTGCTCCGATGGCTCATTCTCCCTACAGGACACAACCTGATAAGTCTGTTTATCATAACTATGAAAATATTCATAAACTTTTTCTAATGACATAACGATACCTCTTCTTTCGGTTCTATATCCATTAAATTACTTATTTTCCCTGCAATCACAGCAGATAATTATTTTCCCTGTTCGCTACCTGCAGGCCGACCAGCTTATATTTTGCAAAGCCACCAGCCACCAGAGGCTCCCTTTTACAAAGTTCTTCCGCTTCTTCACGGCTTTCGGTTTTCAGAATATACATGCCTGCCATCCCAGGATAGCCTTTGAACACACCACAGATCTCCAGCTTTCCCTCATCATCCAGTTTTCTTATGTTCTCAACATGTTCCTCTACTACCTTCTTTGTTAGCTTGTTATAAGTTTTGGTTTTTTCAATCATCATTATATACATCAGCTGATCCATGCCATATCCTCCTTCACCGCTTCCACAAAAACTGCCTGATCTCTGTCATGTCATTAGATTCATAAAATTGTATCAACAGCCCTATGAAGGCTGCCTGCAATTCAATGGGAATAGATATTTTTGCCAAATTCATATGCTTCCTGCAAATGAGCCGTCTTATCAATCTGCGGCCTTCCATCAGTATCCCCGCATCCACCGGCAAGCACCATGCCCTTGTCATGAAAACCAATATAATGAACCAATGCAAACTGATAATAGGATACCGCCTGCTCAAATGTCCAGAAAAAATCATCCGCTGACGTCATCAGCAGGGCGCAGTCCTTTACCGGATACTTCTCATACCTGCCAAGCGGCGGGTTTGGATCTTCCTCAGCAATACAGTAAAATCGTTCAATAAATGCCTTTATCCTGGCAGATATCGTCCAAAAGTACAGGGGTGAAGCAAACACAATACAGTCTGCATCCTTAATCTTTGGCACAAAGTCATTAAAAGCGTCTTTTTGGATACAAGGCTTCCCATAACGGCAGGCATTACAGCCCAGGCAGCCTTTCACCTCATGGTTTAAAAGCGAAAGAACTTCTACGGAGTGCCCGCTTTCCTTTGCCCCATCCACAAAGTGGTTAATCAGCTGGGCTGTGTTCCCTTTTGCCCTGCCGCCACCCTGTATTACGAGTATTTTCTTCATCCGCATTCCCCCCCGGGTTCCTGAGCATATTTTTTTAAGTATAGCACAAATCCAGGACTGTACATAGTATGCTTTAAAAATTTATTACAAAAGCTTGTAACAGTTCAGATCCCTCTGTTATAGAATTATCGCTTTCTGTCTTTGCTGCTCCCTATCGGTTGAAGCGGAATTTCAGGGGAGTGTAAAATTAAGTGTGTAAATTACCAGAAACAAAAAACTTATGCGCTTTATTTTATTTGTGAAACGCTGAACTGCGATATTGCTGATGTGACCGCGCTGGTGCCGGACAATTGATAGAGGGAATGAGTAATATCTCACTGGAAGTATGATTATTCAGTCATACTTCCATATTTTTATGAGCATTTTCTACTTTCTCGATAAAGGCGGTCATTGCCGGGGTACACCACATACTTTTCCGATAGACCAATTGAATCAGCATTCGTATCGATAAGCCTCTCACCGCAAACCTGGATAGTCGTCCTGCTGCCAGACTTTCCCGGGCTGTAAGCTCCGGAAGAAAGGTAACACCCAGATTGTGTTCTGTAAAACGCAAGATTGTATTGGTACACCCTATCTCTAAAGAGGAACGGGGGCATATTTGATTTTTCTCACAAATATGTTCAAAGGTATGTCGATAGTTGCACTGCCGCTCTGTCAAAAGCAGGTTTTCCAGCACAAGTTCCTCCAGCAGAATGTCCGTCCTCCCGGAAAAAGGATGGTTCGGTGCGCAGAGAAAGACAATATCTTCCTCCCGAACCCAAGCGCAGATCCAATCTGGATCATAAACCTGGTCGTCCAGGGTCAACATGAGATCAATTTTATTCTGCCGAAGCATTTCCATGATTTCCCGCGTGGTTGCGGTCAGAACCTGCACATGAACCTCTGGAAAGGTCATTAAATAGTTTTCCAGAATGTCAGGAAGAAAAAAAGCGCCGACCGACTCAATCACTCCGATCCGCAGAGAGCCCCGAGGTGTTTTTGCGTCAGACACATTGGCCTTTGCCTCGCTGGCCAAAGCAATCAACCGGTTGGCGTAGAGCAGGAGTTCCTGGCCCTTTGCGTTCAGCCGAATACGCTTCCCACTGCGGTCGAATAACCTGACGCCCAGCTCATCCTCCAGCTGTGCGATCTGCGTGGTTACAGTGGATTGCGCATAGCCTAGCTGATCGGCCGCCTTTGAAAAGCTCATGGCTTCACACACCTTGCTGTAGGTCAGAAGATTTCGCAGTTCCATAGCATCCTCATTATCAAAAATATTGATAAAGAAAATCAAATCTTTCAATTTTTCTTTTATTATACTTTGTGCTATGCTTTTTGTAAACTTAAAATAGGAGGATTTCCCATGAAAGACATCGAAAAAAATATCTGCCGCATTGCCCTGGTCCAGGCCAGCCCAATCATGTTCGACAAGGCGGCCACTACGGACGCCGCCGTCTGTGCCATTGAGGAGGCCGCAAACAATGGCGCGGAGCTGATTGTGTTTCCAGAATCCTACATCCCTTGCTACCCCTACGGCATGACTTTTGGCTTCACTGTCGGTGCCCGCACTCAAGCCGGACGGGAGGACTGGAAGCGGTACTACGATGCCTCCGTGGTTGTCCCTGGACCGGAGACAAAGCGGCTGGGTGAAGCCGCAAAAAAGGCTGGTGCATACGTCAGTATTGGCATCACGGAGCGGGACGCAGTCAATGCCACTCTCTACTGCACAAACCTGATCTTTGCCCCAGATGGAAGCCTTGCGGCCAAGCACCGGAAACTGAAACCCACTGGTGCGGAGCGTGTGATCTGGGGCGATGGTTATGAGGGCAGCTTCCCGGTAGTAGAGACGCCCTGGGGCGTGATGGGGAGCCTGATCTGCTGGGAGAACTATATGCCCCTTGCCCGCACAGCGCTTTATGCGAAAGGTACTGCTATCTACTTAGCCCCCAACACGAACGACAATCCGGAATGGCAGGATACAATCAAGCACATCGCTATTGAGGGGCACTGCTACGTAGTTAATGTAGACCAGTACATTACGAAGAGTATGTACCCCAGCGACCTTCACTGCCCCCAGGAAATCGCCGCACTGAAGGACGAGGTGTGCCTCGGCGGCAGCTGTGTTATAGACCCTTACGGGCACTATGTCAATGAGCCTGTCTGGAACAAGGAGGCTATTATTTATGCGGACCTGGATATGAACGCGGTACCCATGAGCCGAATGGAGTTTGATAGTGTGGGGCACTACTCCCGGCCCGACGTGCTGAGGCTGACCGTTCAGGATAACTGAACCAGACGGGGATAGCAGCAGGGCTGGCTCTGCTGTACGCGGAGGTTTCCTTACGCAGGACCAAATCTATCAAAAGAAGTAACAGTTCAGATACCCCTTGAACTGTTACGGCATACGGCCATTTGGAATCGCTTCGCGGTGGCCCTATGCCCTCCGGCCACTACGTTTTCGCACGGTCAGCGCAGCAAGTGCGCAGACCTGTCTGAACTGTTACCTTTTAACGTAACAGTTCAGATACCCCTTGAACTGTTACGGCATACGGCCATTTGGAATCGCTTCGCGATGGCCCTATGCCCTCCGGCCACTACGTTTTCGCACGGTCAGCGCAGCAAGTGCGCAGACCTGTCTGAACTGTTACCTTTTAACGTAACAGTTCAGATACCCCTTGAACTGTTACGGCATACGGCCATTTAAAATCGCTTCGCGATGGGCCGTATGCCCGCGACCACTATGTTTTCGTACGGTCAGCGCGGTGAACGCGCAGACCTGTCTGAACTGTTACCAGCCACCCCATGAACAGTAACCTTTTTTTAAAAAGTACTTGCATTAATCTGTTTTTTGTGATATTCTTTATTACACATCGGTATTTCATGTACTGATAGTATCTCAATGTTTCATGAAGTCCTGGCGTTTCGCTGGTGATTCGGGAAAGCAAAGATTATCGATTTCGGGTGTGGCTGTGTCTGCGTGCCGGCTGTCATATCCCGTAAATGTTGGGAGGGATGCAAATATGATTGTTTAACAAGTAGGGAAAGGCCCGATATGCTTCTGACTGGTAAGGCAGAAGTATAGCTTATGAGTATGGAGGTGCTGCCATACCGGATGATCAGATATAGACAATATTACACAAATGTGGGAAAGGGATTGAATGAAGAAATATAATTTTGCAAAGGAAATAGCCGTATTTTTGTGCTGCCTGATGCTCATAAACCGGATTCCTGCCTATGCCGGATACCAGGAGGAGCTTCAGGGATGGAAAGAAACGTGGGGGCTGGAAAGTCTGGCAGACTGGATCTTTGAGGATCTGGGACAAAGCAGATGGAATCCGTCCGCCTCCAGACTCTTTAAGAAAATTCTGCGTATCGGATGGGCAGCCGTGGATGATATGACAGCCACTGTGCTGGAGGCCCCGGCAGAAGGCGGGCAGTCAGATGAATCCGGCAGCAGCCAGCCGGACATTGTTCCGGAAGGAATATCCGATACCCTTCCAGTGCAGAGAGAGCTGACGCTCTCGGTTCACTACCTGCCGCGGGTGGGGGATGGATGGAACAGTGAGAGTCCAGATACCCCCTGAACTGTTGCACGGAACGTAACAGTTCAGATAGGTCTGCGCACTCGCTGCGCTGACCATGCGAAAACGTAGTGGCCGGAGGGCATCTGCCCCATCGCGTAGCGATTCTCATGGGCAGATGCCGTAACAGTTCAGGGGGTATCTGAACTGTTACCAGGCATTGAAACACAGCAGCGATTTTTAATTTCCATCTGTTGCATATCTGACTTGCATGTATTATAATATGAATATTGTAGCGCAAACCTGGTCAGGAGGTATTATATTGGCTATTTCGGGAAAAGAGGATCTGCGTGCACGCCGCACCAGAGCATTCATCCGCAAGGCTTTTGAAGAGATGATCTGCGAGATGGATTATGAACAGATTTCCATCAAGGAACTGACAAAACGTGCAAACATCAACCGGAAAACGTTTTATCTGCACTACAATTCACTGGATGACCTTCTCCGGGAGATGCAGAACGAACTGGCCCAGGCATTTATCCAGCGGACCAAAGGACTGGAGCGTCCCCGTGACCTTGATAAGATCACACGGGAATTCTTTCTGTCCCATGAAGAACTGGGGAAAAGTCTGGAAGGAAGATAAAAACGGCTCCCCCAACCCCTATATCCAGAATATCTATATGGCCTATGTATCCCAGAGTACACTTGCCATTTATAAACAGTGGGTTGCCGACGGGAAAAAGATCCCGCTCGAAGATATCATCCAGATAGCAACCAGACTGGTGTGCGACGGGGCAAACAGCCTGATGTAATGTATCACATTCTTAGCCAGCAGGAATCTGCGTCAGGACCCAAAATACAGCTGTCTGAGCGCGGCGGGTCCTGTATTTCGGGTTCTGTATTTTGGGTCCTGCTTTTAACAGATTTCTGCAAGCTTAGAGTTTCTGCATCCGAAACCCGCAATCCGGGGAAAATTTTTTCCAGAGCGTACCTCCCGGAATATCCATCCTGTGAACAGTAGCATTTCACCGGTAACTATTCACGACCAGGTTGTTCCTGCTTGGCTGGCAGATACCAGCTCTGAAACATCACCCTTCGTGAACATAACGGCCAAAATCCCCTTAATTCAGATTCAGCCCTTCCACCCATCTTCTCAAATTATCCGCATCCCCGGCTACGCTTCCCCTGGATACCGTGTATCCGTTTCTCACTACATTGGCCCCTGGCTCCAGCCCTGCGATCACACTGACCGTCCCGGAGAAACCACTTCCGCCATGACTGGAGAAGGGAATCACCGTTTTCCCACTAAGATCATATTCGTCAAAGAAGGAATACATGGCCATGGGCATTTCTCCCCACCAGATAGGGTACCCTACGAAAATCACGTCATAATCCTCAAGATTATCAATGTGGGTGGATAGGGCCGGACGGAAATCTGCATCCAGTTCCTGGGCTGCCTGGTCTACCAGCGGTTCATGAAGCCCAGGATAAGTCTGCACCGTATCAATCTCAAACAGCCTGCCTCCTGTAGCCTGGGCAATGGTATTGGCCATATATTCCATGTTTCCCTGGATCTGACCGTTGACTGCCACACGGCTGGCTCCTGCATCTGTATTGGTTCCGTCTGTCTCAGGCAGGGTATAGTAGGCAACCAGGATTCTGGAACTGCCCTGGGCCGTGTCTCCGTTCTGTGAAGCATCCTGGGTCTGGGAATTCACGGTCTGGGTCTGGACAATCCCGTCTACGGTCCATGCACCGTCAGCGTTGACCACATAGCCGTCGGGAGTGGTGGTGTCTGCATACATCCAGCCATTGCTGTCAAAAGCATAACACTCTGCGATCCCGTCCTGGTTCCCATCCAGCCATCTCCATTCACTCACTGCGTAGGTACCGTCTTCATCATCGTACCACCACCAGTTCCCATTGGCCTCTGCTCCGGTCCTCCAGATACCCGCCATGGCTGTTGTTGACATGGCAAGGGTCATCATGATTGCTGTTGGTACTAATATCTGTTTCTTCATTGTATTTCCTCCTCTTATTTTTTTATCACATGAACAGGGATTCCCTGGCTCATTTCATTTAAGGTAAATCTTCCATCCAGTCCTTCTGTCAGATAGATCTGGTTGTCTTCTGTTATCAGGATCATCTCGATCCCCTCATGGGCTCTCCAGTAGCTCACTGCCCCCTCCAGCCCCATGACAAACGCAGCCGTGGAAAGGGCGTCACACCGGTTTCCCTCTGTTCCCACAATGGTTGCCGAGATGATCCCGCTGTCAGCCGGACAGCCTGTTTTCGGATCCAGGATATGCCAGTAGACCTTTCCGTCCTCGCCGGTAAAATACCGCTCATAACCGCCGGATGTAATGATATGACAGTCCTCCGCCTCCAGAACCCCTATGGTTCCCTCTCCATATGGGCTGCGGATACCTGTACGCCATGGTCTGCCATCGGGAGTCTGCCCGATCAGGGCCACATTTCCACCCAGATTCACAATCCCGGAAGTGATCCCGCATTTCTTCATGGTCTCCACCACCAGATCCCCGGTATATCCTTTGGCAACCGCTCCGAAATCTATTTCCATCCGCTCCGGCAGGATGATTGCTTCCCCTTCTATCTGCAGCTTCTGAAAATCCGTATGCTCCAACAGCCTTTGAAGCTCCTCCTCCTTCGGAATCTGATATTCTCTTGTGGTAAATCCCCAGGTTTTCACAACCGGATACAGGGACGGATTAAATGCACCCCCAGTCTCCTGCTCCATCCCAAGGGCAAAGGAAACCAGTTCTCTTGTTTCTTCACTGACCTTCACAGGACTTCCCTGGTGATGGTTCAGCTCATAAACGTCGCTTCCCTCCCTTGTTACAGACCATAGGGCCTCCAGGCTGTCGATCTGGTTCATAGCTCTTTTTACGGCTTCCTCTTTATGATCTCCAT
Source organism: uncultured Lachnospiraceae bacterium (assembly GCA_910577655.1). Taxonomy (GTDB): domain Bacteria; phylum Bacillota; class Clostridia; order Lachnospirales; family Lachnospiraceae; genus Brotaphodocola. The sequence goes on along the minus strand of CAJTOW010000048.1, from coordinate 8,048 downwards.
ATATTTCCATGGAAATGATGGTGTCCATGGCAAAAAATGTCTGGGTTTCACGAGAAGCCAGTGCTGGCATCTTCTGCCCTGGCATTTCCTGCACCGGCTTCTCCTTCCCCGGCATTTCCTGTACTGGCATTTCCTGCACTGGCTTCTCCTGCCCTGGCATTTCCTGCACGGCTTCCCTGACGGAATCCCGCGGCTCACGGGAGATCTGCATTCCCGGAGCGGTTATATGCCCCAGCCAGATCATCCCTGCTCCCGCAAGAATCATAATAGCCGCTATTGTGAGGATCCTTCCTTTCCGGATCCGTTTCCCGCCCATAACCAGCTACACTTCCGGTCTTCCGGCCAGATTAGCCAGACAGACCGTATTATCCTTTAAAATCCACATGTTTTTACCTCCAGCTGTCTTCCTCTTTAATATTTATAATCCGGCGCCAGCAGAGACATCAGCTTATCATCATGGTGGTAAACCACCTCCTGCACCGTATCAAATATCATGGTGGCGCCGCTGTCGCGGGTATAGGCCGGCCACTCCATGGTCTCGGTTGAGGAATCCCCTGTTCTGGCAAAATTGATCCATGCCTGACTCATGGCATCCTCGATCCGTCTTGCTTCTTCCCCGCCGCCGATCCGCATCACGGCTTTGTCAATATTGTTGAATACAAAGGGGATTTCCGCGGTGTGGTAGGCCATGTTGGTACCAGGCAGAACCGGGGATTCCCAGTTAAACATATAGGCATATACGGGAGCGCCGCCCTGGTCCGCCTTGTGGGACATGATCTTTAACATGGGCAGACGGATAACCGTGGAATCCACGTACAACGCATCCGCTGCAGTTCTGTGAGGATGCGCCTCCAGAAATGCCTCCGTAACCGCATCTGCCTGATCCTTATACTTGGCCTCCAGACGTGCCTGGACCTCCTCCTCTGTCCAGGTATGCTTGTTGTCATACTGGGCCTGGGCCTGATTCATGAGAAGTTCCATGGTCTCCCACTCATTTAAGTTGGAGCCGATCAGAAGGGGAATATCCATTCCTGCCGCGGCAAAGGATTCCTCTGTCACCGGGTCTGTGGGAAGGAAGTCACCGTCCACCACCGGCTCCCAGGAAAGGGAATATCCTGAGCCCAGGGCTGCCGGAATCTGAAATTCCTCTCCGGTCTGGATCAGGGCCTCGTCGGACGCGGCTGTCAGCTCCTCATAGGAAACCGTCTGTAACTCTTCAATCCGGTCTTCAGTAATTCCCAGCTTCTCCAGTGTAAGCTCTGTCACCCGCTCACTGGCCTCCCTGGGCATAAAGACAACTCCCATGGTTTCCGTGGCGCCGCTCTCCACAATCCCTTTGTGGAATAACCCTTTTGCATAGGGAGAGGTCATCAGGGCCAGCACCTTGGCGCCTCCGCCGGACTCACCGAATACAGTCACGTTGTCCGGATCCCCGCCAAACTGCTCGATATTGTCCTGAACCCACTCCAGAGCATCAATAATGTCTGTGATTCCCACATTTCCGGAATTTTTGTATTTCTCACCGTAGGCTTCCAGGTTCAGATGTCCCAGCACATTGAGACGGTGGTTGACGGAAACTACCACCACATCCCCCTTGCTGCTTAAATTTTCCCCGTCATAGGCTTCCTGCTCAATGGATGAACCGGTGGAGAATCCGCCCCCGTGAAGCCATACCATGACCGGACGCTTCGCTCCGTCATGGATCCCCGGAGTCCAGACATTTAAGTTCTGGCAGTTGTTATCCATAAAATCGCCGCCCCGTATGGAGCCCTGGAATACCTGGGGAGAGATCGCCCCGTAATCAAAGGCCATCCTTACGCCGTCCCAGGGTTCTGTCTCGTGGGCCTCTGTGAAACGCTCGTCTGCCTGGGCATAGGGAATTCCGTGGTAGGTATAGATTCCGTTACTGATATAGCCCTGAACCTTTCCTGCTTTCGTATCCGCCACGGCAATATCCGGTCCGGCCTCCACGGTACCGCCTTTCACTGCCCTGCCATCCCGGACTGTATCTGCTGTATTATCGCGGTTATCATTTTCCCGGACTTTTTCTTCGCCTCCTGCTGCCCCTTCCTCTGCTGCCTGGGTCTGGGCCTCTGTCCGGGCCTGGGTCTGGGCCGGTGCAGGGGATGTCCCCTGGGAAGAACAGCCTGCCATTGCCAGGGCTGCTGCCAGGATCATTCCGGCACCTGATACTGCTATTTTCTTCTTAAACATGGTTCTTTCCTCCTGGTATGAATTTCGATGACATGAAGACAGCCTCCGGTGTGCTGTGCCGCAAATCTGATCCCTATCCGCTTGCTGCGGGGGTATCCTGGCTTCTTTCATGCACTGTCCGCTTACTGCAGGGTATTTAACTTCTTTCATGCACTGCCGGCTTACTGCGGGGTATCTGACTTCTCTGCCGGAAGCTGACTGTACTCCTCCTCAGAGATCCGGTCAAACCATTCCAGCCCCGTAAGCTCCGGATTGGTGTTCACCGCGATATGGGCGAATTCCGTGTCTGCGCTGCCGCCATGCCAGTGCTTTACACCTGGCGGGCACAGTGCCACATCCCCCGGATACAGGACTTCCACCTCACCGCCTTCCACCTGATGATAACCGATTCCGTCGGTGGCGATCAGGATCTGGCCGCCCTCATGGGTATGCCAGTTGTTGATGACTCCCGGTTCAAACACCACATAATGAAGTCCTGGGGCATCTGCCACATTGTCATCACCGATAATGGAGGATACATAGGCCGGACCGCTGAAGGTGTCGCTGACCAGCGGCTCCTCTGCCTTCTGGAACATGAAGGGATTGTCATCTGTGACCACCCGTCCCGCGTAATCCTCTGTCTCCAGATTCCCGTAGTACTCATCTGTCACCGGTTCCTCCGCCTCTGCGCCCTCCGGGGCAGTATAATGGGAATCATAGATCACAATCTGGGAGAACCAGCTGTCCGGCGCCGCCCCGTGCCAGTGCTTCACACCGGCCTCACATTCAATCACATCCCCCTCCCGGATGATCTGGGCGGGCTTTCCCTCCTCCTGGTAATAGCCGGTGCCCCCGGTTCCGATGATCACCATGCCTCCATGGGTATGCCACCCGCTTCTGGCTCCCGGCTCAAAGATGATATTGTTGGTCTGTGGAAAATTGTATACCTCGTCATTCATGACCATGGGTTTGATGTAGGCATTCCCCGTAAATGTATCGGACTCGATCTTCCCTCCGGGGGCAAATGCCAACTCCTCCAAGGTACTTTCCTGGGCCGCAGTCTCCGTCTGTGCAGGCCGGACGGTCTGGGAAGCCCCGGCTTTGCAGGCTGTGAGGGCAAGGCTCATCAGTGATACTGCCACCAGGCTTCCTCCTCTCCTGCTTCTCTTTTTCATCGCTTTCCCACTTGCGTTTTTCTTTCTCATAGTCTCCGTTCTCTCCTCAATTCATAAATTTTTTGTTACATGAACAGTAACAATTTTTTCTTTACAGACATTCCTGAAATATCTCAAAAATCTCCTCATGGGTCATTTTTTTATAGCTTCCTGCCGACAGATTGCAGGTATCGGCAATCTCCTTCAGCATCTGCCGGTCCGTGATGCCCAGCTCTGTCAAAGCAGTCGGCAGGCCGATCTCCCGGATAAAATCTGCCAGTGCATCCACCCCTGCCGCCGCCAGCTCCTCCTCTGTCCTGCCTTCCGGGGAGATATTCCACACATGTTTTGCAAAACGGGCAAATTTGGATACTCCATAAGGATAAATGTGGCGGTAATAAACCGGATGGAGTACCGCAAGCCCGCAGCCGTGGTTACAGTCTGTATAGGCTCCAAGCTGGTGTTCCATCTGATGACATTCAAAATCACACTGTTTTCCCAGCTTTATGAGCCTGTTCTCTGCCATGGTGGAAGCCCACATCAGGTTGCTTCTTGCCGTATAATCCTCCGGATTCTGAACCGCTGCCCTGAGATTGCGGATCACGCTTTTCATCAGGGCCTCGGAAATATCATCCGATACATTGTCCTCATCAGGCCCGCTGAAATAGGTCTCCATGATGTGGGACAAGATATCAAACCCGCCGGATACCATCTGCTTTACCGGAACACTGTAGGTATAAGTGGGATCCATCAGCGCAAACCTGGGATTACACTGGGGATAGTCCCGGCCGGTCTTTATCTTCAGCTTCTCGTTGGTGATCACCGCCCCACCGTTGCATTCGCTTCCCGTTCCGGCTGTTGTCACGATCACCCCCAGGGGAAGCGGCTTAAAGGTCACCACACCGGGTCTTGCCCAGTAGTTGTCCCAGATATCTCCCTTAAAAACCGCCGCCATGGACACTGCCTTGCAGCAGTCCATTACGGAGCCGCCGCCAATTGCCAGGATCACATCCACCTGGTTCTCTTTTGCCAGCCTTGCCCCTTCCAGGACCTTCTCATAGGTGGGATTTGCCATGATACCGGAGAATTCCACCACCCGCTTCCCTGCGTTTTCAAGGATGCCCATCACCTCATCATAAATCCCGTTTTTCCTGACCGAACCGCCGCCATAGGCCACCATCACCGTGTCTTTGTATTCCTTCATCAGACAAACCAGATATTCCCGGACACATCCCGCCCCAAATAATACCTTTGTTCCGTTCTCGAAAATGAAGTTCTTCATTCCCATTACCTCCATAGATTGTTTCCATACGATTGATTAAGCCATCAACTGATTTTTCATATTCCCAGTATAAAACGAAAGAGACCTCCGCAGAAGTCTCTTTTGGTTACTCTGTATATACGTCTGGGTAAATTCCAGCAATGAGATCAGTGAATTGTCAGCGATGCACCACATAACGGTAATGCGGCATATCCATTATGCCAGTATAATCGCTCAAATAGATAACCTATTTCAAGTACTTCCTCATCTTTCATTATTTGTTTTATCAGGTACAAAGAAATCTATTTCATTTTGAAGAATGAAGTATTATAATAGAGCCATTGACAATCAGAATTTGGAGGTGTGTTGTAATGAGTTTTTCTGATATGGTTGTAGGAAAAAATGGATTATTGGTAGAATTACGTTGCCATAATTCTTTCAGCGAGAAAATCTATACGGATATTACAAACTATCTAAATAAGCAATTGCCCCAATGGAAATCGACTGGTTTTATACCCGTTGCTGATGCAGTATCTATCTTCAATTTAATTGAGGAGTTGTCTGGTGGAAGTCAGTTTTGGAGTGAAGAAGTAGCACTGCGGGTGGAAGATGCTTTATTTGAAATACAGGAAATAATGAGTTCATTAGAAGAATAAACCATATTTTTTATTGATGGATTCCAGTTTTTTACATCGGGCAGACGCCCGGTGCTTCTTGTCTGGTGCAGCCGGACAAGAAGATGCGCCCGGTGAACTGTACCAGTTTGCAGAATTGCAGCCAGACTCTGATTATGATTCTTGGGAAAAATAAAAGGGGCCGTCGGAAAATACCCCCTGCACACAATATATTGTGGTGATATCCAATGAATCACCTGATATATTGTGGTCATGGAGCCATTTCCCGACAGCCCCTTTTCTTCTCGTTTATCTGCTTTGATGATTCGTCGACCATCCGTTTTTCTCTGGATCAGCCCTATAGTCGACCCGTCTCTTTGCGAAGAATGAAACAGTACATGCCAATGCCTGCGCCAGGGGTACTGCCAGCCATACACCCAGAAGTCCCAAAGGCAAAGGCAGAAGCAGGAACAGCACAAGCTGGAATCCCGGCTCTGCAAATACCAGGGCATAAGACAATCCGGTTTTTTCCGTAGCATAAAAACAGGAGGTTGTAACCCGCACAAAAGAGATAAACAGCAGTGCTGCCAAAAACAACGGCAGATAAACCGCTACTTCCTGACTGACAGCAGGAGATGCTCCGAACAACAAGCCAACAGATTTCCGCATCAAAAACAACACTGCCATACATACAGCACTAATTGCAAAGGCCGTTTTATAAGCCAGCTTCCGGATGCCCATTACAGCCATCATATCATTTTCTCCATAATACCTGCTGACCAGTGGCTGGCATCCGTCACCTACACCCTGCAGCAGCAGATAGGCGATACATACCACATAGCTGATGCAGCTGTAAGCAGCCACATCCTGCTCATTCCCATGCAGCAGGAGAAAACGGTTCATCAGAATGATAGTGATGGTAGGGGAAATGGTCAGGCCGAAAGGAGCCGCCGCCACTTTGCCCACCGAGCCGAAAAATCCCAGGATTGCAGAGAGATGAGGCAGCGCAAATCCAATCTTCTTTTTGATAAAAAAGCCTACAGCCAGCAGCATCGTAACCGCCTGCCCGATTACAGTCGCCCAGGCCGCACCAGCCATCCCCCACTTGGGGACGAATAAATAATCCAGAAAAACATTACTCAAAAATCCTGCTATCATGGCTGTCATGGCAAAGACAGCTCCGCCCATGTTGCGGATAAACGGCACAAATCCGGTAGCCAAAAGCTGAAATACCGTTCCCACGGCAATAACCCGAATATACGAGGCAGTCAGACGCAAAATCTCCCTCTCCGCCCCCAGTAAATGAAGCAGTGGATAAAGAAATACCAGGAGCAGAACGGTAATCAGCCCACTGGCCAGAAGCATCAGCAGCGTCGTTCCACCTAAGCACGTCCGCTTTTCTTCGCACTCCCTGGCCTGCATAATAGTATACTGAATGGCCCCTGACAAGCCGATCCCTGTTCCAAGAGCCTGGATAATTGCTGCGATGGGATAACCCAAAACAATAGACGCCAGACCGATATCCCCAAGGCTCTGCCCGATAAAAAAGCCGTCCACAATAGTATAGACACCGGACAAGGCAAAAGCCAGTACGGAAGGGATCACAAACCTAAAGAAATTTTTATACCCTTTCATTTTCCTATTCCTCCTTGCATCCATTTTATTACAACACTTCAGGCAGGTCGTCTTCTTGCCCTCGAAAAGCGTCGTGGACAAGAAGCATCGGGCATATTTTATCTCTTGACTTCCTATATCTGAGAGTATAGACTATATAACGATTATACAGTCAAGAGGTGAAATTAAAAAATGGAAAAGTTATTAAAAGTCAGCGAATTTTCAGCTCTCTCCGGCATCTCGCGGCAGTTGCTGATCTACTACGACAACCAGGGGATCCTGCATCCGAAACATGTTGGGCAGGAAAACGGATACCGCTATTATTCCTACCATCAATTGACAAATGCAAGTGTCATTGTATCACTGCGTCAGGCCGGTATGTCTTAGAGTGCATCCGTAATTATCTCGCAGAGCGGTCTCCGGAAAAACTGATGACACTTTTCCATGAACAGGAACACAGCCTGGAACAACAAATCCAAAAACTGGAACGCATCAAAAGTATGGTTCAGTCAAGGCTGCAGCATACAGAAAAAGGAATTTCAATCGGTTCTGAAAAAATATGGACAGAATACTGTCCGAAAGAAAATCTCTTTTTAGGGCCAGACCTGCCAGATAACTTTCAGCTTTCTGATGGCTGGGACTGTATTCCGCCTTTTTATAAAGCCTGCATTGAACATGGCATCCAGATTGGTTTCACCGTTGGCTCGCTCGTGGAATATGACATATCAAAAGCAGCGCTTTCTGACAAGCCCATAAAATATTACTGCAGGCTGCCCCAAAATCAATATCCCGATTATTATACCAAACCCGCCGGACATTATATTCTTGGCACGCAGTTTACCGATTATGGTCATACAGATTCCCTTTACCGGAAAATATTCCGGTATATAGATGAACATGGATTGAAGCTTTGTGGAAATGCTTATGAGGAATTTCTGATAGATGAAATTGCAGAAAAAAATCCAGATCAATATATGTTGCAGATTGCCATACAGATAGAATAAAGTATGCAATCCAATAGAACCACCTTAGGAAAACTATATTAATGAAACGCGTTATTAACGCCATAGAGAAACCAAAGCTCTATGAAAAGACACTCCCGAAAGGAAGCCTCCAGACAAGCAGTCAGTATTGACTATTTTCCAGGATTATTTTAAACCTGAATCCGTGAAACTCAGTTGTTTTTTACAGGAACTGCTTAGAATAGATGTA
>CAJTOW010000047.1:295-27628 GCA_910577655.1 uncultured Lachnospiraceae bacterium | reverse complement strand
TGACTCGTGAATATGGTTCCCCTTGCTCATTCCCTAAAAGTACATTAATCAAAGCAAAGACTTCATTATCTGTAACCTCAAAATATATAACTCCATTTTCCTGCAAAACAGCAGGCAATATGTTTTCAGCAATTCTATTCCGTGCATTAAACCATCCTTGCTTACTAATGCCCAGCACATAATTCAATGTTCCTTCTATGTTTAAATTCCAATCAAGATCATTTGCAGAAAACTCATTTAAATAAATCTTTCTGTAAGACATCCAAAATAATATATACCCCCAAGCAGTCAGAGCATTTTCTCTAATCTGAAACCATGTATTCAATTCCTTATATGTGTTAATTAAATATGCATCTAAAAATTTGTATTCCAGCTTCAGCAGAGGAAGCTTATTCAATTGATCTGTCATTTGTTCTTCAAAATGTGGATTTACCTCATTAAAAACTTTAGATATATCATGCAATAAATCCATTTGCAATAATCCTGTAATATCTGTATTCCCCAAAAACATAAATTGTTTATTAAACAGTATATCTCCTTCCTCAATAACCTTCCGATTTATCTCAAAATAATAATAGATTTCACACCACAGCAGAGCTTTCAACATATCTGCATATATTTCAACACTTAAACATCTTATCTTTGCGATCCGACCAACTAATTCTTGTGTTATTCCTACCTCGTACACATATTCTATAAGCATTTGTGTTGCGTTATGTTCTATTATCCCTAATGTATTTATCAGAATATCTTCTTTATTGAAAATCCCCATTTCCATTAGTATATTATATATAATCCTTGCCCTTAACACATGCAAACTTTCAACATATGAAGAATTTTGCATAATTTTAACAAAGTATTCCTTTTCAAAATGTTTAATCATTTTAAGTTTTTGTTTACATTGCACTTTCTGAAACAAACCGTTAACAGAAACACTGTTGTTATGAATTCCTGCCAAAGATATAATCATCAAACTTTCAAGCCAGGAATCCGCTTCCTTTTCATGATTTATTATATTCTCAATTTGAGCCTTAATCCTATCAGATAAAGTTCTGGATTCATTAAGCATAAAAATGTATTCCATTAATGGCCCACTTTCGCCAAAAGACTTCCAAGCATTATCAAATGACAAATATGTAGTATTTGGATACATTTCGTATAATTCTATAGCCTCATCCTTTGAAAACTCAATCGATATTTCCTCAAAATTATGTTTTGAGTAATCTATAGGACTTCGTTGAAAATCCTCTTCTCTAATAGAAATTAGTATTTTTATATCTTTTGCCAGCTCCAATGCTTTTTCGCAAATCCACAGCCATTAGATATCATAAGGCTCCACATCTATATATACAACAATATCTTTCCTGGCATTCAAGCCTCTAACAACACTTAATATATCTATTGCCTGATCTTCTGAAATAACTCTTTCAATACACATAATATTCAGTTCCGGATAATTATCAATAAGATATCGATAAGCTAAAGTAGTTTTTCCTTGGCCTGATGCTCCTTTTATCAAAACAATATTATTTTTCAAGAATCGATCTCTAATTTCGTTAAGCCATCTTCCTCTTCGCAAATCGCAACCACTTCTAATATGATCTGGTCTGGCATTAACCCCCATCCTATAATCATTTAATAGCTCTTCATTTGTTTTATTTGATTTATAGTCATAAAGCGGAATAATTGTTCTTTGATATTGCCTTTGCATCGAATCTATTGCCATAAGATCCTTTGCTATATTACTTACTTTTTCTTCCCAACGTTTTTTTGATGTATATCCTTTTTCCCTTGAAAGTTTGTATATATAATAAATCAGATTATCTTTCACCAAGTTATATGCCACTATTTCAACATATTTCTTCATAGTTTCTTTGATAATTTTTTCAATTTCAGACTCGCTTATCTCTTCTATCTCTAAATGATTTAGCAACCATAATGTGTCATTTTCATTATAACCATACGATAATAACTTATTGTAAATGCTACTTTCTCCTTTCTCCTTTTCTTTTTGCATGTTTTGTAATTCAGGACCAATATTTCCAAATGACACGATCTTCAAACATATTTTTTCACTCTTTTTAAACTTCAGACATCTTCTAAAGAAAGAATCATTCTTTTTCGGAGATAAATCTGAAAGAGATAAATCATCAGACAAATTTTTAACTTGAACAAGTTCTATAATCTTCCCTTTTCTCATAATCATTAAGTCTTCAACTTGTTCCGGATATAGCTGTTCATCATCTTCTGCTGTCAATAGCCGTCTTGCTATATATAATGTCTGTGTCGAAAAACCTCTCCAAGCAGCTTCTGACCCTATTTCAGACTTAACAATCTCATTCTTTTCCATTTCAATAAATCTCCCCGTGTACTAAAATTTCATCTCGACTTTTTGTTCCAATTGCATCTTCCAAATAGCCATTGGATGCTCTACAATATTTTCTAAAATCTGATTATCATAAAATAGAAGCGAAGGTATATATTCACCTTTCTCGAACATATCCAAATACTCTTTTTCCTCCTCGGTCAAAACCATAAGTTCCTTAATAAACTTTATTGCTTCCTCCTTACGTTCATCTAAATTAAAATTATCTTTTTTCCGAAGCACCGGAAACAAATCACGCCTGATCTTAGAAAATTCCAGTCCATCAATCGCAGACGTATTAAAAGTCTTATTGATCTTATCTGCCGATATGGATGCATAAAAAATAATACATTTACGGAACAATTCATATTCCGATCCATCAAACAAGCCAAAATAAATCATATTATTGAAGTCATACAAATCTCTGGCTGCTGCCCGGCTCATAAGCGCATTTGCTTTTGCGGCAAAGATCTCTACAGGTTCTAAGGTCCGTACCATTACATCTTCCTCAAAAATATCCGTTACAATCTTTCTCTCTACTGGAGCAAAAATATGAGAGCGCAAGGAGTAATTCAACTCTAATTTTATATTATCCCTGTTACCACCAGCAATTTTGATATTGGAACAGCATAAAATCCAGGCTATGACTATACCTGGAAGATCCTGAAAGAAAATATCCTTCCTCTGTCATATATCTTTCCAGCATTTTTGTCATTTTCTCTCTGGCTTTTTCCATATCTTCCAATGGCAGATTTGGTGTAAAATCCAGGTCTAAATCAACAGACAGCCTTGGCAGATTGAAAATAGTCATGTTGATTGCTGTTCCGCCTTTTAAAGCCAGATGTCCATGCAGATATTCATCTGTATTCAAATAGGTCAATATTTCTTTCAGCCTCAGCACTTTTTCAAATGTATCCCGAACAAATCCATATTGCTTTGCTATTTGTCCAAGTTGTCCCTTATTATAGTTCATGCCTGCCTCCTTCATTTTTCAAATAATACATCTGTTCCGGAACTACAAGACGCCATATAGCATCATATTTTCCTTTCTTGTAATCTTTCGTCAAATAGCGTTTACTGCGCCCAATCCTATTTTGGCATATCTGAAAAAACTCATTTGATAATCCAATGCGTTCCTGTTGACTTTTCAACAAAAACCCTACTTTTTGATATAAAAACTGATTATCATAATATTCTAAATATGCAAGCATACGTTTTTCTCTAAGAACAGATACCGCCTGAATATTATCGGTCACTTCTTCTAATCCTGCTATTTTATCCAAATCCTTAATACTGTCAATCACAGTCCGTTCCTTATCTGTTACTCGCACACCCCCGCTGTACTTCACTGTTTCAACTCCCTCATTACATTTAGAACATACATAACAAAATGTGTATCCATCAAATTCAAAATCTCGAAACACCGTATTTGAAGATACATAAACCTCATAAAAAATCTGATCACTAATTCCATAATATTCCATTGCCGAATGATGAGAAAGACAAGAGGTAGGTGTGATCGCACCTGCAATTTGATAACGGTTCGCCAATGGAGCATCTGTTTCTCCACTAATACATGTGTAAAGATTATTTCGTATTTTTATCACAAGACCACTCTTTATTAAACGTTTTACCGCCGAACGCGCACTTTCAATGTTATCATAATATTGACTTACATGTTCCATTGTGAATACTGGATATTTTAGTAATTCAAAATATAATTTCATACCACTTCACCGTTTATTTTTCATTCAAAATAGTTTGTTTTTAAACTGTTTAGCTACATTTTTAATTTATACTATAATAATTTTTTCTTTCTGTCAAGTTTAAAATTTTATCAAAACAGTTTGTTTTTAAACTATTTTTCACAGAAATATGCATATTCTGCAATCCAAATCTCAAACTACATAAAAGAAAAAGAGCCTCAGATTTCTCTGAAGCCCTCCAACTTTTCCTATTAAATTTAATTTGGCTATTTTACATTCCCATCTGCTTCGCCACTTCCTCAGCAAAGTTCTCTTCCTTTTTCTCCAGTCCCTCACCGGTCTCGAAACGTACAAACTTCTTGACTGCGATCTTAGCACCGTTTTCCTTGGCTACCTGGGCTACATACTGGGACACACTCTGCTTGCCGTCCTCAGCCTTCACATAGACCTGATCCATGAGGCAGATCTCTTTCAGCTCCTTGTTGATACGGCCCTGGATCATGCCGGCAATCACCTTCTCGGGCTTGGAAGCCTCCTTGGGATCATTCTTGATCTGGGCCATGAGGATGGCCTTCTCATGCTCAATGAAGTCCTCGCTGATCTGGCTGCGGTCGGTATACATGGGCTTTAAGGCGGCAGCCTGCATAGCGATGTTGCGGGCCATCTCCTTCACAGCATCATTGATCACATCGGTCTCCACGTCTACCAGCACACCGATCTTTCCGCCGGCATGGATATAGGAAGCGATAAAGCCATTGGCCTCCTCCAGCTGTTCAAAACGACGGATATTCATGTTCTCACCGATGATGGAGATCTGGGTGGACAGAGCCTCCTTGACAGTCAGGGACGGATCCTTCTCCCACTTCTCAGCCAGGAAAGCTTCCATATCCTTGGCATCAGTCTTTAAAGCCTGGGCAGCTACATCTGCTGCATAGGTCTGGAACTTCTCATTCTTTGCAACAAAGTCAGTCTCTGCATTCACCTCTACGGCAACTGCCTTCTTGGCATCCTCGGTCAGGGCAGTCACTACGATCCCCTCTGCCGCGATACGTCCGGCCTTCTTCTCAGCACCGGCCAGTCCCTTCTCTCTCAGGAACTCAACAGCCTTATCCATATCGCCATCAGTAGCCGCAAGGGCCTTCTTACAGTCCATCATACCGGCGCCGGTCATCTCTCTTAACTCTTTTACCATTGCTGCTGTTACTGCCATTTGATTGTCCTCCATATATAAATTTTGTGAGCGGAACAGTCCTTGTCCGTCCCGCATAAAACCGGAAAAAGTGCTTCAACCTGCTGTCAGGCCGAAGCACCCCTTTCTGTCAGGATTTAAGCCTCCACAGTCTCCTCTGCTGCCTCAAAAGTCTCAGAGAAATCTGCATCTGCTTCACCCTGGTTTGCTTCGATTACTGCATCTGCCATCTTGGACACGATCAGCTTCACGGCGCGGATTGCATCATCGTTACCCGGAATCACATAATCCAGCTCCTCCGGATCACAGTTTGTATCTGCGATACCGATCAGCGGAATACCCAGGGTATGGGCTTCCTGTACACAGATTCTTTCCTTCTTGGGATCTACAATAAAGATCGCATCCGGCAGTCTCTTCATCTCTTTGATACCGCCCAGGTTCTTCTCCAGTTTCTCCCATTCCTTTTTCAGCGCGATAACTTCCTTCTTGGGCAGTACGTCAAAAGTACCGTCCTCGGACATGGTCTCAATTGCTTTCAGTCTCTCAATACGGCTGCGGATCGTCTTGAAGTTGGTCAGCATGCCGCCCAGCCATCTCTCATTTACATAGAACATACCACAGCGCTCTGCCTCAGTGCGGATCGCATCCTGGGCCTGCTTCTTGGTCCCTACGAACAAGATCGTACCACCATTGGCCGCGATATCAGATACTGCATTGTAAGCCTCATCCACCTTGCCTACAGACTTCTGCAGGTCGATGATGTAGATGCCGTTCCTCTCAGTGTAGATGTACGGAGCCATCTTAGGGTTCCATCTTCTTGTCTGGTGTCCGAAATGAACACCGGCTTCCAGAAGCTGCTTCATTGAAATAACGCTCATGTTATTTTCCTCCATTTGGTTTTTCTTCCGTCTGCATCTTGTACTTCCTCCAGGACCTGGCCTCTGCCAGACACCGCTTTTGGAATCCGCAGACGTGTTTTTTCAGCTTTTTTAGCATACCATATCTTCAATTATTTGACAAGAGGTTTTTTGCATTGATTCTTACCGCAAAAACAGCCCGGACCGCCTGCCATCCGGCTTTGTCCGGGCTGTGTATTACCAGACTCCGTCCAGCCACTAATCAGACTTTCAGCACCGCCAATTTTGCCATCTGCCGCGTTGTCGTCAGTCAACGATGCCACCGCATCGCCTCCTTCCTCCGCCTTGCAGGCTGTCAATATATTCGGCACTGACAATCTGATTACTGGCCGGATAAAGCACCGGCTTCATTTAGAAGTCTTAATACTCTTCAACTCCTCAAACACCACATCATTCAGAACCTTGATATAGGTTCCCTTCATCCCGGACGAGCGGGACTCGATTACACCGGCGCTTTCGAACTTGCGCAGGGCATTAACGATGACGGATCTTGTGATCCCTACCCGGTCCGCGATCTTGCTGGCTACCAGGATTCCCTCGTTGCCATCCAGTTCCTCAAAAATATGGGTGATGGCCTCCAGCTCGGAGAAAGATAATGTTCCAATGGCTGATTTGACAATCTGTACCTTCCTGGTCTCCTCTGCATTCTCCTCATTGACAGAACGCATCATCTCAAGGCCAACCACTGTGGTCCCGTATTCACTGAGGATAATGTCATCAATATCGTACTGCTCGTCACACTTGTAGATAAACAAAGTCCCCAGTCTCTCTCCCGCAATATCGATAGGCGTAATGATCGCCTGGTATTTACGGACGTTTTCCTCTGCAAAACCCAGAGTAGCCAGATTGACATTCTCCTTGGTGGACAGAATGCTGAGCAGACGCTCATTCAGCATGTGATCCACGAATCCGCCTACCTGGTCTTCAATCAGCTCCTCAATCTCATCTACTCCCGGACAGAGCCCCACACCAAGAACCTTCCCCTTCCTGCTAATCACCAGAATATTGGACAACAAAATTTCGCTCAGCACCTTACAGATATCATTAAACACAACCTTGTGCGAGTTGTTATTATGCAATAATTTATTGATTTTTCTGGTTTTGTCCAACAGCTGAACGCTCATTCCGAAAAACCCCCTTAATTATTTTGATAATCACGAACTAAGTTTCATATACTGATATACTGGTTAGATTTTAGCATGATTAACCGATAATAACAAGAGTTTTTCGAAATTTTTTGATTTTTTGACGGATTTATGCAAAAAAAGGGACTGTTCCTCTGCTACAGTCCCTTTCTATAGGCATTTTTCGTTTTATTCACTCACATGACTGCCCCCAGGATCAGGGCAATCATTTTGTCTTCAGGCTCATGCTGTACCCGCAGCCTTCTCCTGCACATAGAAGCTTGCTGCCCTTTTCCACCATATAACTGCCGCATACAGGACACTTCTGGAGAGATGGCTTCTGCCAGGACATGAAATCACATTCCGGATTATCCTCGCAGCCAAAATACCGTCTGCCTTTCTTGGTCTTTTTGATAACGATCTCCTTGCCGCATTTAGGGCAGGGGACACCGATCTTCTCCAGATAAGGCTTTGTATTCTTGCATTCCGGGAAGCCCGGACAAGCCAGAAACTTGCCGTGGGGGCCGTATTTGATCACCATATTCCTGCCACACACATCGCAGGGAATGTCCGTTTCTTCATCGCTGATCTTCACCGACTCCAGTGTCTTCTCCGCCACCTTCACTGCCTCATCCAGATCCGGATAGAAGTTCTCCACAACGGTCTTCCATTTCACGGTCCCATCCCCTACCTTGTCCAGGAGCAGCTCCATATTGGCCGTAAAGCGGGTATCCACAATACTGGGGAAGCATTCCTTCATGATGGCATTGACCACCTCGCCAAGCTCTGTCACATAAAGCTTCTTCTCCTCCTTGGTCACATAGCGTCTGGCAAGAATCGTGGTGATGGTGGGAGCATAAGTACTGGGCCGCCCGATCCCCTGCTCCTCCAGGGCCTTTACCAGAGAGGCCTCTGTATAGTGGGCCGGTGGCTGGGTGAAATGCTGATCCGGCTGGAGTCCGCACAGGGTCAGGACATCTCCTTTGTCCAGATCCGCAAAAAGAGTGTTGGTCTCCTCCTTTTCGTCCTCCTGGACATATACGGACATAAATCCGTCAAAAACCAGCTTGGATGCTGACAGCGTGAAGATCTGCCTTCCCGCCTTCACCCGGACCGATGTAGTATCATAAACAGCCGGCTGCATACGGCTGGCCGCAAACCGTTTCCAAATCAGCTGGTACAGACGAAACTGGTCTCTTTGAAGGGATTCCTTCACCAGAACCGGCGTCAGGGAGATATCCGTGGGGCGGATCGCCTCGTGGGCATCCTGTATTTTGCCGCCATTTTTCTGAACTGCCTGACTCTGCAATACATACTTTTCACCGTAAGTGGATCCGATATAACGTCTGGCCTCCGCATCTGCCTCCTCCGCGATCCTGGTAGAGTCTGTACGCAGATAGGTGATAAGACCGATGGTCCCATGTCCTTTTACGTCCACCCCTTCATACAGCTGCTGGGCAATCCGCATGGTCTTCTGGGTCGAGAAATTCAAGACCTTGGAGGCCTCCTGCTGCAAAGTACTGGTAGTAAATGGAATCGGCGGCTTCTTGACCCGCGACCCATGACTGACCTCCTCCACCAGGAATTCCTCTTTGTCCAGGTCTGCCATGATATTGTTCATCTCTTCCTGGTTGTGGATGGTGACCTTCTCCCCGTCTGTGCCATAGAACTTTGCTTTCAGGGTCTTGCGTCCGCCCTTCTGCTTCAGCTCTGCTTCCAGGCTCCAGTATTCCTCCGGGATAAAGGCTGCGATCTCCGCCTCCCTGTCACAAATCATCCGCAATGCCACAGACTGCACACGTCCGGCACTTAACCCCCGTTTCACCTTCTCCCACAGAAGGGGACTGATCTTGTATCCTACCATACGGTCCAGAATCCGGCGGGTCTGCTGCGCATTCACCAGGTCCATATCGATTTCCCTGGGAGATTTCAGGGAGGTCTTCACCGCATTTTTCGTGATCTCATTGAAGCTTATACGGTACACCTTCTTGTCATTTGTCTCATCAAGCTTTAATGCCTTCATCAGATGCCAGGAAATAGCCTCCCCTTCCCGGTCAGGGTCCGTTGCCAGATAGATCTTCTCTGCCTTCTTGGCCTCCTTGCGGAGCTTTGCCAGGATGTCGCCCTTTCCGCGGATCGTGATATACTTGGGCTCGTAATCATGCTCCACATCGATTCCCAGAGAACTCTTTGGCAGATCACGGACATGTCCGTTGGATGCGTCCACCTCATACGTAGAGCCCAGAAACTTCTTGATAGTCTTAACCTTTGCCGGCGACTCTACTATAACCAGATTCTTAGCCATAACTACTCCTAAACATTCACATTCTTTTTCCATAATATTGACCGGCTGTGCGGTATACATAACCGCCCAGCTCCAGTTCAAGCAGAACTGCCATGCACTCGCTGACACCCAGTCCGCTTTCTTTCACAATTTCATCCATATGCTTTGGGATGAAATCCAGGCAACTATACACCATTTTTTCTTTCTTTGCAAGCCTCTTTATATTTTTTTCAGAAAGAATCAGTTTCTTTTGGTATTTTACTCCAAGATATTCCAGGATATCATTTGGTGAAATTGCCATATGGGCGCCCTGCTGGATCAGCAGATTGCAGCCGCGGCTCAGATGATCCGTGACCCTTCCCGGCAGTGCAAAGATCTCCCTTCCCTGCTCCAGCCCCAGCTCGGCCGTGATCAGGGAGCCGCTTCGTTCCCTGGCCTCTACTACCAGAACCACATCCGCCATGCCGCTTATAATCCGGTTGCGCATAGGGAAATGGTTCGCTTTGGGCTGTACATCCGGCGGAAACTCGGAAATCACCGCCCCCTGCTCCATCATGCTCTCATACAGCCGGTAATTGGCCGAAGGATAGCAGACATTGACCCCACATCCCAGCACTCCGTAGGTCTTTCCGCCGCCGCGAAGCGCTCCCCTGTGGGCGGCCCCGTCGATCCCTAAAGCCAGCCCGCTGACGATCCCCACGCCTTCAGACGCCAGAACCCTGGCATATTCCTCCGCCAGCTGCTCTCCGTATGCGGAGCAGCCCCTGGCACCCACAATCGCCACCATAGGAGCATCCTCAGGCAGGGTCCCTTTGACAAAAAGAGCTGCCGGATGGTCGTAAATACCAAGAAGGCGGCTGGGATATGCCTCATCCAGCATAGAGACAAACAATATCCCTCTGGCAGACAGCCTTTTATATTCCTCCAGACAAGACTGGTATCTGGATTTCCATTCCAGAAAGAGACGAAGCTGACGTTCTTTTAAGAGTCTGCTTTCTTTAAGCTCTCTTTCTTCTATATTAAATATTCCTGAAAAGCTTTGAAAATACTCATAAATTTTCCGTATGGCAACGGCTCCCAGAAACCCCGTCCGCATCAGGCAGTAAAGATACTGTTTCTCATCCATATTTTCTCATCTCCTCCCCCAGTATTTCCCATTTAGCTCCCGGTAGCCCAGAGCCTCTGACAGATGGCTGCACCGGATCCTCTCTGCCCCATCAAGATCCGCAATGGTTCTTGCCACCTTCAGGATCTTGTTGCAGCCTCTGGCGCTCATCTGCATCTTCTGGTAGGTTTGCTTTAAAAACCGTTCCTCCTCTTCCTCCAGTCGGCAGTATATACGGATATCCCGGATGCTCATCTCACTGTTAGAGAATATCCCGGTATCGGCAAACCTCTCCCTCTGGATCCTGCGGGCCTCTTCCACCCGTTTCCGTATGACTGCTGAAGGTTCGTTGTCTGCACATTCCCGCATCTCCCCATAGGTCACCGGCGCCGCCTCCACACAGATATCCAGCCTGTCCAGCAATGGACCGGATATACGGTTCAGATACTTCTGCACCTGAACCTGGGTACAGGAACAACGGTTCCTGTCTGGAAAGTATCCACAGGGACAGCAATTTAGTGCCACCACAATCATGAAGTGGGCCGGAAATTCATAGGATCCCTGAGCCCTGGAAATAACAATACGGTGCTCCTCTAAAGGCTGCCTTAAAAGCTCCAGCGTGCTTTTTGGAAACTCCGGCAGCTCGTCCAGAAACAGTACACCTCTGGTAGCCATGGAGATCTCCCCCGGCGTTGGTATCCTCCCTCCTCCGACCAGAGCCACAGAACTGATGGAATGATGGGGTGCCCGAAAGGGCCGGCTGCGGACCAGGGCCCTGCCAGGAGGCAGCATGCCGCAGATACTGTGTACCTTGGTGACCTCCAGCTGTTCCTGGAAGGTCATGGATGGCATGATGGTGGGTACCCGCTGGGCGACCATGCTTTTGCCGCTTCCCGGAGGGCCCATGTAGAGAATATTGTGCTGGCCCGCCACAGCTATCTCTGTGGCCCGACGCATCAGCAGCTGACCGTTGATCTCCTTAAAATCCACCGGATAGACCGGTATCTCCTCTGTCTCCTGACTCTTTGTCCCTGTCTCCACCTGTACGGATCCCGGCGCCGCCAGACATCCTACCACCTGCTGCAGATTATGGGCTGCACAGATCTCCATATTCTGGACCACCAGCCCCTCCTCCAGGTTCCCGGCCGGAAGGAAACAGCGCCGGATTCCCAATTCCTCCAGGGCCAGAACCATAGACAGGATTCCCCTGACTGGCTTCACCGTTCCATCCAGACCCAGCTCCCCGATCAGGGCAATCCCTGTCAGGGACTGACGCCTCACAACACCATAAGAAGCCAGAACCGCTATGGCAATAGGCAGATCAAAGCCGGTACCCTCCTTCCGGATATCTGCCGGTGAAAGATTCAATGTCACCTTCATGGCAGGCAGCGCAAAACCGGCATTGCGCAAAGCAGTCCTGACCCGGTCCTCTGCCTCCTTCACCTCACCGGCCAGATATCCTACCATATGGAATCCCGGCAGTCCCCGGCTTACATCTGCCTCCACCTGAACCAGATACCCTTCAATCCCACGCAGACCTCCACTATTCACTTTACTAAACACACACGATCTCCTTTCGTTTTCTGCTTTCTTCTCACAGTTGGAATATGGTACGGACGTACCCTGAATGCTCCAGATTGTCTTGGAAGAAAAGAATTGTATATTTATTATACGGGATGTTCTGGAAAGTAGCAAGCGGAATTTTCGGAAGTTGGCGGCATTTCAGTAAGAACTGGTAACAGTTCAGACAAGTCTGCGCACTTGCTGCGCTGACCGTACGAAAACGTAGTGGCCGGAGAGCATACGGCCATCGCAAAGCGATTCTAAAGGCCGTATGCCGTAACAGTTCAAGGGGTATCTGAACTGTTACACAGTTCACTGGCTGTCCGGGGAGAATTCTACCATCATCGGCCGGAACCGAAGGGGCAGCATATTCCGCTGGCACCGGTAGTTGGTCCGTGCCTCTATGGCGACAGACTTATGGAAGGTCTTCCAGAGTCTGGTAAACTGCCTCTCGTCTGTGGCCTGCTCCAGGCGCGCCTGCCATTCCTGGGAATCCGCAAAGACCACTACCCAGCCGCGGCCTGCCTGACAGACCACCGCCTTCTTCCTGCGGCAATCGTAGAGGATCCAGTTCTCCTCCGGCATCCTGTCTGAAAAGTGGGGAGCCACCAGGGTCACCACATCATTCTTCGGTTCGATCTTTCCTATGAGAATACCTCCTTCCATCTCTGCAAAATGGACAAATTCTACATAGTGGTGCCGTTCCCGGGACACATATCTGGCCAGACGGAAAAGCTCGTACACTGCCGGAATCTGAAGCCTATCCAGAATGCCGGGACCTACAGCAAAGGCATGGATCAAAAACCGGTATACTATATCTGCCCGCCCTCTTTCCCAGGACAGCAACGCCTCATAGACCGTCTCGTAGACGGTCTCGCCCAGCTTTTTCCGTATACTGTCTGCTACCTTTCCTGCTTTCTGTGGATCCCCCACGACCTCCCGGTACTCACAAAACAGCTCACTGTCCCCGCCTGTCAGCTCCAGACGCACATTCTTATGACCAAGCCTGCTCATCCAGGCATCGTAAATCCCGCAGAAAATATCATCTACAGATTCTTTGCACACAAATATCGTCATATTATTGCTCCCCCATTACTCATCAGATCCTGGAAACAGTTCACGTGATGTGGAAAACTGGACAAAAACAAATGTCAAGCTCACTTTTAAGACTGCTTTTGTCCAGTTTTCCTCATTGGACGGAGACCCGATGCTTCTTGTCTGGCACAGCCGGACAAGAAAATGAACCCCCGTGAACAGCAACAAATTCTGTTCCACAGCCGTTCTGGCAGACCTGTCTGCCGGTATGTCTGCTGGAACCCAAAGTCTATAGACTCCCCGTCACCACCGACATACTGTCCTCCCCACTGACCGCCGCCGTCATATGATAATCATCAAACAGACTTAGCTGCCTATAGGAATCATGATTCTCAATATCCCATGCTTTCTTATGTTCCACACCAACCAGCTGGCTGGTGATAAAATTCTCGTTCATGGGCATAGAATACATCATCCGCCCTGAGCAGGTGATGAAGTACATGGCACGTTTTAAGACAACCCCCAGCTTTTTGAGAGCCGGAAAATCCAGGGCAGAGCTCCTTCTGGCAGC
This sequence comes from uncultured Lachnospiraceae bacterium, assembly GCA_910577655.1. Classification (GTDB taxonomy): domain Bacteria; phylum Bacillota; class Clostridia; order Lachnospirales; family Lachnospiraceae; genus Brotaphodocola. Next base: position 13,769 of record CAJTOW010000047.1, on the reverse strand, counting down.
CAGGATCCTGCGGGCAGACTTCACCCCAATCCCCGGCACACGCAAAAGTGTCCCATAATCCGCCTGGTTCACCTCCACCGGGAACAGCTCCATATGGCGCAAGGCCCAGTCGCACTTGGGATCCAGAAGCACATTAAAATTGGGCCTCTTTTCAGATAAAAGCTCCTTAGCCTCAAATCCGTAAAACCGCAGAAGCCAGTCCGCCTGATACAGACGATGCTCCCGCAGAAGGGGCGGGCCCCCAGGCAGCACCGGCAGCAGACTATCCTCATTGACACGGACAAAGGCAGAATAGAAAACCCGCTTCAGATCAAACTTCTGGTACAAGGCTTCTGCCACCTGGATCATCTGGTAATCACTCTCCGGAGTGGCCCCTACAATCATCTGGGTACTCTGGCCTGCAGGTACAAAGGTCCTGCCGACAGCCTGGTCCTGATTCCAGAGACTGCGCCCCGGATGGTTAACAGAATCCGCCATGCCAATCTCCCTGGCCGGTCTCTGACGACGGCCATCCTCCAGCCACCTGAGATTCTGGGCCGCAATCCCCCTTTGCACCTGGCGCATGGGCTTCAGGATCTTCTCCCTGGTCTTCCCCGGAGCCAGGACCCTAAGCCCGTCTGCTGTAGGAAGCTCCAGATTCACACTCATACGGTCCGCAAGATACCCCACCTGCTCCACCAGCCCCGGATCAGCTCCCGGAATCGCTTTCACATGAATGTATCCATTAAAATGATGGCGTCTGCGCAGCTGAAAAAGGGTCTGATAGATGAGATTCATGGTATAATCCGGTGAATGGAGAATCCCCGAGCTTAAAAACAATCCCTCAATATAGTTCCTTCTATAGAACTCCACCGTCAAAGTACATACCTCGTCCGGCGTAAAAGCGGTACGCACCACATCATTGGACCGACGGTTGATACAATACTTACAGTCAAAGATACACTGGTTGGTATACAGAATCTTCAGCAGCGAGATACACCGTCCATCTGCCGCAAAGCTATGACAGATCCCCGCCGCCAGTGTATTCCCCAGTCCCCCCTTCTTCCCCTTGCGCGCCACTCCGCTGCTGGAGCAGGACACATCATACTTGGCTGCATCCGACAAGATCCGCAGCTTATCCTGAATTCCCATATCTGCCTGAATCAGCATGAGCCCACTCCTTTCTTTTCCAATCCCCCTCAGAATCAGGAACATATGTTCTTTTTATATTTTAACACATCCACCAGGAATTTGCAACACCTTTTTCGAACATTTGTTCTGTTGTTTAAAAATGCGTTACTGTTCACGGGGCGCATCTTCTTGTCCGGCTACGCCAGACAAGAAGCATCGGGCGTCCACCCGATGTGGAAAACTGGACAAAAACAGTCTTACAAGCGAGCTTGATGTCTGTTTTTGTCCAGCTTTTCCCGCCCCGTGAACTGTAACAAAAATGCATGCCGCAGTTCAGACAGGTCCGTGCACTCGCTGCGCTGATTTGCAGGAGACTTAGAAACTCTTAGAGTGTGTCTGGTTCCGAACCCCGGCAAGCCGGGGGAAACTTTTTCCAGAGCATCCCCCTTGGAACAACTATCTCATGAGCAATAACTTAAAACGCAAAACCAGGCCTGCACATCCCTGCATAGGCCTGGTCTCTCAAAGCTGCCGCCCTTATCCCTCCCGGACGGCCACATTTCTCTTATACTTCTTCAATCCTCAAAGGAAAACTCCTTCACTTCCCGCACAACATCCATAATCGATCCATCCCTGGCCTCGATGATTCCTACAACCTTTTCCCCGAACTGTACCGGCTGCGGCTCTCCCACAATGGCATAGGCCTGGTCCCGCAGCTCTTCAATGGTGCAGACAGGAAGCTTCGTATCTTTCAGGGCGTCAATCAGATCCTGTCTTCTGGGATTGATGGCAATACCGTAATCAGTCACAATCACATCCACACTCTCGCCTGGGGTAGTCACAGTGGTCACATTGGTGCATACCGCCGGGATACGTCCCTGCAGCAAAGGCGCGATGACGATGGTACACTTGGCACCTGCCGCCGTATCCGGATGGCCGCCCTGGGCGCCGGTGATCACGCCGTCAGAACCCACTACCACATTACAGTTAAAGTTCACATCCACCTCCAGGGCTGCCAAAATCACGTAATCCAGCTTATTCACATAGGCGCCTTTGTTAAAGGGATTGGCATACTCGGATGCGGAGATCTCAATATGACGGTCCGGATGCTTCTGGATGGACTCGATGGCCCCCAGATCAAAGTCCTGGGTATCTACCAGTACATCCACCAGATCCTTCTCCAGCAGGCTGCACATGGGAGTGGTCAGGCCGCCTACGCCAAACCCCATACGTATTCCCCGCTCTTCCATGATCTTTGTCAGAGAAATGGTGGAAGCTATGGAAGCACCGCCCACACCAGTCTGATAAGAAAAGCCATCCTTAAAGTAGGGAGTATTGATAACCACCTGGGTACAGTACTCCGCCATCCGGAGCTTTCTCATATCCGTGGTAGGCTTCGCCGCTCCTGTGGCTATCCTGGCCGGATTTCCAATCTCATCCACCACTAACACATAATCCACCTTGGTCATGGATATGCTTGCCGGAACATTGGGAAACGGCACCAGGGTATCGGTAATGGCTACCACCCGGTCCGCGTACTCTGCGTCAGCGATTGCATAGGAAAGAACGCCACAGTTGGACTTGCCCCCATTAGCCCTTAAGTTGCCGTACTCATCCGCCGTGGGAGCTCCGATAAATGCAATATCAATATGTACCTCGCCGGACTCCACAGCCCGCACCCGTCCGCCGTGGGAACACATTACAGCCAGATTCTTCAGCTTGCCGGAGGAGATGGCCTCCCCGATCTTTCCCCGCACTCCTGAAGAACGCAGGCTTGTCACCGTACCGTCCTCAATCATGGGAACAAGCGGGTCGTGGGCCTTGCCCAGGGAGGTGGCACAGATGGTCAGATCTTTGATCCCCATCTTATGAATCTCTTCCATAACCATATTGACCACATAATCCCCTTCACGGAAATGATGATGGAAGGAAATGGTCATCCCATCCCGGATCCCGCACTTTTCCAGTACCTCACGGATATTTGCCGCCAGCTTGCTCCTCCCCGGATCCACCACCGCATGGACCTTGGCCGCACCACGGGTAAACTCATGGTCATCCATTGCTTTTGCGCCCTTATAGGGCTCCTTGCCCGTCATTTTAAGAATCTCTTCCGGAATTTCTCTACCAACCGCATTTATCATATTACAGATCCCCCTCATATACGCCTGATGCTTTTGCCAGATTGATGGTTCTCTTTGCCCCGTCATAGAATGCAATATCGATCATCTTACCGTCCACAGTGAATACACCGATGCCAAGGGCCTTCTTCTCCTCAATCTCCTTGACCACCTTTTCCGCAAAGATAATCTCTTTCTGGCTGGGTGTAAAGATCTTGTGCACAATATCGATCTGTCTTGGATTGACCAGGGACTTTCCGTCAAAGCCCATCATCTTAATCATCCGGACTTCCTCCTCGAACACATCCATAGCGTCCAGATTGGTAAATACCGTATCCCAGCACTGCACTCCGGCAGCTCTTGCTGCGATGATCATCTGCTGCCTTGCCCCCATCAGTTCTACACCTGTGCCTGTGATCACCGTCTGAAGATCCTTTGTATAGTCACCTCCGCTTAAGGCAATTCCGATGAGACGGTCAGAGGATTCGCAGACCTCCAGGGCATTTAATACACCGCGGCAGGACTCCAGGGCAGCCATCAGCAGAGTAGAACCCTCCGGTCTGCCAAATTCACGTTCTGCTGCCAGCACATGCTCTTCCACTGTATGTACATCTTTTGCGGTTTCTGTCTTGGCGATCCGGATTACATCAGCGCCGCCTGCCACGCAGACACGGATATCCTCTTTCCAGTGAGGAGTATCCAGACCATTGATCCGAACCACCCGTTCCACTCCATGGTAGTCGATCTCCCGCAGTGCATGGAACAGAGAATACCGCGCTGCATCCTTCTGGTTCTCTGCAACCGCATCCTCCAGATCCAGCATGATAGAATCCGGCTTGTAGATATAGGGATCCTTAATGAGCCCCGGCTTCTGGCAGTTTAAAAACATCATGGAACGTCTCAGTCTTTTCTTATTCGGATGGCTCATGATCGGATCGCACCTCCCCACGGAAGATTTTCTGTCATATCATTGGAACGGTAAACTGCACACTCTACACGGGCTTTCAGGGTACAGTCCAGGGCCCCCTTATCCACTACCGTCACTTTCGCACTGCCCACTTCCAGGCGGTTCAGGGTCTCCAGAATCGTCGCCCGGATCTGCTTGCCGAACTGGTGGATCACACTGCTCTCAATGGAGAGCTCGATGGAACCGTTTCCCGGCTCCACAGTAACCTGGGCATCACTGGATTCCAGGGTCCCTGCCATAGCAGCCTTCTTAATTTCCATATTTCCTCCTTCTTGTCCACGCTTTTTGGACATCTGGCATGCCTTACGGCTTTCCTCTGCCTTGTCTTGGTAAATCCAGTGTATCACTGAAATCCTGATTCTTCAAATACATATATAATTATATGAGCCATAAGTTAAAACCTATGTTGCACCAGATATTTCATAGTGATATAATTATGGAATCATTTCACCAGGAGGTCCTATGAATATCAAACATGCCCAGTATATGCTGACTGTCCTCAAGGAAGGCAGTATCACCGCCGCCGCCAGGAAGCTCTATGTCTCCCAGCCCTCCCTCAGCCAGACCATCCGGCTTGTGGAGACCGGTCTCGGCACCCCCGTCTTCAACCGGAACACGGATCCCATCTCCCTGACCTATGCCGGAGAGAAATACATAAAAGCCGCGCGCCAGATCCTGACCATCAATGACAATCTCTTAAAAGAGATCAGCGAGATCACCCATGAAGACCAGGGCACCATCCGCCTTGGGATCCCGGTACAGCGCGCCATGGAAGTGCTGCCCTACATTCTCCCAAGATTCAAGGAGCAGTATCCCCGTGTAGAGATCCGGGTCACAGAGGATGGTTCCGCCACCGTCGAGACCATGGCCAGGGAAGGCAGTGTGGATCTGGCCTGCCTGACCACCTATCCCAAATATGAAGAGCTGGAATACATCCTGGTGGAGACCGAGGAGCTAATCCTCCTGACCAGCCAGAACTCCTCTCTGGCCAGAAGGATCCCCGCCGGAACTCCCATTGATATCACGGAAGCCAGGAATGAAATCTTCATAAATATCAAGTCCGGCCATAGCGTCCGGGATATTCAGGACCGCCTTTTCATCCAGAAGGATATGCAGCCCAGGGTCATGTTCGAGACGGTAAGCATCGAGGTGGCCAAGCGGACAGCCATCGCCTGCGACGCGGTGATGATCTGCCCCCGGAATTATCTGGACACCACTCCCCAGCTGATCCCCTTCTGCGTCACCTATCCCATCACCGGAATTGAGCGCAGACGCGGCTTCTATATCTGTCACAGGAAGGACCGGTACCTGACCAGGTACATGCGGGACTTTATCTCCACCCTTACAGACCGGAAGTCTCCTAATCCAGGAAACTCCTGATGGCCTTGGGACTCCGGTAATTCCAGGTAGAGATCTTGATCCCGCTCCGCCTGCTGGCCGCATGGACGATCTGTCCATTGCCAATGTACATGGCTACGTGATTGACGGTTCCCTTACTGTTGGCATAGAAGATCAGATCTCCCGGCTTCATCTCACTGGAGGTGATGGCCCGTCCGGTCTTCGCCTGCTCCCTGGAGGTTCTTGGAAGGGTGACTCCGGCAATATTTTTCAGGACATACCGCACAAAGCCGGAACAGTCCGCCCCTGTATGGGGATCATTGCCGCCCCATACATATCTTCCGCCCACGAACTGCAATGCATAGTTGACCACCTTGTTGCGCAGGGAGGCCTGCTGGTTGGCCCGCTCTTCCAGGGGGGAGAACTTGATGGCTTCAGTCAGCGCATAGCGCACCTCCACATTGTTGTCACGGGTAGAGATAAATGCCTTGTCCGGACTGCTTCCATCGTCATTGTCACCACTGTCCAGCTCGATCTGCACCCAGCCGTCCAGCTGCTCCGCCACCGGATAACGTTCCTCCTTGGAGATCTGGGTCCAGATGGTGGACTCTGTGGAAGGCTCTGTCCGCACATTGAGCATATCCGTCTTGACAATGGCCATCAGGGTGGCTGACTCCATAGCCAGATCCCGGGCCTCCTGGCCCACAGCCACATACTGGGAATCCGCGGTAATGTATCCGGTGATATTGCCGGATTTGATCTTATACCAGCCATCCAGAGTCTCCAGAATCTCGCCTGCCGCCTTTCCCGGGAATTTGCCTATGATGTTGGCCTGGTCCGCGGTACTGGGCTCCTTGCGGATATTCAGATAATTATCCACCTTGGAGATCACCAGATTGTCATACTGGCTCAGAGCCATGGCCTTGAGATCCAGCTTTCTGGCCTCATTAAGGGCATAACGGATTTCCACATACTGGTTCTGTGTAGAAAGATAAGCATCCACGGTACCGCTGCTGCTCCCATCCCACCGGATCATGGCCCACTCCTCTAACACTTCACTGACCGGGTAGCGCTCCCCGGTCAGGGCCTGTCCGATTACATTGGACGGGTCGATCTCAGGCTGCTGACGGATATTGAGCTTGTCTGTCTGAACAATGGCCATCTTTGTCACATGGGACAATGCCTCCGTTCTGGCTTCCTCCCCATCCAGCACATACTGGTTGTGGACATATCCCTCGATCCCTCCGGAAGTGATGTGGTACCACTCTCCTTCTGTCCCGATGATCTCACAGGCGCTGTGCTCCTGAAGCTTGCCAATGATCCTTCCTCCTGGTCCCGGCTCCTCACGCACATTCAGATAACCCGACACCTGCACAATCCCAAGATTCTGGTAGGAATCCACTACCTGCTGCTTCTCCCGGGCCTCCTGGGCTGCCGCCAGCTCCTCCTGGGAGAGAGTAGGCTCTGTCTCCGGCTGACTGACTCCAGGGTCTGCCCCCTCCCGGGCCACCTGGGCCTGAGGCTCCCCGCTGCCGGATACAGGACTGTCCTTGGACCTGCCCGCCATAAGCACCACCGCAAGAACTGCCAGCGCTGCAATCAGAAATATCCCCGCAGGAGGCAGAAACAACGCCTTCCCTTTCCGTTTTCTTGATTTTCCTGAAAGCTGTATTGAGTCCCTTTCCTCTGCCATGCATTCTCTCCTTATATGATCCATTTCTCCGGCCATGACCGCCCCCGGCTTCCCGGCAACGGCCCCCGGTTTCCAAAATAACCCTTTGTTTCCCTGGCTTCACGTAAAAAATATTCCCGCGCCGTAACAGTCCAGCTACCCCTTAAACCGTTACCTAATGTTTCATTTTATCATAAAATAATTCCGTTTACGAGATAGTTCCATAGAAAAATTATTAAATTTCTGTGACAATTTTTGTAAGGCCCTTCCGGACCAGACACATTTCCCCGGATTCCTTCTCCTATTTCTGGAAAGTTCACAAAATTTTCATCCTTTCCCACAAAAATTAATAAAAAAAGCAGTAGAAATTTCCCCGGCTTTGTAGTAAACTCATTTTTGTTTCAGACAACAAAGCTTTAAAACAGAGGAGTGTTCATTATGAAAAAGAGACTACTGGCTGCCAGCCTTCTGGTGCTGGCTTTAGGTGTAAGTGCATGTTCATCCAAGCAGGAGGAGACTGCTACCACTGCTGCCACAGAGGCGACGACCGGAACTGAAGAGACTACCACAGAAGCAGAGACTTCTGAAGAGGAAACCGAAGAAGACATTGAGGAAGATTATATTATGGGCTACATCACCGCTATGGATGGTGATATCCTGACTGTCCGGATCGACGGACTGGACGAGGAGCATGATTATGACATTTCCGATGCGGATGTTACTTTAGAATTTCCCCTTTCCATCGGGGACATGATAGAGATCACCTTCCCCGCAGAGACCACTGATGATCCGGTACCTGCTATTGCCATGGAGGTTCTGGAGTCTGAGACCGCCAAGAATACGGATCCCTCCGTGGAGGCCGAGATTCTTGCCAGCGATGATGATACCATCACCATCTCCACTGACGACGGCGACTATACCCTGGTCCGGAGCAATGCCTATGTAGTAGGTACCATCAGCAATGGGGAGACTGCTACCATTACCTATCTGGGAGACCTGGATGATGATGCAATCGCCTTAAAGATCGTCATGGAAGATTCCTATGACACTCCGGAAGCAGAGATCAGCGCCTTCAAGGGTACCATTGTACAGATCGAGGACGAGAGCATGGTTCTGGAATCTGCCCAGGGAGATTTCTTCACCTTCGTCTCCAGCGAGCTGGATTTCTCTGCGCACACAGAAGGCGAGGAGGTAACTGTTGTATACACCGGAAGCATATCTGTCAAGGATATCCCGGCGGTAGAGATTCAGTAAGACTATGAAAAGGCGTAACCGTTAAAGAGTGTCCGGACTGTTATGAAAAGGCTGCTGTATGTAAGAGGATTCCTCCCTGCATGCAGCAGCCTTCTTATCATTCACTTTCAACTACAGACAGTCTGTTCCGCTCCTTCCTCTATGAAAACCCTGGCTTCACAAGGTCTCCATCTGTTCTGACGCGTCAGACATCATATCCCCGCATACGGATATAAACCAGTATCAGCTCCACCACCTGATCCAGCTCCAGCTTACTGGCATTGATCGGAAGGTCGTAGTTGGACACATCCTCCCACTCTTTGTTGGTGAAATATTTGTGGTATTCCTTCCTCTGCTTTGTAATCTGGTTCAGCTTGGCCAGAGCCTCCTTGGTATCCTCGATCCCGTCTACCTCCATGGTCCGGCGGATGCAGGTGGGAATATCCGCATAAACAAAGATCCGGATCAGATCCTCCTTATCTGCTGCCGACAGCACGTAATCCGCACAGCGGCCCACGATCACGCAGGACTCTGTAGACGCCAGCTCCCGGATCACCTCCGACTGGAAACGGAACAGATTCTCCGGGGAGGTCACATCCCCTTCCTTCCTGGGCTCGTCAATAGGAGGCTTCTTCATACCGCGGACGATCCGCCTCAGCAGATTGTTCCCCGCCTTTTCATCCGCCAGACGGAAATACTGCTCCCCCACCGCGCTGCGTTCCGCAGTCATCTTCAGAATCTCATCATCATAGAAGGAAATCCCCAGCGCATCCGCCAGCTTCCTTCCTACAATACGGCCGCCGCTGCCATACTGACGCTCAATCGTAATAACCAGCTTGCTTTTATCCATAAGATGCCCTCCTTTTCCGCACTGCTTTTTGCTTTGCATTAAGTCCCTTGAGTCCGCAGTGCAGCTCGATTCCGCTACGCTCCATCTCGCTCACGGGCCTTGCGGCCCTATGGAAAAGGCCAAATAAAAATCTGCTTATGTGCGAGCACAACGCACCTTTTTATTTGGCCTTTTCCGCACTGCTTTTTGCTTTCATGAATATTATACCACAAAAAGAGCAGACTGCAAAATACTTTCGCAGTCTGTCTGGTCGTTACTGTTTACTGGCTTTGCTGTCCATGGGGCTCTCTGGCTGGCGGATACTGGCTCTGGAAAGGGCTCCCATGGACGACTGCTCTGCATCACGCATAATGTACTGTATCCCTTACTTTGCCAGCATCATCCTGTCATTAGCGAATTCTTCCCCGCTGGCCTCTTCAAACTTATGCAGCAGATCCTCTACATGAAGCTTCTTCTTCTCTTCCCCTGCCACATCATAGATGATCCGTCCCTCATGCATCATGATCAGGCGGTTTCCCAGCTGGATGGCGTCCTTCATATTGTGGGTCACCATCAGGGCGGTCAGTTCCTGCTCCTGGACGATTTCATCAGTCAGATCCAGCACCTTTCTGGCTGTCTTGGGATCCAGGGCAGCCGTATGCTCATCCAGGAGAAGCAGCTTAGGTCTGCGCAGGGTGGCCATCAGAAGGGTCAGAGCCTGCCGCTGGCCTCCGGAGAGCAGCCCTACCTTGCTGGTCATCCGGGTCTGGAGTCCCAGCCCCAGTCTGGCCAGCATTTCCTCATACAGCTTTCTCTCCTGGTTCGTAATCCCCTGCTTCAAGGTACGCCTTCCGCCGCGGCGGAAAGCCAGAGCCAGATTCTCCTCAATCCCCATGTTGGCAGCCGTGCCGGTCATAGGGTCCTGGAATACACGTCCCAGAAACCTGGCCCGCTTATATTCCGGGAACCTGGTGATATCCTTTCCTTCTATTATAATCTGCCCGTCATCCACCGGCCATACACCGGCAATGGCATTAAGAAAAGTTGACTTACCGGCGCCATTACCGCCGATGATGGTAACGAAATCACCATCATCCAGAGTCAGATTCACTCCCCGCAGTGCCTGCTTCTCATTGACTGTACCGATATTAAAGGTTTTGACAATATTTTTCACTTCCAGCATCAGCCATTCCCCCCTTTTCCCGCAGACGCCTTCCTGACCGGAGAGGTGAAATACCGGCTCTTCCAGGTAGGAATCGCCAGGAATACCGCAACCACTGCAGCCTGGAGAAGCTTTAAAAGATCCGTATCAATGCCAAGCCAGATTACGATCTGCAGAACAAAGTAATAGATGATAGAGCCAAATGCCACAGCCAGAAGGCGCAGTCCAAAATTGTGGAACACCTTTCCGAACACTGCTTCTCCGATAATGACAGCGGCAAGGCCTATCACGATAGCGCCCCGGCCCATGTTAATATCTGCAAAGCCCTGATACTGGGCCAGCAAAGCTCCTGAAAGTGCAACGATTCCATTGGAAATCATCAGGCCCAGGACACGGCTGAAGTCTGTGTTGATTCCCTGGGCCCGGGCCATCTTGTCATTACATCCCGTAGCCCGCAGAGAGCAGCCCAGCTCTGTCCCGAAGAACCAGTAGAGCACAAGGATCAGGATCACGATGATCACAGACACCAGGAATATGGTATTTTTATAAAAAGGAACCCCCTTGACAAACCGCAAAGATACCAGCAGATCAAATTTATCCACATTGATCGCCTGATTTGCCTTTCCCATTGTTTTCAAATTAACCGAATATAGTCCAAGCTGCGTCAGAATCCCCGCCAGAATCGCCGGAATCCCCATAAATGTGTGTAAAATACCTGTCACAAATCCAGCCGCCATCCCTGCCGCCAGGGCGCCGGCCATAGCTACCCATACATTCTGTCCACTTAGCATCAGCATGATGCACACTGCACCGCCTGTACACAAGGAACCATCTACCGTCAGGTCCGCGATATCCAGAACCCGGTATGTGATATAGACACCGATCGCCATGATCCCCCATACCAGCCCCTGGGCCACTGCACCAGGCAGGGCATTTAAAAGTCCCGACAAACTCCCTAATGATAAACCTATCAAATTCATCCCAGTTATCCTTCCCTGGTGTGGACACTCCGGATTCCGCTTCCCCATCTGTCCGGCGAACCGGAATCCCGGAATTCCCACTGCCATCTTTTGCTGCAAAAAACTTTTACACGACTGGTATTCGTAAGAGTTATACCCCTGAACTGCTACGATTATTCCTCAATCGCTTCATAATCATCTGGAATCGTGATGCCCAGAGCCTCGCAGATAGTCTTGTTGTACTTCTTGGTAAACTGCGGAGCATACTCTATGGGCATCTGGGCAATGTCCGCCTCTCCTGTCAGGATCCTGGCAGCCATTCTCCCGGTACCTACACCCAGATCATAGTAGCTGATGGACAGCGTAGCCACACCACAACCTGCACAGATGCCTTCCTCACCGGCGATCACCGGAACCTTCTCCGGCTGGCAGATATTATTCACGATCTCTGTATTGGATGCCACCGTATTGTCCGTGGGCACATAGATCACATCGCTCTCAGAAGCAGCCTTGGTTACAATAGTAGCCAGATCGTTGGAATCAGAAAATGCATAGTACTCGCAGGTATAGCCCAGCTCCTCCAGAGCAGCCTTCACCGTATCTACCTGATACTGGGAGTTGGCCTCGGCAGAGCAGTACAAAAGTCCCACATTCTTTGCGTCCGGGAACAGCTCGTTTAACATGGCTGCCTGCTCATCCAGGGGAGCCAGATCAGAGGTGCCGGAGATGTTGCCGCCTACCAGACCGCCGAATCCGTCGATCCCAAGAGCAACGCCATATTCTGTAACCGAAGTTCCCAGAATCGGGATCTCATTGGTGCCTGCCTGGGCAGCCTGAAGGGCCGGTGTGGCATTGGCAAGGATCAGATCCACATCAGAGGATACAAAGCTGTTGATGATGGTAGAGCAGGTGTTGGGATCACCCTGGGCATTCTGCTCATCAAAGGTGACCGCTTCCCCCAATGCTTCCGTCAGGGCATCCTTGAATCCAAGGGTAGCCGCATCCAGAGCGTCATGCTGTACCAGCTGGCAGATACCCACAACATAAGTCTCGCCAGATGCTGTATCAGCGCCGGCCTCTGCCTTCTCCTCCCCTGCCTGGGAAGTTGCCTGGGTTGCCGCCTCAGTCGCTGCTGCCGTGGTCTCCTGGGTACTGGAACCACAGCCAGTCATGGACAGTACCATCGCACTGGCCAGGACTACGGATAACACTTTTTTCTTCATAATTATCGTCTCCCTTATGTCTGTATTGTTTGTCGCCAAACTGGTATCTATTGTACTACAAAATTTTCATTCTTTCAATACTTTAAATTCACACAAATTTAAAGCATTAAAGCGATTGGTAACAGTTCAGATACCCCCTGAACTGTTACGGCATTTGCCCATGAGAATCGCTGCGCGATGGGGCAGATGCTCTCCGGCCACTACGTTTTCGTACGGTCAGAGCAGCGAGTGCGCAGACCTATCTGAACTGTTACCCACTGACACACAGAAAATAGGAAAATATGTGAAACCTTGATGCAAATTAGCCGATTATCTGTTATAATCAGTATCATCTAAAATGCTATTTAAGAAGGGGTTGATGATCTTTATGCTTACAACTGTACAGATTCAGATTCCTGAAGCCATGAAACCTTATGTCACCAATGAGACTGCGGATGCCGCATTACAGCGCAATGCACTATTGCTTTATCCGTATATTCTGAAAAGGAAAATTTCCCACGGCAAAGCCGCTGAAATATTAGAGCGTGTCTGAAAATTCATTCCCGGCATCTGTACGCCCCACTTTGCGGTATATTTGGGCCAAATTCAGGTTACATAGCCCACTATGCGCCCTTCATTTGGCCCAAATCTCCCACAAACTGTGACGCACATCTGCCAGAAAGCAATTTTCAGACACGCTCTAGGAATCCATAAACTGGATTTGATTGAATTATATGGACAACTGGGTTTGTGTTATTTTGACCTGACCAGGGATGACTTAGATAAAGACCTGCAAACCTTTATGGATCTTGGACTAAGCGGGGTACTCACATGATTGTAATCTCGGATACTACCCCTTTGATTTCTTTGATGAAAATTGGTCAT
>CAJTOW010000047.1:0-285 GCA_910577655.1 uncultured Lachnospiraceae bacterium | reverse complement strand
AAAGAGAACATGGAGAGATTGAAGTCACAGAATCAGAGAAACCAGAAATAAGAATACCAATCCTGGACCCATTCCATTCAGGTGTTAAAGTTGGAGAAGATCTAGGGGATATGGTAGTAAATCAAATGAACAAAGTCAGAAAGAAAAAAGCAAACAATTAAAAACAATTCTGACAATTCCCCTTCAGGCCCGACCCGACCGACGGTACTCGAGAGATAATTGTCAGTTAATTTAATCAAAGGAGGATGCTAAAATGACAGACCGTGAAATGATTGATAACATGAA
>CAJTOW010000046.1 GCA_910577655.1 uncultured Lachnospiraceae bacterium | reverse complement strand
GTCAGCCACTGCTCTATGGATTTGATCGTCAGCCGTTTCATGGCTTCCTCATCCCGCAGATCATTGATCTGGCCCACGAAGTCACTTAAAGATATTCGCTCCGAATAGTGAAGCTGCTGCGCCAGCTCCTCAGTCATAGTAAACTCCCCCCGGGGTCTGCTGCCTGCCCGCCTGCCGCCCTCACCAGCTTTAAAACCATAGCCGGAACTGTCCGGTTCTCCGGCCTCCGTGGCCGCCCCCTCCTGCTTCCCGGTCTCCGCCTGCACAAACGCCATGAACCGTTCCCCGTACTTGTCATACTTAAATGCCCCCACCCCGGACACAGACAGCATCTCTGCCTTTGTCACCGGCTTCACCATGCACATAGACACCAGGGTCTTGTCAGAAAAGACAATATAAGGCGGCACCTGCTCCTCCCTGGCAATCTCTGTCCGCAGCCCACGGAGCTTCTCAAACAATGCCTGATCTGCCTCTGTAAGAGAGACTCCAGCCGTCCGGCTCCTTGACTCCTTCTTCCCGCTCTTCTCCTGAGGCTGCCGCTCCTGCTCCTTTGCCATCTTCATGGACACCTGCTCTTCTCCCTCCAGGATCCGGGCTGACTCTCCGGTAAGCTTCACAATGGCATATTCGTCATTGCTCACCCCAAGGAAGCCCTGGAGCATCAGGTGGTTCATGATCATGCGAAGCCGGTAAGTGGGCACCTTGGCCAGAGTTCCATAGAAGGGGCTGGCATCCATCCGGTACTGGCGGATCTTGGCCGTATTGGCGCCATGGACCGTATCCAGGATCACATTGACCCCATAGCGCTGGCGGCAGGCGGACACACAGCCTATCAGGGCCCTGGCTTCCTCTGTTACATCCACAGTTTCAAACTGGGTGAGACAGTTCTGACAGTTGCCGCAGTAGTTGGAGCCATACTCACCAAAATACCGCAGGATATAGTCCCGGAGACATTCGTTGGTAAAGCAGTAATAGGTCATCTTACGCAGTCTCATGCGGTCCCGCTCCTGGACAATCTGGCGGGTAAGGGGATCCAGCTCCTGGTTGTCCTGGTTATTGTCAATAAAAAGCTGGTTGGTGACCACATCCTGACCGCTGTAGAACAGGATACACTCCCCAGACTCCTGATCCCGGGAGCACCTGCCAATCTCCTGGTAGAAGGCTTCAATGCTTTTGGGCATATTATAATGGATAACATACCGTACATTGGATTTGTCGATCCCCATGCCGAAGGCATTGGTGGCCACCATCACCTGACAACGGTCATAGATGAAATC
The DNA here is from genome assembly GCA_910577655.1 of uncultured Lachnospiraceae bacterium. Lineage (GTDB taxonomy): Bacteria > Bacillota > Clostridia > Lachnospirales > Lachnospiraceae > Brotaphodocola. Next base: position 26,751 of record CAJTOW010000046.1, on the reverse strand, counting down.
ATCCTGGTTCTTTCTGCGCTCCTTATCCCCCAGGCCTGCATGGTACCGGGTAACGGAGATCCCGTCCGCCCGCAGCCGGTCACTGACCTCGTCCACCAGCTTCCTGGTCAGACAGTAAACAATCCCGCACTGACCCGGATGGGTATCCACGAAATTCCTCAAAGCAGCATATTTGTCCCTGGGCGACTGGACACCCAGATAGAGATTGGGGCGGTCATAGCCTGTGGTCACCACCACCGGATCCTGCAGCAAAAGGATATCAGCAATGTCCTCCCGGACTTCCCTGGTTGCCGTGGCCGTGAATGCACTGACTACCGGGCGCCTGGGAAGCTTCTTTATGAAATCCACGATTTTTAAGTAGCTTGGCCGGAAATCCTGCCCCCACTGGGACACACAGTGAGCCTCATCCACTGCCACCATGGAGATTCTGGCGTTAAGGGCAAAGTCCAGAAAAGCTTCCGTCTCCAGCCGTTCCGGTGCCACATAGATAATAGGATACCGCCCTTCCTTCGCCAGTCCCAGAGCCTTGTAATACTGGCCCGCAGTCAGGGAGCTGTTAAGATAGGCGGCATGGATTCCCGCCTGGTTCAGGGCCGTCACCTGGTCTTTCATCAGGGAGATCAGGGGCGAAATCACCAGGGTGATCCCTTCCAGCATCAGGGCCGGTATCTGAAAACATAAAGATTTTCCCGAGCCTGTGGGCATGATGCCAAAGACATCACGCCCCTCTAAGATCCCGTCGATCAGCTGCTCCTGCCCCTCCCGGAAGGTATCATAACCAAAATACTGCTTTAATACCTGATATTTATCCATTCCCCTTCTGTTTCTCCTTATTCTTTCGTTCCTTTTTCTTTACAGGCCCCTCATCCAGGCCGATTACCTTCTCCGGCGCCATTTCTCCGTCAGGAACCTGCTCCTTCTTTATGCCGGAAGGATTTTTCTCCGCCTCCAGCTTCTGCTGCTTGATCCGCCGGAAATAAGAACTCATCTCGTCAGCCATTCCGGCCAGCCGGTTCAGCAGGGTAGAGAAATCGCTGAGCATCTCATCATCCATAAAATACGGATAGACTATGTCATGGTCGATCTCGCTCCACCCTTCCTCGAACAGAGTCCGGCCCTGGATTTCAATATAGTATCCCTTATACTTGATAATATAGTGGAGAGACCGGTAGATCCCCTCGGACCGGATCTCGATCTGCCTTTTGTCATAGATCCTGGTATCACCGGTACGCCGGTATACCTTGGGCTTCTCCGCGATATAGTTATGCTCCGGATCCTCATCAAAATCAGTCAGCCGGTCTTCTAAATACAGCTCCGGGTTGTTTTCAAACCGGGAGATAATATAATTGTGGAAATAGATCCAGTCTTCCCGGTACAGGAAGAATACCCGGATGCCGATCAGGTCCGTCATATACTTGTAATAGTTCTTCCGGTCAATATATTTGTATTCTTCCGGAGATTCACTGCGCTTGCGGATGATCTTCTCCAGAAGATGCCCCGGCTTCTTGGTCCGGTAGCGGTAGGAATGGATCCCTGCTCCTTCGATATCGTACAGGTAATCATTGACAAATTCCCTTCCGATGGCTTTCAGCCTTCCTTCTATGGCACAGTAACTGTCGTAGATGGCATTAAGCTCCGCCCACTTCATCCCGGCCTGGGCAAAAGTTTCCTTGTCAATATTATATTCCTTCAAAAAATCTTTCTTTTTTATCATTCTGCTCCTTGTCAGTCTGCAGCAGTCCGGACAAGATCTCTTTCAGCCCCCGAAATACGTCGGGGGCAGGAAGCCCCGGGCGCCAGACCCATGTCAAACAGGATTTGCCGCCTGCCGGAACTATTGCGTCAATTTAATATTACTTTCATAAAATTCTTCTTTCCACGTTTGACCACCATGCCGTCCCCGGCAAAGGCGTCTTTGTCATAGGATGCTTTGATATCCTTTTCCTGGGTACCGTTTATGGACACGCCGCCCTGTTCCACATTCCGTCTGGCCTCAGACCTGGAGGCAGCCAGACCGGACTTCTGGACAACAGACAAAATGTCGATCCTCCCATCCGTAAAATCCTCCTGGGACAGCCGGAAGGTGGGCATATTGTCCAGATCTCCCTGGCCGCCAAACAGTGCTTTGGCCGCAGCCTGGGCCTTCCCGGCTTCCTCGTCACCATGTACCAGCCTGGTCAGCTCATAGGCCAGGATCTCCTTGGCCTTATTCAGCTGGCTCCCCTCCCAGTGATCCATCTCATCAATCTGCTCCAGAGGCAGGAAGGTCAGCATACGCAGACATTTAAGAACATCTGCATCCTCCACGTTCCTCCAGTACTGGTAGAAATCAAAGGGCGAGGTCTTATTGGGATCAAGCCATACAGCGCCGGACTGGGTCTTGCCCATCTTCTTGCCCTCGGAGTTTAAAAGCAGGGTAATGGTCATGGCATGAGCATCCTTGCCCAGCTTGCGGCGGATCAGCTCCGTACCGCCCAGCATATTGCTCCACTGGTCATTTCCACCGAACTGCATATTGCAGCCGTACTTCTGGAACAGCATGTAGAAATCATAACTCTGCATGATCATGTAGTTAAACTCCAGAAAACTCAAGCCCTTCTCCATCCGCTGCCTGTAGCACTCAGCCCGCAGCATGTTGTTGACGGAAAAGCAGGCCCCCACCTCCCGCAGCAGCTCCACATAGTTCAGTTCCAGCAGCCAGTCTGCATTGTTGACCATCAGGGCCCTGCCTTCTGAGAAATCGATGAAACGGCTCATCTGCTTCTTGAAGCATTCGCAGTTGTGCCGGATGGTCTCCACCGTCATCAGCTGGCGCATATCCGTGCGGCCGGAAGGATCTCCCACCATGCCGGTGCCGCCGCCGATCAGGGCGATGGGCTTGTTGCCTGCCATCTGCAGACGCTTCATCAGGCACAGCGCCATGAAATGCCCCACATGAAGGCTGTCTGCAGTCGGGTCAAATCCGATGTAAAAGACAGCTTTGCCTGCGTTGACCATTTTTTTGATTTCCTCTTCATTGGTAACCTGGGCGATCAGTCCGCGGGCTACCAGTTCCTCGTAACAGTTCATAGTATTTCTCCTCTTCTCTTAAAATGAATTTGTTTTTGAAATTTAGAAGGTGCAATTTCCGATAAACCAAAAAGCCCCGTCCAGAAAAAGGACGAGGCATGCTCCCGTGGTACCACCTTTTGTTTATAAGCAGCTCACGCCGCCTACCTTATCAGATACCTGACTGCAGGTCATGATATCTTAGCACGATAACGGGTGCAGACATACCGTCGCAGCCTACTTAAAGAAGCCATCACGCCTGCGTGTGTCTTAAAATCCATTCCCGACACGGCCACAGAGAGTGTCTGAATCCATGGGAACTCCCAGGATATCCTACAAGCTGTAACGCGCAGATGACGGAAAGCATTTTCAGACATGCTCCTTCGTTCGGTGCAAAGCTCAAAGATGTATTCACAAACAGCCTTCCGTGCGCCTCTCATCCCCCGGCTGCTTTCTGTACGGGACTCTGTCTGCTACTTCTTCTTATCATCGCCAAACCATATAAAATTCAAAGAGATGTCAGGAACATCTGACTATGGGGTGATTATATCCGCAGAATCCGGTTTTGTCAAGGTGTTTCCTGCTATCACGAACCTATTGAATTTTTATTTTTTTCATATTATAATGTAACAGTTCAGACGGGCGGACCCCCATCCGCACGACCATGACATCATTACAGGAGGACCTAATATTATGGGATTCGAATTTTTAAATAAACTGCCAACTCCAGCGGAAATCAAAGAACAGTTTCCCCTTCCATCCGAATTCGCTGCCGTCAAGGCCGCCCGCGACCAGGAAGCAAAGGATATCATCATGGGCAAAAGTGACAAATTTCTGGTGATCATCGGCCCCTGCTCTGCAGACAATGAGGATTCGGTGCTGGACTACACCAGCCGGCTGGTACCGCTCCAGGAGGAGGTAAAGGACAAGCTGCTGATCATTCCCCGTGTCTACACCAACAAGCCCCGGACCACCGGCGAGGGCTACAAAGGCATGCTCCACCAGCCCGACCCGGAGAAGCGCCCCAGCATGGCTGAAGGACTTCATGCCATCCGCCATCTCCACATGCGCGTCCTGATGGAGACCGGACTTTCCACGGCGGATGAGATGCTCTATCCGGATAATGTCAGCTACCTGGATGATATCATGTCCTATATCGCCGTAGGCGCCCGGTCTGTGGAGAACCAGCAGCACCGCCTGATCTCCAGCGGCTGTCAGGTTCCCGTAGGCATGAAGAACCCCACCAGCGGCGATCTGTCGGTGATGCTCAACTCTGTCCAGGCTGCCCAGCACGGCCACGATTTCATCATGCGGGACTGGGAGGTAAAGACCCAGGGCAACCCCTGGACCCACACGATCCTGCGGGGAGCTGTCAGCAAACACGGCCAGTGCCTGCCAAACTACCACTATGAAGACCTGATGCTGCTCTACCAGCTCTACACAGAGCGCAGCCTCCGGAATCCGGCGGCCATCGTGGATGCCAACCACTCCAACTCCAACAAAAAGTACAAGGAGCAGATCCGCATTGTCAAGGAGGTGCTCCACAGCCGCCGCCACTGCAGCGACTTAAAAAGCTTCATCAAAGGTGTTATGATCGAGAGCTATATTGAGGAAGGCAGCCAGAAGATCGGGGAAGGCTGCTACGGCAAATCCATCACAGATCCCTGCCTGGGCTGGGAAGATTCCCAGCAGCTGATCCGGGATATCGCAGAAGGGATCTGAGCATTACCCAGGGCAGGCGGCCCCACGTTACCGCCTGCATGCCCCATGGACAGTGACAAAACGTGCCCGCAGCACGTTTTCTGCACTTTAAAGCCAGTGCTCCATCCGGCCAGTTATCAGACTTTCAGCGCCGCCCATTTAACCATCTGCACGTCTGCGAAGCCAGACGCAGGCCCCCTGCGCCGTCGCTTCACAGACGCACTGCTTACCCGAATGTCAGGCACTGCTTACTTCGAGACTACCGGCCAGATGGCGCACCATATCGCGCCTAAAACATCGCGTTTCTCCGTTTTTCCCGCAATCAGTTGTGTCAAATCCTCTAATTCTGGTATTCTCCTTTTCGTCTTGTATGGTAGTTTTTTTTATTTCAAATTAGAACTCGGGAATTTTACCAATTTTTTCTATGTTTTTTATGCAAATCATCTAATATTGCACTTTTTACCCCCGTCCTATTGATCTTTTTTGTTTTTTCATGTATGATTACTTGTATGGAAGCTGTCGATAATTTTTCACTAAAATCAAGTAAAGGGAGTGTCCAATTTATGAAAGCTGTACAGATTGTAAAACCAAACGAACTGAAGATCATTGACATGGAAAAGCCAGTCATTGATGAGAAGAACAATGTCCTGATCAAGATGACAGCGGCCGGGATCTGCGGTTCCGACGTAGGCATCTACCATGGTACCAATGCTGCCGCCACCTATCCCAGGGTTATCGGCCATGAGATGGTCGGCCGCGTCGAGGAAGTAGGCGCCGGCGTCTCCGGCCTGAAGCCAGGTGACCGGGTCATCGTAAATCAGGTCACCAGCTGCGGCCACTGCTACCCCTGCCGGATCGGCAGAGGCAATGTATGTGACAATCTGGAGGTAAGAGGTGTCCATATCGACGGCGGATACCGTGAATTCATCGCCGTCCCTGAGGCTGACTGCTATCTGCTGCCGGAATCCATCTCCGACACAGACGCCATCATGATCGAGCCTACTACCATTGCCATCCAGTCCTGCACCAGAGCAGAACTTGTCAAGGATGATATGCTTCTGATCTTCGGCTCCGGCGCACTGGGAAGCTCTATCCTGAAGATCGCCCGTCTCATGTGCGACCACATCATCGTAGCGGATATTATGGATGAGAAGCTGGAGCAGGCCAAGGCAAACGGCGCCAAATACACCATCAATGTCCTGAAGGAGGATCTGGTGGAGAAAGTGAAAGAATACACCTTTGGCCACGGCGCTACCGTATCCATTGACTCCGCCTGCACCAAGGATTCCCTGATCTCCCTCTTAAAGGCCACCGGCAATGCCGGCCGTGTCATGACTATGGGCTTCTCTGTAGCGCCCACGGAAGTGAACCAGTTCCTGATCACCTCCAAGGAGCTGGATGTACGGGGCTCCCGCCTGCAGAACAAACGTTTTGGCGATGCCATCCGCCTGATCAATGAAGGCAAGCTGGATCTTAATGGCTCTGTCTCCCACACTTTCCCGCTGGTGAAGGCCCAGGAAGCTTTTGACTTTGTAGACAGCCGCGATCCGTCCATCCGCAAGATTGCCCTCACCTTTGATTAAGCAAAACCTGCTGTCAACAGCCTTTTGGTGATGCGAAGACATGAAAATCCATACCAGACTACAAAAACCATGTAAAATTCATTAATAAAGGAGAATTACCATGAAAGCAGTAAAACTGGAAACCCCAAGAAACATTGCACTGGTAGAGCTTGAGAAGCCGGTTCCCGGCCCGGGAGAGGCACTGATCCGGATCAAGACTGCCGGCATCTGCGGCAGCGATATCGGCGCCTTCCGCGGAACCAATTCCCTGGTGTCTTATCCCAGGATCATCGGCCATGAACTGGCCGGTATCATCGAGTCCATCCCCGAGGACAACCCAAAGGGCTTCAAAGTAGGGGACAAGGTAATCGTGGATCCCTACCTGTACTGCGGCGACTGTTATCCCTGCAGCATCGGCCGTACCAACTGCTGCACCAGCCTTAAGGTACTTGGCGTCCATGTAGACGGCGGCATGGCTGAGTATTTCTGCCATCCGGCCAATATGCTGGTAAAGATGCCTGATGATATGAGCTGGACAGATGCCGCTATGGCAGAGCCACTGACCATCTCCCTTCACGGCATCCACAGAGGCGGCTTAAAGGCCGGCGAATACTGTGCCATCATCGGTGCAGGCCCCATCGGTCTTCTGGCAGCTATGATCGCCCAGGCCTACGATGCCCACGCCATCCTTATTGACCTGGTTCAGGAGCGTCTTGACTTTGCAAAGCAGCTGGGGGTTGAGTATGTGATCAACTCCGGCAACGAGGATGCAGAAGCCAGGGTCCGGGAGATCACCGGCGGCAATATGGCCCAGCAGGTGATGGAGTGCAGCGGCGCCAACGCAGCCGTCCTCTCCACCCTGAACCTGGTCAGCAATGCAGGACGCATCACCCTGACCGGCTGGCCCAAGCATGAGACCCCCATCCCCACGGATGTGATCACCAAGAAGGAAGTGGACATTCGCGGCGCACGTACCAGTGCCGGTGAATTCGAGGAAGCCATTGAGCTGATCTACACCAGAAAGGTAGATGTACAGAAGATCCTCACCAAGACCATCTCTATGGAAGAGGCGCCGGAGACCATCATTGATATCGAGAAGAATCCGGGTAGTTATATGAAGGTAGTAGTTAATGTGTAACAGTTCAACGGGTGTCTGAACTGTTACGTTAATGTGGACGCAGAATGACGGATATAGGTTCCGGTCAGCCGGCCCTATCCTGACACAAGACAATTTCCGTAGCTTCCCGTTTCCCAGGGCAGTTACATCATTTCGACGTTCCCAAGAGGGGGGGGTATGGCAGGTTCATCCAGACAGATGATCCTGCCATATCCCCTCTTTATTTTGTTGCTGTTCACAGATACCCCTATGTAAAAGAAATCCAGGTATTTTTCCCTTCCTCCAATTCTAATATATTAGACATTCATATTCCTGGCCAGAAAGCTCTTTTTCTCCTTCCAGCATTCCTCGTTTTTCCTGTTATGTTCTTGTTAACACCTGTTAAAGTTCTGTTAATACGCCTCCTTTTTCTTCGTTAAAAATGACAAAAATATCAGTTTTTCTCCTATTTTTTTCAGTAATACTTTCTCTTTATATAGGCAAAAACACAAAATTTTCCGTTAAGAAACCGTTAACAATAGGCATTTTGTATAATTTTCACTGTCAATTACTGGCTATTTTTTGGATAGCGGAGAATCATGGAATATGGCAATATATTACCATGGGAATGCGTTTGCGGTGTAAACTCACAAATTCCAGAATATTACCAGTATCTATGTACTCCAAAGTTTTGCATCTTCTTATGAATGGTAAAATTACAAGAGTACACAAAAAACAGAAAGGGAGTAAATCTATGAAAAGAACCAGAAAATCAACTGCTATCCTGCTTGCCGCTGCCATGGTCATGTCCCTGACCGCCTGCAAAGGGAACTCTGGCACACCGGCCACCACTGCCGGTGGAAGCTCCTCCGAAACCACAGCCGCCTCTTCTAATGGAAAGGCTGAGTTCGAGATCAACATCGGCCACATCAACGACGAGCGTGATTCCTGGCACCAGGGCGCGCTGAAATTCAAGGAATATGTGGAAGCTGAGTCCGGCGGACGGATCGCGGTCAATGTGTACCCCAACAGTCAGCTGGGCACCGAGGTGGATATGATCCAGTCCATCCTGACCCAGGGCGGATGTGACATCACCTTCACCGGAGAGTCCATGCAGACTTACCAGCCAGACCTGGGCATCATTGGTATGCCTTACCTGATCAAGAGTGACGAGCATATGGAGGCTGTCCTCAATGGTGAGGCAGGCAAAGAGCTTGAGGATCTCATGGACAAATGCGGCATGAAGGTCCTTGGCTACTACACCCGCGGCCCCCGCAATGTCACCTCCAACAAGAAGATCACTTCTCCGGCTGACATGAACAACTTCGTCATCCGGACTCCCCAGTCAGCCATGACTGTAGCCGCTTTTGAGGCAGTAGGCGCCAAGCCCACCCCCATGGCACTGGCAGAGGTTTTCACCAGTCTCCAGCAGGGAACTATTGAGGGTCAGGAGAATCCCCTGGCCATGATTCAGAACAGCTCCTTCTACGAGGTTCAGGATTACGTGATCCGCACGGAGCATCTGCGTGCATGGGTATACATCGCCATGGGCAAGGCCCAGTTCGAGGCTCTTCCCGCAGACCTTCAGGAGATCGTGGTGGAAGGCGGCAAGGAGATGCAGGCTTATGAGCATGAGCTGTTTTTAAAGAATGAGTCCGAGCTGGAATCCAAACTGACCGAGGAAGGCATGGAATTCATTGACGTGGACCAGGATGTATTCGCAGAAGCTATGACCGCCGGTGTCATGGCCGTCCTGACCGACAGCCAGAAGGCGCTGTACGAGAAGATCTCTGCCGCCAACCCGGAAGCCTGATCAGAAAGCGAGGTATTTCTATGAGTGGATTACGACAAGGACTGGACCGTTTCCTCAGCCTCTTTGAACATGTCCTGTGCTTTTTGGGAGTTATCTTCTACATAACCTTTGTGGTGTGTGTACTGGTGCAGGTCATCAGCCGCAACTTCCTTCCCAGCGCCCCGTCCTGGACCGAGGAGGCTGCCCGCTACTCCTTCATCTACATGGTGGCCTTTGGCTGTGCCGTGGCCGTCCACCGCAATGAGTTTGTAAACGTGGAATTCCTCCATGATGCCCTGGAGCCCAAGTACCCTATGGTGAACAGGATTATGGATCTTCTCATCAAGATCCTGCTTCTGGTCTTCACCGTATATATCCTGCTGTTTTCCGTAAGGCCCTTTGCCTTCATCAAATTCCAGATGCTGTCCACAGCCATGTCCCTGCCTATGCAGTATGTGTATTTTTCCATGGTGCTGATGTTCGCATTTATGGCAGTGGCTTATCTGTGCGAGATCCTGACCATTATCCTTGACTGGAACCGGAAGGAGGAACATTAAATGGTATCAGTATTATTTGTCACATTCCTGATTTGCCTGTTTGCCGGTGTTCCGGTGGCCTTCAGCCTGGGAATCTCCTCCCTGGCCTACTTCCTGGGAACGGGTATGCCCATTGCCACTTTCTCACAGCGGTTCTTTGCCGGCATCGACAGCTTCACCCTGCTGTGTATCCCCGGCTTTACCCTGGCCGGCAATCTGATGAACCAGGGCGGTATTTCCGACAAGCTGATGGATTTCTGCGACAAGCTGGTGGGACACCTTACCGGCGGACTGGCTTACGCTAACATCCTGGCCTCCATGATTTTCGCCGGCATCTCTGGTACGGCGCTGTCCGACACCGTAGCCCTGGGCGGCATCGAGATACCCATGATGGTCAACCTTGGCTATGACGCCGACTTCTCTGTAGCGGTGACGGCAGCCTCCAGCTGTATGGGGCCTATCATCCCGCCGTCCCTTCCCATGATCATGGCTGCCACCATGACCGGCCTGTCTGTATCAAAAATGTTTATGGCAGGCATTGTCCCTGGTCTTCTCATGGGCGGCGGCATGGCTCTGGTGTCCTATGTGATCTCCAAAAAGCGCAACTATCCCAAGCGCGACCGGATGAGCACCTTTGGCGAGATCGCCCAGTCCGGCAAGGAAGCCATCTGGGCTATTATCATGACCCTGATCATCCTGGGCGGCATTATCTTCGGCGTGGTCACCCCCACAGAGGCATCCATCATCTGTATCGTATACGGCACCTTTGTAGGCTTTGTGATCTATCGCAAGCTGACTCCCAAAACCTTTTATGAGTGTCTGCAGCAGACCTTGTCCAGCGCGGCCTCCATTATGGCTCTGGTGGCCTTTGCCAATGTATTTGCCTACATCCTGACTAAGGAGCGCATCCCCAACATGATCGCGGAAGCCATGCTGAACCTGACTACCAACAAATACATTCTGCTGCTGATGATCAACTTGTTCCTGATCTTCGTGGGCATGTTCATGGAGACCATAGCGGCCATCCTGATCCTGTTCCCTGTACTGCTGCAGCTGGCCACCTCTGTAGGCGTAGATCCTGTACAGTTCGGAGTCCTGGTGGTCATGAACCTGGTGCTGGGTCTGTGCACTCCGCCGGTTGGTGTCTGCCTCTTTGCTGCCACCAATATCGCAGGCAACAAGCTGTCGGAGAACGTGAAGGCCCTGGCGCCCTTCCTTGTAGCCAACTTTACAGTTCTGGCCCTGGTCACCTACGTGCCCTTCATCACCTCCGGAATCGCCAATCTGGTGCTGGGAGCCTAGACCTCCCCCGTAACAGTCCAGGGGGATATCCGAACTGTTACCACACTCTTTAATCAGCAGCATCTGCAAAGCAAGACATGATTGTTTTTACTGTCCATCTATGATAGAATAGATTCGATAAAGCTGCGGGAGCATTCCACGCCGCCATTCCGGCAGGGAATGCTCCCGCGGTATCTTTGCAGCCACCGTCTGCCGGAGCCTATGGTACCGCCGGATATGCGGTGCCAGGATCCCGGACCGGCTGCAGTCTGGTCGTAACAGTTCAGACGTGCTTCTTGTCCCCGGTGCTTTTCGGGGGAGCAGGAAGATGCCCCGCCGGAACTGTTGCGTCTGATCCCATAAGTACAGAACCCTATAAAGGAGTAACATCATGTCTGAAATACCCGTATCACAACTTATCTTTATCGTCGTCATGGGAGTCCTGCTGCTCCTCATCGTCCCGGTCATCGAATCCAGGACCGGCAAGAGCCTGACGGAGCTGCTCTTCGGCTTCCGCAGGAAGTCCCAGCGCACCCAGGACAAAGAAGGTACCCCAGCAAAAGCAGGGAAGGAACCCCGCATCAACAACGGCACCAAAGGAGAGCTGCTAAGCTTCATTTCCCAGCTGATCACCTTTGCCCGCAAGAACGGGATGCAGGTGGTTGCACCCGGAACCGTGACTTACAACGGAAACACGGCCCGACTCTCCGCACTCTTAGTCACCCCCGGCGGTGTTACCGGCATCTACTGTCTGGGCTTTGGGGGAACCATCACCGGAACCAGAGAGCCCCACTCCTGGCGCCAGCATATTAATGGGGAGGACAAGACCTTCCCCAATCCCCTGACCGCCTGTCAGGAGCAGAAGAAGATCCTTCAGGGCGCTATGGACAATGCCGGTATCCGGGCTGAAGCAGACGTGGTAACCGTATTCACCAATCCACGGGCCACCCTCTGTCAGATCCCCTCATCCAGGATCCACAGCCAGCCCGACTTCATGAAGTACTTAAAAGAAACCAGCGCCCTGCGAAACGGCAGCCTGGATGTGAAGGAGACTGCCCGTCAGCTGGCCGTTCTTGCAGATGTAAAAGGCAGGCAGGAAGAAGCAAAGGAAAAAAAGAAGAAAAAGAAATAGGCAGCAGTTCAGATACCGAACTGCTACCTATTTATCTTACTCTTACATTCCACCCAAAATCAGGTTGGCAACACCGCCAGTGATGAAAGGAACATAAGTAACCAGAGCCAGCACTGTAAAGTTGGCTATCAGGAAGGGAGCCAGTGCCTTCACGTTCTCCGACAGCTTGTTGCCCGCAATATTGGTAGCAGCGAAGAGACAGACTCCAACCGGCGGGGTACACAGACCCAGCACCAGGTTCATGACTACCAGAACACCGAACTGCACCGGATCCACACCCACGGAGGTAGCCAGCTGCAGCAGCACCGGGAACAGGATCAGGATGGCCGCGATAGTCTCCATGAACATACCTACAAAGATCAGGAACAGGTTGATCAGCAACAGCAGGATATACTTGTTGGTAGTCAGGTTCAGCATGGCATCCGCGATCATATTGGGAATGCGCTCCTTGGTCAGAATGTAGGCAAATACATTGGCAAAGGCCACCAGAGCCATGATAGAAGCGGCGCTGGACAGCGTCTGCTGTAAGCACTGGTAGAAGCTTTTAGGAGTAAGCTTCCGGTAGATCACAAAGCCTACGAAGGTACCATATACGATACAGATGATAGAAGCCTCTGTAGGAGTCACCCATCCAAAGATGATGCCGCCCAGAATGATCAGGGTCATGATGATAGCCCAGATCGCTTCCTTACCAGAGTTGAATATCTCTCCCATAGTACTCATCCGGTCACGCTTGGGGTAATTCTTCTTCTTGGAGATCACATAGGACACCAGGGCCATGCCGCCGCCCATGAGGATCCCAGGCACCATACCTGCCACAAACATCTTGGAAACAGACAGGCCGGTCATGGTAGCCGCCATGATCATGGGAAGGGACGGAGGAATAATGGGTCCCATACAGCTGGAAGCCGCTGTAACCGCCACGGAGAAATCTGCATCATATCCCATATCTACCATCATGGGGATCTCAATACCGCCCAGAGCCACGGTATCAGACAGAGCCGTACCGGAGATACCGGCAAAGATCATGGAAGCCATGATATTGGCATAAGCCATACCACCGGTCAAATGTCCCACCAGCTTGTCGCAGAAATCCATCAGCTTATCAGAGATACCGCCCTGGTTCATCAGGTTACCGGCCAGGGTAAAGCCCGGGATACACAGAAGCGTAAAGCTGTCGATACCTGCAAAGAACCGCTGGGAGAAGGTGGCAATGGGCATTCCTGCACCCAGGAAATAAGCCAGGGAAGCCACGCCCAGACTGAAGGCTACGGGAACTCCGATCACCAGACAGATGACAAATGTAATGAATAAAATGGATACCATACTTATTCGCCCTCCTTTTCATTCCAGTTAAGCACCGTAAGCAGTATCTCGCACACATAAGCGATGACCATAAAGGCGAACATCAGCACCATGGAGAAATATACATACTGCATGGGCAGGGACATGGCTGTGGACAGCATCTGGAACTTGATGAATGCAAAAGGTCTCACAGAGAAGATCAGGATATATGCGGTGAAGGCAAGAAGCATCACCTTGATCGCCAGCCCGATCACCTTGTTGACCATCGGAAACTTGGGTTCCAGTGCATCATGAAGGAATTCCACATTTACAAACTCATTGCGGTGAACTGCCACGGCGCAGCCAAAGGCCACCATGTAGATGAAGGAATAGCGCGCTGCCTCCTCGGTCCATGACGGAGCGCTGGGAAGGAAGTTACGGCTGATAACCTGTACCAGAACGCACACCACAAAGGTTATGTAAAAGATAACACCAAAGAAACATAGGACATGGTTGAACAGATCAACGAATTTCTCCAGTCCTTTCTTCAAATCGCCCATATAGGAGCACCTCTCTTTCCTGCAGAATGGAACAAAAAACGCAGTGCAAAACCAAACTGGTGTTGCACTGCGTCCGTAATATCTGAAATCTACGTCAACGCCACTAACCAGCGTCATAGCCGGCACCAGCATATGAAAACCTGTTGCCGGCCTGCGTCTATACCGGAACTTTGTCCTTACGCATCCGGATTAGCAGCAGAGATCTTCTCATACAGTGCCTTCTGGCTGTCGGTCAGAACTGCCAGCACGCCAGCGGTCATAGCCTCGGCAAATGCATCCTGGTCTACATCCACGAACTCCATACCCTCCTCGGTCAGAGTCTTCTCCAGTTCGGCCTCGTTCTTTAAGAACAGTTCATGCTCATAGGCCTGCATCTCTTTGCCGCCTTCCACTACGATCTCCTGGAGATCAGCCGGAAGAGCCTCGAACTGGGCCTTACCCATGGCGATGTATACCCATGCACGCAGATGCTCACTGCGGATTACATAATCCTGAACCTCATAGAAGGAGCTGTTCTGGATCATAGCCAGCGGATTCTCCTGTCCCTCGATGGTTCCCTGCTGAAGGCTGGTGAATACCTCGGCCAGTGCCATGGGGGTGGGTTTGGCGCCTACTGCCTCGAAAGCAGCCACGGTCATAGCTGACTGGGGAGTACGGATAACAAAGTTGTTCATGTCTGCCGGGGAAGTGATCTTTTTGTTGGATGTGATATTACGGGGTCCGCGGGTGTAGTAGCCCAGAACCTTCATACCACACTTGTCCATAAGATCCTCAAGCTCTTTTCCAACATCGCCGGTTAAAACCGCTTCCATATGGGCATCGCTCTTGATCAGGTAAGGCATACCGATAATGCCCAGATCCGGCTGGTAAGTCTGCATGGACTCACCGGTAAAAGTGATATCGCATCCGCCCTGGGTCAGGATGGACTGGATCATATCCACCTCGGTGCCCAGCTGGCTGCTGGGATATACATTGACCGCGATCCGTCCGCCGGACTTCTCTTCCACATACTCTTTGAACTTCAGGGCGCCCTGGTGCCAGGAGTCGCGCTCATCATTGATATGGCCGATGTTGATCTCGAATTCAGCCTTGCCGCCAGAAGAGGATGCCCCATTCGTCTCAGCTGCTCCGCCGCCCGCGGCCGCTGTTGTAGCCGGCGTGCTGGAGCCTCCGCCGCCGCATGCGGTCATGGATGCCGCCATTACAGCAGCAAGCAGTAAAGCAACTGGTTTTTTGTTCAATTTCATAGTCTTCTTCTCCCTTTCTTTTGATAAATTTTTAACCCTTAACACTGTCTTCGCAGCATATTAACACTATATTAATATACTGCCATATAAGTCATTTTATTGCTATATTAATTTTCACCAGTTTATCACACTCATTTTTGTGCAATTTTACACTTTACAAGAATTTATTTCCATTTTGCCCTATTTCAAATAAATACTTTTCTTGTTTTTATGTCAAATTTTGTCATGTTTTCACAAATACTTATTAAAATATCAATTTTATTTCCCGCCGGATTTTTTTCTGGTTTTAACAGAATTTTAACGCGAAATTCTGGAAAAAAAACCTTAAAATTCTTCGGAAGCCCTGAAAAAGTGAAGAACGGGAAATCAACTAATATATTAATCCATTACCAGCCGGATCAGTCCGAAAAATATTTCGGGTGGGCAGCTATGGTCTTCTGGAAATCCAGCATAAACCGCCCCAGATGGCTGCGGCAGAATTTCTGGATATCCACATCCGCCGGAATGCCCAGCAGAAGATAATAGTAGAGATCAATGTGATGCTTTAAAACCACGTTCAGATCCACCGTGTTCACCAGAGTATCCAGATAACGGATCCGGTCATAATGGGAATTCAGTGAATGCACTGCCGTCCAGATCCGGTCCCGGCGGCTGAATCTGTACAGCAGCTTATGAAGCTGGTCATCCAGCTCTATAAAATACTCCGTATGGGGTTCTTCCCCCGCAAGGAGGAGCCTCTGACGGTCCAGATTCTCCTTTAAAAGCTGCATCTGATCCGGGGCCAGGGTGCCTGCAATATCCGCAATGATCGCCGCCTCCAGGATCTGCCGCATGAAATAGCCCTCCTTGACCTGGTTCAGGCTGATACAGCTCACCTTGCTCCCCCTCTGGGGAAGGATGTCCACCAGACCTTCATTTTTAAGGAGGATAAGCGCCTCATGGACAGGTGTGCGGCTCATTCCCAGAACCTCGCTGAGCTCCCCTTCACTTAAGGCTTCTCCTGGCTCCAGATTCAGCATCATGATGCTCTTTCGCAGGATCCGGTAAGCGTAATCCCGGTTGTTTTCCTCCGTATTGCGTATTTCCATTACCTTAAATGCCATTGGACTGCTCCTCTCTCCTGCTGGTCTGCCAGTCCTGCTCTGGAAAGACAAAATAATCCGGGTACCGTCTGCACAGCTCCTCCTTCTCCACCTGGTGTCTGGCCAGATGCTGGGTCATAACAAGCTCTGCCAGCTCCCCGTCCTGCTTCTCCATGGCATACAAGATATTCTCATGGTCATTGAGGGTCTTGCTGTTCAAGGAGGTCTGCAGGGACAATGCCCGCAGCCGGTCAAAATGGATCATCTGCCTGTGAACCACCTGATATGTCCTCAGCTTGCCTCCGGCCTCAAAGATCAGTCTGTGGAATTCATTGTCCAGCTCCATAAGAAGCGAATAATTCTCCCCGGATATGGAATCCCGGTACCGGGACACATTCTCCCGCAGACGCGCCCTATACTCCCCGGCGAGGCCTTTTGCACACACCAGCTTCAGCACAGCTGCCTCAAGTGTCAGCCGCATAAACCGCGACTCCTCGATCAGGTCGTAGTCGATTCTGGTAATGTAGCTGCCCCGCTTGGGAAGGATTTCCACCAGCTCCAGCTTGCTCAGCTCGATCAGGGCTTCCCGGACAGGTGTGCGGGACAGATTCATCTGGACCGACAGTTCATTCTCACTGACGGAGCTCCCTGGTGCCAGTTCCAGACGGATGATATTGTCCATCAGCACCCGCACCGCGTAGGTTCTTGCATTTTCCCCTGGTAATTTTTCTAATAATTTCATGGGTCCCCCAGCTGTTTTAAAATCACTTTTGTTATTATTGTAACATTTTACTGAAAATCTGTCCAGCTAAAAGTCAGTTTCTGTTCACGGGGACCTCTTCCTGTCCGGCTGCGCCAGACAAGAAGCATCGGGCATCCGCCTGATGTGGAAAACCACTACCAAAAGACGCTGCACCCATTCTGGGTACAACGCCTTTTTATTCACGTCAGTTCCGGTTAATACGGACCTTCGTCAGATATTATGCCAGATATTTCTTCAGGGCAGCGCGGACAGCCCCCGGTCCGGCAATCTCCTCCAGGAACATCTCCTCCACCTTGTCGCCGATACCTGCCTCGTACAGATCGATGCCGAAGATATTGGCATTGGAAAGGATTCCTTTAAGCTGGCCGGTATAGGTCTCGGGCTTTCCTACCACGATACCTTCCACTGCCGCAGTCAGCTCCGGGATCATAGGATCAGCGGAAAGCTCGAACTTCTCACCCTTGTCGTCAACAGCCAGCAGATATCTGCACCAGCCTGCAATAGCCAGGGGAATGGCGGTCAGCTTCTTTGCATCGCCATATTTTGCCACATAGGACTTGATGGTCTCACCATAGCGGATGCCTACCTTCTGGGAGGTATCCGTGGCAATACGCTGGGGCGTATCCGGCATGAAGGGATTCGGGATCCTCACGTTGATCACCTCGTCCACGAAATCTACCGGGGAAAGGATGCCGGGATCCGTCACCACCGGCATACCCTCGGTGGGGCCGATCTCATGAACCAGCTTATTAAGCTCTGCGTCCTTCATCTCGTCTGCGATCAGGGTATAGCCCAGGACGCAGCCGTACACGGCCAGAGCAGTGTGAAGCGGATTCAGGCAGGTAGTCACCTTCATGCGCTCTACCTTGTTGACTGTATCCCGGTCAGTCATATAGACGCCTGCCTTCTCCAGTGCCGGACGTCCGTTGGGGAACTTGTCCTCAATCACCAGGTACTGGGGCCCCTCTGCGTTGACGAAGGGAGCGATATAAGTCTTCTTGGATGTGATGACCGGATCCATATCCTCCACACCGGCCTTCTTTAACTCTTCGCATACAGAATCTGCTGGCCTTGGGGTGATCTTGTCGATCATGGACCACGGGAAGGAAACCTGCTTCTCGTCAGTCAGATAAGCCAGGAAACCTGCATCCACAAAGCCCTTCTTCTCCCACTCCTGGGCCATGGCGACGATGGAACTCTGCAGCTTCTCCCCATTGTGGGAGCAGTTGTCCATGGATACCACAGCCAGGGGGGCCTTGCAGGCTTTGTAGCGCTCATAGAGCAGCGCGCATACTACGGCCATAGCTGCCCCCGGCTTCTCCGGGCCATTGTCAATATCTGCCTGGACGAAGGGGAAGAAATTGCCGTCAGCACTTCTTAACGCATATCCCTTCTCCGTGATGGTAAAGGAGATCATCTGGAGACCGGGATTTACAAAAATCTCTTTCAGCCGCGCCCATTCCCGGGCATCAGAGGACTTGGCATGGACCGCCTCAGTCAGGGATCCGATGACTGCCTTGTCAGTGGAACCGTCTGCCTTCAGGGTCACAGCCAGCACCAGATTGTCATACGGCTCGTAGATCTTGTCAATTACATCGAAATCAAAGGTCTCCACGCAGGTAATGCCCTTCTCCATCTCCCCTTCCTGAATCAGCTTGTCAGCCAGACCACCGATGAAGATACGGAAAATGTTGCCGGCGCCGAAATGTACCCATACCGGAGCCTTCTTTGTCTCTTCTGCCACATGCTCAATATCATATGCCGGAAGCTTGATCCCTGCCGCTTCCCACGCGGCGGTATCCTTCAGGCCTTTTAATGTCAGTTTCATGTTAATCTTCCTTCCTTTTATTTATGGTGCCTAAAATATTGCGGATAGCTCTGCCTGATCGCCTCTTCGTCGACCTGGTAACGTTTGAGATGTGTCTCCATCAGTCTGGCCGCCTGCTCCGGGTCATTGTCACGGACTGCCTCGTAAATGTTGTAATGCTCTTCCATCCATTTGTGCTCTTTCACCGCGCTGATTGCCAGATTCCGGACCCGGTCAAAATGAATGGTAATCCTATCCATCATCTCATAGGCCTGCCGCTTGTTGGCAATCCAGAAGAGCATTCTGTGAAACTCATTGTCCAGTTCCAGCATCCGCTCTACCGAAAGATTCTGATGGTAGAACTTCTGGAGACGGATATTGTCCTCCAGCTCCTCCATCTGTTCCGGCGTGATTAGCCCGCAGGCCAGTCTCACCACAGCCACCTCCAGAACACTGCGGATGAACCGGGCTTCTTCCACCAGATTGTAGTCGATAAAGGAAACCATGGTCCCTCTCTGGGGATAGATCTCCACAATCTTCACCTTTGCCAGTTCCAGAAATGCTTCCCTCACGGGGGTCCGGGACAGATTCATCCCGGCTGCCAGCTCCCGGTCACTGATGATCGAACCGGGCTCCAGCTCCAGACGAATGATATTATCCTTCAGTACACGCATGGCATAATCCCGTCCGGTTTCTCCGCTGAGTCGTTCTGCAATATGCATACCATGCCTCCCTGCTGTCTGCTGCCTTTGCCATATCATACAGAAGACTCCTTATGCACACGAACGCGTGTCTGCGGCACCGTTTTCTGTATGATATGGCGCTCGGCCCATCTCCGTTCGTACGGGTATCTTCCTCCCCAAAAGCATGGGACAGGAAGATACCGGCGTCCTTCTGAACTGCTTCCCTTTATTTTGCTTTCTCCATCTTGTCGATGGCTTCCCAGAGGCCTTCCAGATACTCGGCGCCCAGGGCACGGTCATACAAGCCATAGCCAGGACGTGCAACCTCGTCCCAGATCATTCTGCCATGGTCCGGACGGACATAGATGTCATGGGGGCAGGTATCATATACTGCCTTAACGATCTCAAACAGATCCAGATCACCGGTGCGGGACAGATGTGCCGCCTCACGGAAACGGCGGTAGCCCAGGAATTTCACGTTGCGGATATGCAGGCAGGCAATCCGGTCCATCTCACCGAAATGACGGATAATGGACGGAATATCATTATCCGGGTTGGAGCCCAGAGAGCCGGTGCACAGGCACAGTGCATTGGCCGGTGAATCATGAAGAGCCACAATCTTGTCAAAATCCTCCTGGCTGTGGGAAATACGGGGCAGACCAAAGATCGGCCATGCGGGATCATCCGGATGCACTGCCATCTTCACGCCTACTTCCTCACATACCGGAATCACCTTATCCAGGAAGTACTTGTAGTTCTCCCGGAGAATATCCGGAGTCACGCTCTTGTACTGCTCCAGGGTCTTCTCCAGCTCTGCCAGACGCTCCGGCTCCCAGCCGGGAAGACTGAACCCGTTGCTGTTGTCAGCGGTCTTCTTCACAATATCCAGGGGAGACATGGTGCCCAGCTCTGCCTCATCGTAGTACAGACTGTTGGAGCCATCCTCCTCGATCTCCCGCGCCAGGTCGGTACGGAGCCAGTCCAGAACCGGCATGAAGTTGTACACGATCACCTTGACGCCGAACTTGGCCAGATTGCGGATGGTGATGATGTAATTCTCGATGTACTTGTCCCGGGTGGGCAGGCCCATCTTGATGTCCTCATGGACATTGACGCTCTCGATGACCTCGCACTCAAGACCAGCTGCGTGGACTTCGTCCACATAGGCCTTGATCTCCTCCTCGGTCCACACCTCTCCGGCTGCCTTGTAATCCAGCACACCCATAAGGCCGGTCATGCCGGGGATCTGCTTGATCTGCTTCAGGGAGATGGAATCACTGTTTGCCCCATACCAACGGAATGTCATTTTCATAGTAGTACTTCCTCCTTTTTGTTTTGGCTGGCATCCGGAATCAGACTCCGGAAACGCCGTTAGTTACGTTGCTTTTTCCTGGTGACTTCATTGTACCATACAAGTTACATCTGGTCAACTAATATATTAGCCATTTTTCTGTTTTTTCGTGTTTTTTTATAATTAGTGAAACAGATTTTTATGTTTTTTGCATTTTACGACAAAATGTTACCGGATTTCGCAAATGTTCGTTATAATTTTACCGTTATTATGTACAGAAATGTTTGCTGTCATACTCTGTTTCCCACAAAACAAAAAATCCGTAACAGTTCAGATTCCCCTTGAACTGTTACGAAAATCTTCCTTTGCCGTGATACTGAAACCGCCGCCAGTTCGGAACTGGCCACAACATAAAAGGCGCACCAGTCCAGATATTTTTCTGAACAGTACGCCTTCGCCTGCATACTCCAATGACAAAAACCGGCAGAAATGCAGCTGCCCTGCAACAGTTCAGGGAATGCCTGAACCATTACGCTACAGTGAGATCCCTCCACGTGCCCGGGCCTGCCTGTCCTTGACGGACTGGATCACCGGCACCAGGAAGATAGCCACGATACCACCTGCAAAACCATTATTGTAAAGGTTCATGCCGCCGTAGACAATGCCCACATTCAGGGCCACCGACGAGTGGAGGAATCCGGCCAGAAGTCCGGCTATGACTCCGAACTCTCCGGCAATGGGCGCCAGAGTGGTAGAAAGAAGCAGAGCCAGGGTCGCTGACGGATCCGTAATGGACCAGAGCTTTGCCAGACTGGCCAGCCAGACGCCCATCATCACCGGGGCGATATTACGGACCGTCTTTCCGGTAGCGCTGAAACCCACTACGGTGAAGATGCCTCCGATGGTGGGGCCATTGATGTCCGCGCCCACCGCCAGAAGGAAAAATGTAACAAAGAGTCCATTGACTCCCATATTGATCAGGGTGGCACAGCCCCCCTCGCTGACCAGATAATCGGTTCCGCCGCAGCCCCGGGACTTTAAGATATTCTTGTAATGCTCAACCGGGTGATCCCCAAAGATCAGGCCAAAGAGGATCATACCTATAAAGAGGATCGACAAAATCACGGCAAACAGAATGTTTCCGCCTGTATACCAGATCAGCCGGGATTCTACGGAATAGCCGAAAGACTTGAAAAGGGACACAATCACCGTGGCGATGATGCCGCCTGCAAAACCCACATTATAAAGGGAATATCCCTTATGGGCATAATGTACATGGGTAGACAGCGGCGGCAGCACGAAGCCTATGATGATTCCTATGGCCGCGCACAGCCCCAGCCGGACCGCAAAGGGGGTATTCTCGATGTGCATCAGCTGGGTGATGATTGGAGAAAGACTTGTCCCATATAATCCGATATAAAGATATCTCCCCGGCGGGGATTTGTGATATTCGGAATACAGAAAAACACCGACTAAGATCAGCCAGATATTTAAAAGATTCTTTCCAAAAAGCGAAAAGCCGAACATCAGACAGACAGAGGTGATGGTATGCCCCGACATGTCCATGGTTGAAAAATAGATGAGCGCGATACTGACCAGGGCCAGAAGTCCGGCATTGATAAAGGCCGCACCGAACCCTCCCACTACAAAGTAATCCGTAATCAGAAAATCCGGCTCCCACACAATCCGGATCAGCCCCTCCACGATACTTCCAAAGGGCTGGAGCGCCAGCCCCCAGCAGATGAAATAAAGGGGGATCACACTCAGGAGCAGGAAACTCTGCTTCCTGCTCAAAGAATAACGAAATTTCATAAACCCAACACCTTTCCATTATATAGTTCTGCATCTGGAACAACTCTGCTATCCCGCCAGATGACTGCTGCCGGATACATGTTATGCAGCTATCCAAGCAGCGCCGTCACTCCGAAATAAGAAAGTACGATTACCCCCAGAACAATTCTGTAATATCCGAAGAAGCTGAAGCTGTTGCGCCGGATATACTCCATCAGGAATTTGATGGAATACACGGAGACCAGAAACGCAATGACCATCCCCAGGATCAGATAGACTGCCTCCATGACCGTAAAGTGGAAACCGAACTTAACGATCTTTAGCAGGCTGGCCCCAAACATCACGGGAACTCCCAGGAAAAAGGAGAACTCCGCCGCCGCCCCCCTGGAACATCCCAGAATCATTGCGCCAAGAATCGTGGCACCAGACCGGGACGTCCCCGGAACCAGTGACAAGATCTGGAAGAGACCGATATAGAAAGCTGTCTGAAAGGAGATCTGGTGAACCCGCTGGATCCGGAACTCAACCCCCTGGTTCCGTTTCTCCACAAGCAGGAAAAAGATTCCATAAAGGACCAGCATGGCAGCTACCACATAGCCATTGTACAGATGCGCGTCCATCCAGTCGTCAAAGAGGATACCGAACACTCCTGCCGGTATGCAGGCCACCACAATCTTCATCCATAGCTGGATGGTCAGCTGTCTCTGTTTGGATGTCTTGCCGGAATCAAAGGGATTCAGCTTCTGGAAATATAAAAGCACCACCGCCAGAATCGCGCCCAGCTGGATCACAACCCGGAACACGGTCCTGAAATCCTCTGTCACATTCAGGTGGATGATCTCGTCCACCAGGATCATGTGGCCTGTGCTGCTGATGGGAAGCCATTCGGTAAAACCCTCCACAATCCCCAGAACCACCACCTTTAATATCTCAATCACGTTCGTAAGTCACCCTTTCTAAATGTTTTTGTATCGCAGTATTTCAGATACCCTGAACTGCCATGTATCCTTGTCAGACATTTTCGATCTGCCAGTCAATAGGCTCTATGCCGTTGGCTTCCAGGTAGGCATTGGTCTGGCTGAAAGGCCTGCTGCCGAAGAAGCCGCTGTGTGCGGAAAGGGGGCTTGGATGAGGCGCCTCCAGGATCAGATGCTTTGGATTGTTCAGCATGGATTTCTTCATCCGTGCCGGACGTCCCCACAAGATGAATACCATTGGCCGGTCCTGATCATTGAGGATCCGGATGGCAGCATCGGTGAACTCTTCCCAGCCCATATTCCGGTGGGAATTGGCCGCATGGGCACGGACGGTCAACACTGTGTTGAGGAGCATGACCCCCTGCTTTGCCCATTTCACCAGGTAGCCGTTATTGGGAATCTCGCATCCCAGATCGTCATGAAGCTCCTTGTATATATTCACCAGGGACGGCGGAATATCCACATCCGGCTTCACCGAGAAGCAGAGCCCATGGGCCTGCCCCACATTGTGATAGGGATCCTGGCCCAGAATCACCACCTTCACCTGGGAAAGGGGGGTGAAGTCAAATGCGTTGAAGATATCATTGGCATCCGGAAAGATCTGCCTTGTCTCGTATTCATGTTTTACTGTCTCATACAGCTTTTTATAATATGGTTTTTTAAATTCCGCGCTTAATGGCGCCAGCCAGTCATTTGCAATTGCTCCCATTGTTTTTTCCTCACTTTATTATAGTATCTTTTATCCTGGTCGGATGGAGCACTACAGCCGCACAGAAACTCCCCGCCCCTGAAGATACTCCTTCAGTTCCCGGATCTCCAGCTCCTTATAGTGGAACAGGGATGCTGCCAGAACCGCGTCCGCCTTTCCCACTGTCAGGGCGTCATAGAAATGTTCCTTTCTCCCGGCGCCGCCGGAGGCGATCACCGGTACACGGACAGCCTCTGCGATCCGGGCCGTAAGCT
This sequence comes from uncultured Lachnospiraceae bacterium, assembly GCA_910577655.1. Classification (GTDB taxonomy): domain Bacteria; phylum Bacillota; class Clostridia; order Lachnospirales; family Lachnospiraceae; genus Brotaphodocola. The sequence goes on along the minus strand of CAJTOW010000046.1, from coordinate 2,155 downwards.
CAGTGTCATAGCCTGCCCTGGTTCCGTCACAGTCCATGCTGGTCAGAAGGATCTCACCTGCTCCCAGGCGGTCTGCCTCCATGGCCCACTCCACCGCGTCCAGGCCTGTATCGACCCGTCCGCCGTTCTTGTATACGTTCCAGCCGCTGCCGTCCGGACGGCGTCTGGCATCAATAGCCACCACCACACACTGCCTGCCAAACTTGTCTGCCGCATCGCAGATCAGCTTTGGAGTATTGATGGCAGAGGAATTGATGGAAATCTTGTCTGCTCCTTCCCGCAGAAGTCTGCGGAAATCTGCGGTGGTACGGATCCCGCCGCCTACTGTAAAGGGAATGAACACCGTCTCCGCGACCCGCCGTACCATATCCACCACCGTCTCCCGGTCATCGGAGGAAGCGGTGATATCCAGAAACACCAGCTCGTCGGCGCCTGCCTGGTCATAGGCCCTGGCGATCTCCACCGGATCCCCGGCATCCCGCAGATTCACGAAGTTGACACCCTTTACGACCCTTCCGTTATGCACATCCAGACAAGGGATCACTCTTTTAGTAAACATATGCCACTCCTGTCCGCCCTATCCCATCAAAGGCTGATAAAATTTTTGAGGATCTGAAGTCCTGTGTCACTGCTTTTCTCCGGGTGAAACTGGCAGGCGAAGAGACTGCCCTTCTCCACAGCCGCATGGATCCGGGTGCTGTACTCTGTGGAAGCCGCCACTTCTTCCTCCCGCTCCGCCTTCAGATAATAGGAGTGGACAAAATATACATAAGCCCCATCCCCGATCCCCGCAAAAAGCCGGGAACCCGGACGAACCGCCAGACTGTTCCAGCCCATATGGGGGATCTTGAGCCCTGGACAGTCGGGGATCCGCAGGATCTTCCCTTTAAGAAGTCCCAGACCTTCCACCCCCGGACTCTCCTCACTTTCTTCAAACAGAAGCTGGAGTCCCAGGCAGATGCCGAAAAAGGGCTTCCCGCTGCCGGCCACCTGGCGGATCACCTCCACCAGACCATACTGACGGAGTCTGGCCATGGCATCTCCAAAGGCCCCCACCCCCGGCAGTATCACCCGGTCTGCCCTCCGGATGGTCTCCGGATCGCGGGTGATGACCGGCTTGTCCCCCAGGGCCAGAAGAGCCTTCTCTACACTACGCAGATTCCCTGCGTCATAATCGATGATCGCTGTCATGTGTATCTCCTTTTGCTTTCCCATTAACTTTAACATAATTTTTATGAATGCTCAAGATTTTGTTGATTTTGTTCCAGACCCCGGTTTACAGTTCAGACACCCCTTGAACTGTTACGGATCCAGTCTACAGAATCCTCCCGGACACTTTCCCCACGTTCCGCCAGCTCCTTTGTGATCTGGGGGAATTTTTTGTGGACGCGGATGAGATGTGATCTCTGGTTCACATAGGCAGTCCGTTCAAAGGGGAAGCGGATCACCGACGGATCCCGGAATCCTGCGCCCAGCTCCAGGATCAGCAGCTCCTTGTTCCAGGTACCGGACAGCCACCGGGTGAAATGATTCCACTGGGGCAGATATCCCTCTTCTATGTAGGGAACCGCATCCTTAGTGTTCCCTGTAAGGGACGCCCCGCAGTGGGGGCAGATATCATCCGGAATCTCCCCCGGCTCCCAGATGTCCTTCGTACATCCCCGGGAACACTGACGCCAGGTCTCATTGCCGCAGGGAGCCACGATCCTGCGCTCTCTTACGTCCAAAAGACGATTCACCGGGGGAAAAATCCGGTCCATACGGGCCATGGTCTCCGGGTCTGCGGTGCAGGAAAAGGCCTCCTTTGTCTTTGGCTCCACATCTGCCACCCGTTCTGTGGCGCTGCCCAGCCGGGTAGTATAGATCCTGGCATCAGTAGCCATGGTCACTATAAAATAATCCTTATCTGCCAGAATCTGGTAAAGAGATTCATAGGCTTTTTCAATCTTTTCCACTCTTTCCGGCTCCTGGTCCGGACGGATCTGCCACTCCTCCCCCAGCCCGATAAGCAGGTGTCTGGCTGAAGACAGCCGTTGTGAAATTCCAGAAGAATTGTCTTGTGTTTTCATAGAGGAAATGCTCCTTTTCGGTCATATTTTCTAGAGTGTGTCTGAAAATTGCTTTCCGGTAGCTGTGCGCTCCACTTTGTGGGAGA
>CAJTOW010000045.1 GCA_910577655.1 uncultured Lachnospiraceae bacterium | reverse complement strand
GAGCTTGGCGTCTGTTTTTGTCCAGTTTTCCACGCCCCGTGAACTGTAACTGAAAAATTGTGGGAATATTAACTTTTTACTTGATAAATTAGAAAAAACGGGTATAATGGATAATTGTTAGTGTTTTTATATTTATGCATTACATATGCAACTTTATAAAATGAGATTTTATGAGGAGGATCATTATGAAAAAGAAATTTTTAGCACTGGCACTGGCAGCTACTATGGCTGCATCCATGACAGCATGTGGCGGAAGCAGTGCACCGGCACCGGCCACCGAGGCGACGACAGTCGCAGCTACGGAGGCAAAGGCATCTGAGGAGACAACCACAGAAGGAGCAGCAGAGACAGAGACAGAGGCTGTGGAGGCAAAAGCAGAGATCACGACGGTTACACCCGGCAAGCTGACTGTAGCTACCAGTCCGGACTTCGCTCCCTATGAATTTTATGCAATCGGAGAGGATGGAACCCCCACTCTGGCCGGATTCGACATGGAGCTGGCAAAGTATATCGCAGATTACCTGGGCCTGGAACTGGAAGTGGTTACCGTAGACTTTGACGGTGTTTTAAGTGAGCTGCAGACCAAGTCTGTGGATCTTGGTATGGCTGGTCTGTCCCCGGATCCCAAGCGCGAAGGGATCATGGATTTCTCTGATCTGTACTATATGGGCGGCCAGTCCCTGGTGACGGTTAAGGCCAATGCCGATACCTTCAATACCTTTGAAGCCATCAACAAGCCAGAGGTTTCTGTAGGTGCACAGATCGGTTCTATCCAGATGGATCTGGCCACCACCAACAGCCCGGATGCTGACATTGTGGCCCTTCCCAAGGTAACGGACATCATCTCCGAGCTGCTGGCAGGCAAGATGGATGCCGCTTACATTGAGACCGATGTGGCCAAGAGCTACCAGAAGAACTATCCGGATCTGGAGATCGTCATGGATGTGCCTTATGAGATGGAAGGTTCCTCCATCGGTGTCTGCAAGGGCAATGAAGCTCTGCTGGCCGGAGTCAACGAGGCTATTGCCAAGGCCCTCGAGGACGGTACCATGGAGAAATTCATTGCAGAGGCCAACGAGCTGGCTTCTGGTGAGAAGTACGAAGGGCTTCTGGATGATGCAGGTAATGCACAGACAGCAAACTAAAACAATTGTGAAAACAGTTCAGGCTTCACAGATTCTGTGAAGCCTGAATATACATATTTGGATGCCGTTCACACGCACTCTCCCGTATGCCTGGGCAATGGCTTTGTCCCGGCAACCTTTTGGAAAGGAGCACTCCCATGGATTCATTTATCCAGTTAGATAATTTTGTGAAGATCATGCCATATACACAGCTATTTAAGCAGGGGCTTCTGGTTACGGTTCTTTTGTCCCTGTTTACAGTAGCCATTGGTTTCTGCATCGCCCTGGTTCTGGCGCTGATGCGGCTGTCCAATGTGCGCCCCCTGCGTTTCCTGGGGATTGACCAGGACGGACACCAGCGGGAGGAAGGGGTCATGGCCTGGATCAGCCGTTTCAATCCCCTGGATTTTATTGCCACGGCTTATGTGGAGATTCTGCGGTCCACGCCGGTTCTGGTGCAGATTTTCATTATTTACTATGGGGTGTTCGGGCTGGTGAAGCTGCCGTCCTTCCAGATGTTCGGATTTATTAAGTTTGACCGTTTTTTCCCGGGTGTGGTAGCCCTGGGCATGAACTCCGGCGCATATCTGTGTGAGATCATCCGTTCCGGAATCCAGTCCATTGACGGCGGGCAGACGGAGGCGGCACGTTCCCTGGGACTTTCCCAAGCCCAGAACCTGCGGTATATTATTTTGCCCCAGGCCTTGAAGAACATTCTGCCGGCCATTGCCAATGAGTTCGTGGTGATCATCAAGGAATCCGCTATTACATATACCATCGGTGTGCAGGATATTATGTCCGCGGTCAATGCGGTGAAGGGCGCGACGTTTGTGATCATCGAGCCGCTGCTGGTAGCTACGGCAATTTATTTCTGCCTGTGCTTCCCGACATCCAAGATCATTGCCTATTTTGAGAGGAGGATGAGCCGTGGCGACAAGAGATAGTCTGATCCAGGTCAGCGATTTGAAGAAACACTACAAGATGGGTGTCATCAAAGCCCTGGACGGTGTGACCGTAGATATCAACAAGGGCGACGTGATGGTGGTGATCGGGCCCTCCGGTTCCGGTAAATCCACCTTCCTGCGCAGTCTGAATCTGCTGGAGGAGCCTACGGGCGGTGCCATCATCTTTGACGGTGTGGATATCACAAAGAAGAAATACAAGGATGCCAATGGCAATATGGTGAAGCTGGATATCGACAAACTCCGCCAGAAGATGGGCATGGTATTTCAGCATTTTAATCTGTTTCCCCATATGACTATTCTGGATAACATGATTCTGGCACCGGTCAAGGTGAAGGGAATGAACCGGGAGGAAGCCCGGGAGAAGGCTCTGGCCCTTCTGGATAGGGTAGGACTTAAGGACCGGGCGGATGCGTATCCCATCCAGCTTTCCGGTGGTCAGAAGCAGCGTGTGGCCATCGTCCGCGCCCTGGCCATGGAGCCGGAGGTGATGCTTTTTGATGAGCCGACCTCAGCCCTGGATCCGGAGATGGTGGGGGAGGTTCTGGATGTTATGAAGGAGCTGGCCAAAGAGGGTATGACCATGGTCTGTGTGACCCATGAGATGGGCTTTGCCCGCGAGGTAGGCAACCGGGTGCTGTTCATGGCAGACGGGATGCTCCTGGAGCAGGGAAGCCCGGAGGATATATTTGAAAATCCGCAGCATCCAAGGTTAAAGGATTTTCTGGCAAAGGTGCTGTGAGGCAACAGCCTTGAGATATCTGAATGCCTTAAAGTGCGTATGAAACACACTCTGATATACGAAAAGCAACACTGGTGCTTTTCTGTATGGATACGTTACGAAAATAAAAGATAGAAAATGGTCTGCTGTGATCACACAGCGGGCCATTTTCTTTGAAAACCCAGCAGGATTATTTCTTTACGCTGTCATTTTTTACAGAAGCAACCAGAATCAGTACCAGGATAGCGCCCTGGATCAGCTTCTGTGTTCCCGGCGACAGATTAGCCGCATTCAGGAAGGTGGACAGGAAGGACATCATCAGTGCGCCGAAGCATACACCAGCTACATTGGATTTTCCGCCGCCAGCCGCGGTTCCGCCTACAAAGGCAGCTGCCACAGAGGGAAGGAAGTAGGTGGAACCCATATCCTGGAATGCGCCGCCGTTGAATGCACCGCAGAGTGCTCCAGAGAGGCCGCACAGCGCCCCACCCAGGATGAAAGCAGTGATCACGACCCGGTTCACGGAAATACCGGCATAGTGCGCCGCCAGCCGTTTCTGGCCTACGCCGTGAAGCTGCTTGCCATAGGGTGTCATATACATCAGGATTCCCAGCAGGACTGCAACGAGGATGCAGAGAACCGTCAGCATGGACAATCCGCCGATCCGCAGGTTAATGAACTTTACAAAGGAAGCCGCCGGCAATGCCTTCATGCTGGGGGCAGCGACCAGGACTATGGTAAAGATAATGTATCCGGTTGCCAGTGTCGTTATCATGGCAGGTACCTTCAGGTAAATGTTGATCAGGCCATTGACAAATCCGCAGAGCGCACCTACCAGAATGGCAACAGTCAGCCCCAGAAGGATATTGACATTCATGACTGTGCAGGAGACATAAGCGGTCAGGGTCAGGATGTAGACCTGGGAAAGGTCTATGGCTCCGTCGCCGCTGGTAACAACTACCATCTGTCCTAAGGCCAGAAGCAGGGCGAAGGAACACAGCTTTGCGGCGGAGAACAGCATATCCATCGAGAATTTGCCGGAAACCATAGTGATGGCGATCCAAAGGACCAGACATCCGGCCAAAGGCCATATAAATGCATATTTATCAGAAATCTTTTTCATGATTTTCTGCCCTCCTTCCGGTTTGTAACCAGACGGATCGCAAGTACAGCGATGAGGATCAGTCCGGTCACGGCTGTCTGATAGTTGGAATCCACCTGGAAAGTATTGAGGAGCGTTGTAATAAAGGACATTGCAATCACACCGCATACTACACCAATGGGAGTTACGATGCCGCCCGACATTTCACAGCCGCCCAGAATAACCGTGGCTATGGACAGCATACAGAATGATGCGGAGGCATTGGCATCTGCGCTTAAGCAGACCGCGGTATAAAAGGTACCTGCCAGAACCACCATCAGGCCGGATAATGCATAATCCGTCATTTTTGCGGTCAGATAGGACCAGCCGGAACGCTCTACGGCAATGGGGTTATTTCCGATTCCGCGCAGGATCATTCCGTATTTGGCGCGGAAGAGGATGTACCAGCAGACAACACCGCCTGCCACACACAGGACTATGGGCATTGGAATGACCGGGAATTTAATTTTGTAAAATGCACTCAGCCATTCCGGGCAGGAGCCGCCCGGGGAGGGGGCAATCACCAGCGCAATGCCCTGCCACACAAACTGGGCACCTAAGGTTACAACGATGGAGGGAATATTGCGCAGATGGATCAGCGCGCCCATTCCCATGTAGGCAGCTATAAATACCAGGAGACTGACCAGCCCGACCAGCGGATTGCCGGTCAGTATGATTGCTACCAGTACATTGACCAGGGCTATGGAATAACCATTTCCCATATCAATATCACCTGCCACCACAATGAACATCTGCCCCAGAGCGGCAAATACCAGCGGTACTGCGGAGGATACCAGCATCCGGAAGCCCATATAGGAGATGATTCGTGGATTCATGTATCCGTTGACTGCGATGATGATCAGCATGGTTGCTACCGGAAGCAAAAGTCTTGAGGACAGGATCCTGCGTGCAAGGGACTGTTTCTCCTCCCGGACCGTGGTATCATGCTTCACGTTCTTGAAGGAGGCTTTTACAATGTTGGATACGGTAATGTTCTCACCGGCCAGTTCCTCTGTAATTTCCCCTTCATGCATGATGTAGGCCCGGTCGCAGATTTCAATCTCCGAGTCCTCTGTTGAGTAGATCAGCACGGCCTTGCCCTGGGCTTTGGCCTCGTAAAGGAGTCCGTAGATCTCCTGTTTTGTTTCGATATCCACACCGGCTGTCGGGTCGTTGAGGATGATCAGGTCAGCGCCGGAGGCAATACCTCTGGCAATCAGGGCCTTCTGCTGGTTGCCGCCGGAAAGGGACATGATGGGGCTGTGAATGCCCTCTGCCTTGAATTTCAGCTTGTCATACCATGTCTGGGAAAGCTCCTGGGATTTCTTTTTGTCCAGGAAGAGTCCCGTGGTGACATTTTTCAGGTTGCTGATGAGGGTATTGTCAGAAATATCCCACAGATGGAACACACCCTCCTTTGCACGGTCGCCGCTGACATAGGAGACGGTCGCATCGACCTTTACGCCGTCCTTCTCCTGGCCGGTCCGCTTCCTCGCATCGTAAATGATGTTCAGAAGATCTGTCTGTCCGGAGCCTACGAGTCCTGAGATGCCGACGATCTCTCCCCGGTCCACATGCATATTGATATTATACAGTCCATGGCTGCTGTGGTTCTGGATATCAATCACCCGGTTTCCGGTATGGACCTTTTCCTTTTCTGTATTTCTGGTTTTCTTTCCTTCTCCGCCGAGCATGCCGACCAGCTCTTCCGTGGAGATGACATCCGGATCGCATTCCCCGCAGTTCTGGCCATTGCGCATCATTACAATGCGGTCTGCGACCTTGCGGATCTCGTCAAGCTTGTGGGAAATGTAGATGATCGCAACACCTTTTTCTGAAAGTTCATGGACTACCTGGTGGAGCTGCTCGGCCTTATCTGTGGAAAGGGCAGACGTAGGCTCATCCAGAATCAGGATTTTCAGGTTGTCGGCCATCAGGGTCTTGCATATTTCCACGATCTGTCGTTCTGCCAGGGACAAATGCTCCACGGTCTTCATAATGTCAATATGATTGCCAGGAAAATAACGTTCCAGCAGATCCCTGGTTTCCTGCTTTGCTTTATTGCGCCATCCGGGCTTTGAGATCAGGCCGTGATCTACGTTCAGTATGGCGAAATTCTCATATACACTCAGATTAGTGCAGAGAGAGAGATCCTGGTATGCACAGGCGATTCCTGTCTCCTTGGCTTCCTTGGTGGTGTATTTTTCCATCACCTTCCCATCCACCTTTATGGCACCTGCAGTGGGAGGAAGTACACCTGTGATAACCTTCATCATGGTAGATTTTCCGGCGCCGTTTGGTCCTACTAATCCAATGACCTCCCCGGCATACAGCTGAAGGCTGATTTTCTGAAGTGCCTTGGTGATTCCAAAAAATTTATCGATTTCGATGAGTTCCAGGTAAGGTGCCTGGTTTTCCTTTTTTTTCACTTAACACACACCTTTCTTACGGCTGCCGCCGCTGGACAAATGCTACCATATTAATCGGAGACCCTGAACCGTCCTTAAATTTTGTAAACAATCCGATGACATAAGAGAAAGGTGGCAATAGTTTCAGGTTCGCTACATTCTCCAGAATCGGTGTCCCATGTCCAAGCAGAATCTGGTGGCAGGGATAGTCCGGACTTCCAAAGGGGTCCAGTGCCAGGGCGTCGGTTCCCACGGCGGCTACCCCCCGGTCATACAGATACTGGGCGGCATCCTTTCCCAGACCGGACCAGTCTTTTAGGAATTCCACTGTCTGCGCACCGGTTCCGTAGCGGTCATCCCAGCCAAAGCGGAACAATACAATATCTCCGGCTTCAATTGTGCCATGCTCTGTTTCAAAGCGCTTAAGATGCTCCAGGGTGTAGGCTTCACATGGCTGTAAAAAGGAAGCATCAATGGTAACTGCTCTTCCCATGACACAGGCCGGGTCCATCTGGTCGATGGATTTACCCTCCCTGAAAAAATGTCTGGGAGCATCAATATGGGTCCCGGAGTGTTCCCCGTAGGTTACCTGCCTATGCATGGATACGCCGGTCCAGTCATAGGATTCGTAGATAACAGCCCCATACCGGGCGTGGGTTGGCCACACCGGCATGTCGGGCTCGAACCGGTAGCTTAAATCTACAATATCCGCATCTGCTCTTGCCTGCTGCATGAACGAAATAATAGAGTTATTCATAATAGTTCCTTTCTTTGTATATAACAACAGCTACTTGTACGGCCGCCGTCTGGGGAACATGGTACTGGAAGACAGGCGCTGAATGGCTTGTCCCGGAGCGGAATCTGGAAAATCCCGCAATCTGTACACCCCTGCGGTCTGTACATGTAGCTGTTACTATCTGCGTCCACCGGACTTTCATTGACTGGTGGTGTGTCCGCGTTATTTGTATAAGTTCTCTCTTACCCACTCACGGTCATATGTAGGACAGCAGATATCTTCATCGGCCACATCAGAGAAATTCTTGACCTCGTCGGCTGTAACAACACCAAAGGGATGCACCATATCCTTCGGTACGTTATATTCGCCGCTCAGAATATCGCATGCAACATACACAGCTGTAGCGCCATCCCATGGGTTGGAGGATACGGACAGAGTGTCATATCCTTCCGGAGCTTCATTCGCCCACCATTTAAGGAAATAGCCGCGGTTGTCACCGCCGATGACCGGAAGCTCTTTTCCAGCTGCTTCGAAAGCTTGTACCGCAGCATAGGAATCACCTCCCTGTGTCACGATACCTGCCACATCATCCAGAGTGGGAAGTACAGAAGCGAGCTCTGTCTGGGCCTTGGAACCGGTCCAGTCAGTATAGATCTCTGCAACTACCGTGATATCCGGATAATCCTTAAGAGTTTGTATAACACCCTCATGCGCGATATTGTCGAATTCTGCGCCTGCAGTTCCACGCAGCTCAATAATATTGCCTTTACCGCCGATAGCCTCACAAACATATTTTGTCAGGGTAGCCATCTGGTCGATGGTATCGAAGTTGATCTGGTAGCAGAGCTCAGCGTCACTTTCTACAGGTCCGTCATTGACGATAATACAAGGAATTCCAGCATCGGAAGCTTCCTGGATAACGTCGGTCAGGGCAGTAGCGGAGATCGGGTCAATGATGATGGCGTCCATGCCATCCAGAATAAAGTTCTGGATCTGCTGCTGCTGTTTGCTGGCGTCCTGATTGGCCTCGGCAAACTTGAAGTCTGCAATCTCACCACTGGCTATGAGAAGATCCGCTGCCTCCTGGGCATACTTTTCCATGTTCTGACGGTAGCTGTTGCCGTTGAAGGAGTTAGAGAAGCCGATCTTGTAGCCTTTGCCGGAACCAGATGATGCGGCCGGTGCATCCGCTTTTTCACCTTCAGCCGAATCGGGCGCGGCGGAAACAGCGGCCGGTGCGTCACTGGCTTTCTCGGAACCTCCGCATCCGGTCATCATTCCGGCTGCCATGACTGCTGCCATACCAATAGCCGCCACTTTTTTGAACTTTTTCATAAATAAATCCTCCTACTTGTTTTCTAATATACTACCATACTATAACTGATTCACAATAATGTCAATATTTGTTTTAAATATATTGTTGATTTGTTTAAAATGCCCAATTTACAACAAAAATTTTGGAAATAATTTTTTTATAGACTATTCAACTTATATACTAACATACTAAACGAAGTTGATATTTGATTTTTGGCTTTTCAAAAATGCGGGTTTATTGTATACTAGTCCTATCAGGCTGAAAAGCAAAAGAGAGGTATCTATTGTGATTATTCCAGATAAATTGCCGACAGAGAATGCGAGAGGTTACGCATACCGGGTATTGAGGCAGAATATTGTCAATCTCGAACTTGAACCGGGTTCCGTGATCAGTGAGAATGAGACTGCCTCCCTGATGCACTTGTCGCGGACTCCTGTCCGGGAAGCACTGATTGAGCTCAGTAAAAATGGTCTTGTAGAGATCCAGCCCCAGAGAGGGAGCTATATCAGCAAAATTGATTACGCGATCATTGAGGAGGCGAAATTCGTGCGCCTTGTTCTGGAGCTGGCGGTCCTCCGCATTGCGTGTGTTTCGATTCCTAAGGAGTATTCTATCAAGATCAATGCCAATCTGGCCAGCCAGGAGCTTTGCCTGGAACAGGAAAAGGGACTGGAACTTATCTATCTGGACAACGAGTTTCACCGTCTTTTGTTTGAAGCTGTCAGAAAACAGTGGTCGTATAATCTGCTCAGTTCCCAGATGATGCATTTCGACCGGCTCCGTGTTTTGGCGATGAAGGCGCTGGATCATGCCAGAACAGTGACGGACCATCATGAGATATGCCGTGCCATCGAGAACCATGACAGGGATCTTGCCGAGAGTCTGATGTCCCAGCATCTCAGCCGTCATGCCCTGGAAAAAGAAGAGCTGATGGGGCGGTATCCGGATTATTTTAAATAGAAAGAGGGGGTTGGAATTATGATTAGAGAGAAACGACTGGCAGTTGATGCCATTGAAGCAAAAGCCGGACTGGTAACAGAGATTGCAGACCAGATCTGGGAGTATGCGGAGCTGTCCTTGCAGGAGGAGAAGTCAGCAGACCTATACTGCAGAACCCTGGAGCAGGAAGGCTTCCGGGTGGAGCGGGGGATCTGCAGCATAGCGACAGCATTTTCCGCCAGCTATGGAAGCGGGCGTCCGGTGATCGGGATTCTGGCTGAGTATGATGCACTTTCCGGACTGTCCCAGAAAGCGGGAAGCCTTGAGCGGCAGGAGCTGGTATCTGGCGGCTGCGGCCATGGTTGCGGTCACAATCTGCTGGGGGCGGGAGCATTTGCTGCGGCCCTTGGAGTAAAAGCATATCTGGAGGAGACGAAGCAGCCCGGGACGGTGATTCTTTACGGCTGCCCCGGCGAGGAGGGCGGTGCAGCCAAGGCCTTCATGGCCCGGGACGGGGTGTGGAAAGACCTGGACGCGGCCCTGACCTGGCATCCGGAGGATGTCAATGAGGTGGCTACCGGTTCCAGCAACTCCTGCATCCAGGTCCAGTACAAGTTCAAAGGGGTAGCCTCCCATGCAGCCGGCGCCCCGGAGAAGGGACGCAGCGCCCTGGATGCGGTGGAACTGATGAATATGGGCGTACAGTTTCTGCGGGAGCATATGAGCGACAAGGCGCGGATTCACTATGCCATCACCGATGCCGGCGGATGCAGCCCCAATGTGGTCCAGCCCAGGGCCAGCGTGCTCTACATGGTGCGGTCCAACCATGTGTCCGAGGCGGTAGAGCTTCAGGAGCGGGTAGACCGGATTGCCCAGGGAGCCGCCCTGATGACGGATACCACCTATGAACGGCAGTTTATCGACGGACTGGCAGATACGGTCAGCAACCATGTGCTGGAGCAGGTGCTGTATGACAATTTTAAGGAGCTGGGGGTTCCGGTCTACACAGACGAGGAGAATGCTTTTGCTGATGCCCTGGCACAGACTTATCCGGGAAGTGATGAAGTGCCGGGAGTGGCTGCGGAGAATGATCCCGGGGCCCGGGAAGAAGTGGAGAAGCAGCGGGCAGAGTGCGGCCATGCCATGAACGCGTTCCTGGCACCCCTTTATAAAGGGGAAGCATTTAAGGCAGGCTCCACGGACGTGGGGGATGTCAGCTGGCTGACCCCTACGGCCCAGATCCATGTGGCCGCATGGCCCAACGGGTGTCCGGGCCACAGCTGGCAGAACGTGTCCTGCGACCGGACCGGAATCGGCCACAAGGCAGCGGTTCATGCGGGGAAGGTGCTGGCGGCTGCCACAGTAGACCTGATGCAGAAACCGGAGATTCTGGTCCGGGCACGGGCAGAGTTTGAGAAGCGGACCGTCTCCGGGTATGTGTGCCCGATTCCGGCGGATGCGGTGCCGGTGGTGCCGGAGTATTAAGAGATTCAAAATGGTCGTATGCCGTAACAGTTCAGGGAGTGCCTGAACTGTTACGGACTGTTGCACACTCATCATGGCATATCTTATTACTTCCGGTTCAAAACAATATCGCTGTTCAGAAAACGGTCTGCAACAGCCAGATGGGCCGCAACTCCTGTTTTCAGGGCATGCTCATCCATATTGAAGCAGGGATGGTGCAGCGGATAGCCTGTACTTTCCCCCGAACGACAGCCAAGCCACATGAATACACCCGGCACCTGGAACAGATAGTTTGAGAAATCTTCAGAGGCGGTGGAAGGCCTGCGCATGATCTTTACATGCTCTCTTCCCAGAACCTCCTCCAGGGTTTTTTTCAGAAACTCAGCGGCGCCATAGTGGTTAATCAGGGGATTCACAGCAGGCTCATTCTGGAACACATAGCTGGCTCCCACATTGTCGCAGGTACTTTTTATGCATTTCTCCAGATTCTCCAGCGCCCTTCTTCTCACATCCTGGTCATAGGAACGCATGGTCCCGGTCATCTTCACCGAATCTGCGATAATGTTCCAGAGACTTCCTCCCTGGATCGTTCCGATCGTCAGCACCAGGGGCTCCAGCGGGTCTGACTGGCGGGAGATAATATACTGGATATTATTGATCACCTGGGCGCTCAGCGTAATGGCGTCAACGGACTTGTGTGGCATAGAACCATGTCCGCCCTTTCCGGTAAGCTCAATTGTAAAGCAGTCCAGGGCGCTCATTGCTGTGTCCATGTTAAAGGCAATGGTGCCTGCAGGCTCCAGCGGAGACATATGGATGGCAAATATGGCATCCACTCCCTCCAGAACGCCTTCCCTGATCATGGAGAAGGAGCCTCCGGGAGGCGGCCCCTCCTCGGCAGGCTGGAAAATCAGGCGCACGGTACCGCTGAGCTGTTCCTTGTTTTTCTGCAGTATCTTTGCTGCTGCCAGAAGCATGGCCACATGACCGTCGTGTCCGCAGGCGTGCATCCTGCCCTCGTGGGAGGATGCAAATTCACAGCCAGTTGCCTCTGTCACCGGAAGGCCGTCCATATCTGCCCTCAGTGCAATGGTTTTCCCCGGAACCATTCCTTCAATTTCCGCAGTAATCCCATAGCCGCAGATTCCTGCGCGGATTTTGCCGATACCAAAGCTTCTCAGCTTTTCCTCCACATAGGCAGATGTCTGCGGAAGCTCATAGGATATCTCAGGTATCTGGTGAAGTTCCCTGCGGAAGCGAATCACCTCATCCTCCATACGGTCCGCAAGCAGACGGATATTGTCAATCATGGCAGTTCCTCCCTTCATCGAAGAAGATTAATGAAAATTCCAGCCAGCAGTGTGGAAGTGACCGTCACGCTGGTAAAGCCGCCGATCAGCATCTTAGGCATGATATGGGCGCCAAGGTATTCCTTGATATCCGGATCCTCTGTCACACTGTTGATCGCCTCATTTGTAATGATCATATTGGGCGGGAAGCCATAAAGGGCGTTGAGCGAGATGGCAAAACTCATCTCCCAGGAATATTTCATCGCCCTTCCGATGGCCACTGCCATAAGAAAGAGGCCTGATACACCGATGAGCAGGATGATGATAAGGGGACCGGTAATCACCTTAAACATCTCAGGCGTGGCGGAGGAAAGTCCTGCGAATACCATCGCCATAGCGGTGGTCACAAACACTCCATAGCCTTGTGTCTCGTTCAGGCAGTTTTTCTCCAAAAGTCCAATCTGTGTAAAGACGACACCCAGTACCAGACAGAACACATATCTGGAAACTACCTTGCCCGTAAGCATTTCCAGTCTGGCAGACACCCATACCGAAAGGAATACGACCAGCAGCGACAGGTAGATGGATCTGTACTTTTCCGGGACCGGTGGGATCAGACGCTTCGCGGTTTTCTTCTCTCCGGAAGTCTCCTGGTTCTTCTCTGGTCCGGCCGTCTGGTCTTCCTTCCTGTAATCCTTCATCAGGCGTTTTGCCTCCCTTTTCAGCATAATTGTCGTCAGAGGATAGCCCACAAAACCTTGTATTACATACACCACAATGGCCAGAACCGACAGCATTTCAAGTCCCAGATCCGCCGCTCCGTTCTGCATGATGATCGCGGCTGTCATTCCTCCTGACAGCGGCGGAATTGCCACTATCACCGTGTTCCAGTCCAGCAGCCTTGCCCCGATCAGCATTAATGCCCCGATCAGGCCGCAGAGACTTCCCAGGGAGATCAACACGGTTTTCCAGTTGGCTAAAAGCTCACCCGGAGAGAGCATGGAGCCCATGTGGACTACGATCACCAGCATGGCCAAGATTCCCAGGGCCGAAAAACCGGACACATCTATAATATCTTTTGGAATGACGCCGCTCCAGAACCCCAGAAGGAACAGCACCGCAGCCACGAACACAGAGGGCACGAAGGCCTTTGTTTTTGCAGACACTATTTCCCCAATTACAAAAATTGCCAGTATCATAACAGCACACTGAATAAAATCATAAGAAAACATACAACACCTCCTCACTTTATATCCACGTTTCTTTTTATTTTCTGTAGTCCGGCTGACGTCCGGTCCCGGCTATAAGCTCCTTCATACCTTCAATCATAACATCTATATCATGATAATTATTGAAGTAGTGGCAGGAAATGCGGAAGCCGCCTACATAGTCTGTGAAGCGCTGGGCAATAAAAATATTCTTTGTGTGGAGTTTCTTTAAAATCATGCGGTCCGTATCCAGATCATCGTAAAGGCGTGCAATCACAATGCCGCCGAAATGTCCCGGATCCCTGTGCGTAATCAGGGTTCCGCCGATCTTTTCAATCTTGTCCATACAATAGGTGCTGATCTGGCGTACACGGCTCTCAATCCTCTCAATTCCGATCTCATTCACAAGAGCAAGGGACTCGCCCAGGGCAATTGCGCCTGGATAATTGGAGGTTCCGCCGATCTCAAATTTCCTTGCCGTTTCATCAAAGGTCCATTTGTTGACAGAGGGAGCGGACGGATTTTCCCAGTATGCGCCCCAGCCGCCTTCCGGCACTGTGGTATTCAGATATCCTGCATAGGACTGCTTCAGTCTGGGCAGTGTGTCCTTATTCACATACAAAATGCCTGTTCCATAGGGAGAGTTCAGCCATTTGTGGCCGCCCGCAGTAAGGATGTCAATATGGCATTCCTTTGTATCAATCTTTGTCACGCCCAGCTGCTGTACAGCGTCCACCACCAGCAGGATTCCCTTTTCCCGGCAGAAATCTCCCAGTGCCTTTAAGTCTGTCTGCCAGCCGTTGCACCACTCCAGTGAAGACATTACGATAAGCTTTGTGTGATCATCGGCCAGTTTTGCGAAATCCCCTGCCTCAAAACGGTTGTCCTTCGTCCTGCATACCCTTATCTCAAAACCCTTTTCCTCCTGCATTACGCACCATGGAAGCGCCACCTGAATAAATTCCAGATTGGTGGTGATGATATTGTCGCCCGCCTTCAGTCCGATTCCCTGGGCAGCAATATTAAGACCGTGAGAGGTGCTTTCCACCAGCGCGATCTCATCCGGGTCTGCGTTTAAAAGCCTGCACGCTTCGTCGTATGCCTTATGCCTCAGGGCATCCATGGCAATATGGTGGGCGCTTGAGTTTGCCTCATCCTGTCTTGCTGTCATATCAGCGAATTCCTTGACCGCACGGACAGATCTCTGGGGTGCAAAGCTTACGCAGGCTGCATCCAGAAATGTCATTGTTTCAAGAACCGGCCACTCCTCTTTTCTTAATTTTTCCCAGTCAAAACTCATTTTGCTTAAACCTCCAGTATTTTTATCTTTCTTGTTTCAGGCACGCTCTGGCCTTGTATCTGAGTGTATATTACCCACGTTCATGGTCATCCTTCTTATGTATTCCTTCTCTCTGCTCTCGTTTACAATCATAGATTGTTTGAGGCAGGATATCTGTAAACTACTTTACAAACTGTAGAATTTTTGTTATTTTTTCTTCATAGCTTTTGAAATGTTCAGCAAAAGGAGGCCACTTGCTATGCCGTCAAACACACCTCTGGAAACTTCCCCATGGATCGCTAATGATCTTTCTGTGTGGAAGGATATCATTCATGGCCGGACCCCTGCACTTTACAGAAAAAACTCTTTTCTGTTTCATCAGGGTGATCCTGCGGCTTTCGCATATATCATTCAGTCAGGGCGTGTCCGCATTACCTGTTTTCATCCTGAGGGCATGGAAAAGCAGCTCTACATTGCGGAATGCGGCTGTATCTGCGGCGAATCAGCCTCCATCTGCGGTCACCCCCATTTCGCCTCCGCTCTGGCGATTGTGGACACGTTGATTTACAAGATATCTGCCAGCGAACTGGTGGCGCAGATGAAGCAGAACTGGCCCCTGAATCTGGCCGTATTCCAGAGCGTCGGGAGGAAAAATACGGTATTCCAGAATCAGGTGCTTCAGCTCAGCTTTCTTCAGGCTATCCAGAGAGTTGCCCATCTGCTCTTAAACCTGTGCCACCAGTACGGCTCTTCCTCATCCGACGGATGCAGAATCTCCATCCACTTCACCCATTCAGATGCGGCTCTTATGATCAATGCAAGCCGTGTCACCGTAAGCAACATTTTCAACCTTTTGACCGAGCATGGCTATCTCCTGAAAAAGGATGGGAATTCTATTGTGACGAATCTTGACTTTATGGAACAACTGGCTGAAGGCGCCCGTGAACTGTGAATCGTAACAATTGTTATGAGTTTAGAAAGAATTTATCAAAGCGAGGGTTTTAATACCCCCGCTTTTGTTGTATACTATTTTAATACACAATTTACAAAACCAGTGTAAAATAACCAGACACAAAGGAGACAATACCTATATGGGAGTGAAAAACGAAGACCCAAAGAAACCAACCAGAAAAAGCTGGATCTATTACTATCTGCTGGTTCTGGTGATCACCATGCTGATCAATGCCCTGGTGGTGCCGGCTGTGGCGGAGCGTTCCGTGACGGAGGTAAGCTACGATACATTCCTGGACATGCTGGAAAGGGGAGAGGTCACAGGGCTGACCCGGGGGACGGACCAGCTGACCTTCTGGACCGGCGAGATCACCACAGAAGACGGGAAGCTGCGGGCAGAGAACCTGAGATACTACAAGACCGGCTTGTGGCCTGACGAAAAGCTGACGGAACGTCTGTCTGCTGCCGGGGTCCAGTTCAGCAAACAGATTCCCACCAAGGCATCGCCGCTCCAGTCCCTGATATTCAACTGGATTCTGCCTATTGTGATTTTTGTGGGTCTGGGACAGCTGATGAGCCGGATGCTGATGAAGCGTATGGGAGGCATGGGCAATGCCATGACCTTCGGCAAATCCAATGCCAAGATTTATGCGGAGAATGAGACCGGGAAGACCTTTGCCGATGTGGCCGGTCAGGAAGAGGCCAAGGAAGCGCTGAAAGAGATTGTGGACTTCCTTCACAATCCCCAGAAATATGCGGATATCGGTGCCACCCTGCCCAAGGGCGCCTTGCTGGTGGGCCCTCCAGGTACCGGTAAGACCCTTCTGGCCAAGGCTGTGGCAGGGGAAGCCCATGTGCCCTTTTTCTCCATTTCCGGTTCTGAGTTTGTGGAAATGTTTGTGGGAATGGGGGCAGCCAAGGTCCGGGACCTGTTTAAGCAGGCCAATGACAAAGCCCCCTGCATTGTATTCATTGACGAGATCGACACCATCGGCAAGAAGCGGGACGGCAACGGCTTCTCCGGCAATGATGAGCGGGAGCAGACCTTGAACCAGCTTCTTACGGAGATGGACGGTTTTGACGGCAAGAAGGGCGTGGTGATCCTGGCAGCTACCAACCGGCCTGAATCCCTGGACAAGGCACTGCTGCGTCCCGGCCGTTTTGACCGGAGGATTCCGGTGGAGCTTCCCGATTTAAAGGGCCGTGTGGCCATTCTGAGAGTCCACGGAAAGCATGTGAAGCTGTCGGACAATGTGGATTTTGATGCGGTGGCCCGTGCAGCCACCGGAGCCAGCGGTGCCGATCTGGCCAATATTGTCAATGAAGCAGCCCTGCGGGCAGTCCGCCAGGGACGCTCCACCGTGAGCCAGGAAGATCTGGAGGAAAGCGTGGAGGTGGTCATCGCCGGATACCAGCGGAAGGATGCGGCGGTTTCTGAAAAGGAGCGGCGGATCGTGGCTTACCATGAGGTAGGACATGCCCTGGTGGCAGCCTGCCAGAGCCAGAGCGCCCCGGTCCACAAAATCACCATCATCCCCCGCACCTCCGGCGCCCTGGGCTACACCATGCAGGTGGAGGAGGGCGAGCGGTTCCTGATGAGCAGGGAGGAAGCCCTTAACAAGATTGCCACCTTTACCGGGGGACGGGCCGCCGAGGAATTCATGTTCGGTTCCATAACCACCGGGGCGGCCAATGATATCGAGCAGGCCACAAAGCTGGCCCGGGCCATGGTCACCCGCTACGGGTTCAGCAGCCAGTTCGGCATGGTGGCCCTGGAGACGGTCAACAACCAGTACTTAAGCGGCGATACCTCCATGGTATGCTCCCCGGAGACGGCAAGGCTGGTAGATGAGGAGGTGGTCCGCATCGTGAAGGAACAGTATGACAAGGCCATCGGAATCCTGAAAGAACATGCAGCCAAGCTCAATGAGATCTCCGCATACCTGCTGGAGAAAGAGACGATTACCGGGGAAGAGTTTATGGAAATACTGGAAGGATAAATGAAAACCTGGCAAAACTGTATTGCGAAAATGGAAATCATCATCAGGGAAAAGGATGTTGAGTTTGCGGAGTACAGACGAAAGTCAGATACAAAAACAGTGAGGAGAAATGTGGCATTGCCAGGCCGGATGGATTATGAAGCAGAACATGCCATGAACAGTAATGAATAGCGGATGATATCCATAGTGGCCAGGGGACATATATCCCCTGGCCACTACGCACTATGCCATGTTGTTCTGATTGAGCCGGATCATCTGGTTCACTACTATGCTGACCAGAAGGATCCCTGGGAATATATGTGGATCGAATTTGACGGCTTGAAGGCCAGAGAGTATCTGACCGAAGCAGGACTCAGCCAGGGAGCGCCCATTTACCATGCTGTTTCCCGGGAAGGGCAGCAGGAGCTGTTCGGGCATCTGCAGTATCTGGTGGAGCATCCGGAGCTTCTGCCGTCGGAGGTGGTGGGCTATACCTATCTGTTCTTTGGCGCCCTGATTCGCAGCTCCCGCAGCCGCAAGGAGCTGCCCAAAAACAATATCCAGGATTTCTATATCCAGTCCACGGTGGATTTTATCGAGAATCATTATATGAATGAGATATCAGTGGAGGATATGGCCCGGAACCTGGGGCTGAACCGCAGCTATTTCAGCAAGATATTCAAGAAGGTGACCCAGAAAAGCCCCCAGGATTTCCTGATCCAGTATAGGATCAATAAGGCTTGTGAGCTTTTGAGGTCCACCAGGCTTCCCATCCTCCAGATCGCCCATCTGGTGGGATATTATAACCAGTTCCATTTTACCCGTGCATTCAAAAAGCTGATGGACATGCCGCCCCAGGAGTGGCGGAAGCAGAACCGCAGCAGCAGTTCAGATAGGTCTGCGCACTCGCTGCGCTGACCGTACGAAAATGTAGTGGTCGGAGGGCATCTGCCCCATCGCGCAGCGGTTTTCATGGGCAGATGCCGTAACAGTTCAAGGAGTATCTGAACTGTTACTTGCGAACCGTGTGCGGTAATAAACCCTTTTCATGCGTAGGTTGACTTACAAAGATATTTTGAGTAAAATCTAAAGTCAGACAATTGTTCTTGTTATACCGGAACTTTGCCGGAGGGAGTGGATTGTCCGGGCATGGCCAGACGGGAAATCTACAGAACACGGATTTTATTTTGTACCCAGATACCGATATTATAAACACAGTAGAAACCTGCTCTAAAAGCTTGTAAGAGGAGTCTTTCCAGCAGCAGGTTTTACCGTCATAAGGAGGAATTTTCATGAATTTTAATTATGGTTATGCAAAAGAAACCCGGTGTTTTTCTGTGCCGGATGAGAATCTGCTTTGTGAGGTGACCCAGAACCCGGTTCATGTGGAGGTGACAGGTGCCGGGGCCGTGCAGGATGCCCTGAAGCATCCCATTGGCACCCCCAGGCTGGGGGAACTGGTTCGTCCGGGCCAGAAGATTGTGATCATCACCAGCGATATTACAAGACCTTGTCCGTCCCATGTGATTTTGCCGGAGCTGCTTAGGGAGCTGTCGGAGGCCGGAGTGCGGGATGAACAGATCACGGTGGTATTCGCCCTGGGAAGCCACCGGGTACATACCGCAGAGGAACAGCGGAAGCTGGTGGGAGACGAAGTATACGACCGGGTGAGGTGTGTGGATTCGGCCAAAGAAGGCTTTGTCCATGTGGGCGTTACCTCGTCGGGGACGCCGGTGGATATCGATCCGGTGGTGGCTGAGGCGGACATAAGGATCTGTGTGGGCAATATTGAGTTTCACTACTTTGCGGGCTACAGCGGAGGTGCAAAAGCCATCATGCCAGGGGTATCCACTCGGGCTGCCATTCAGGAGAACCACAGCCGGATGGTTCTTGAGGCGGCAAAGGCAGGAAACCTGCTGGGCAATCCCCTGCGCCAGGATATTGAAGAGGCGGCTGCCATGGTAGGGGTTGACTTCATTCTCAATGTGGTGCTGGACGAGGAGAAACAGATTGTCAGGGCGGTTGCCGGAGACCTGCGCAAGGCCCATGAGGCAGGCTGCGCGTTTCTGGACCAGCTTTACAAGATCCGGATTCCGGACCGGGCAGATATTGTTATCACTACACCGGGCGGCTTTCCAAAGGATATTAATCTGTATCAGGCCCAGAAGGCCCTGGACAATGCAAAGCATGCGGTTCGTGAGGGCGGAATCATCATTCTGGCTGCATCCTGCGGGGAAGGGCTTGGCGAGGGCGTCTTTGAGCGGTGGATGCTGGAATCCCAGTCGCCGGATGCCATGATTGAACGGATCAGCCGGGATTTTCAGCTGGGTGGGCATAAGGCGGCAGCCATCAGCATGGTGCTGAAAAAAAGCCGGATCTTTCTTGTATCGGATCTGGAGGATCATTTTGTGCGCAGCATTTTTCTGGAGCCGTTTCTCTCTGTGGATGCGGCGCTGGCAGAGGCATTTGGGATTCTTGGCAGGGATAGCCGCGTGATTTTCATGCCCCATGGAGGGTCGGTGCTGCCCCAGGTGGGGCTGGGAGCAGAGCCGGCGGAGGGATAAGATAAAGGGGCGTGCAGATGGCCGGGAATGAATTTTCCGGCACGTTCCAGGTCACTGTTCCGGCACGCTCCGGGTCACTGGCAGGCAGTGATCAGGGAGATCAGGTAGCGCATACCTTCCGAAAGGGTCTGGTTGGAACGGAAAACCAGCTCTGTCATCTGCTCCGGTGCCTCTGCTCCATCAATGGACAGGTAGCGGATTCTCTTGGCTCCGGCAGGAATGGACATGAACATAGCCATGCCAAGTCCGCATTCTACAGCGTCCATCAGGCTGCGCACATCGCTCAGTTCCAGTGTCTCGTTGACATGGATGCCGTATCTGCTGCGCAGCTCCTTTGCCAGTTTGCCGGAGTTGGTGGACACAGGAAGGGTGACGAATTTCTGGCCCTCCAGCAGCTCTGGGGCGATGACCGGAAAAGGGTAGCCCTCCCTGGGTCTGCTTTCTGCCAGAAGTGGGGAGTCGTCACGGACGGCCAGGGCCAGCCAGGATTTCCCTACGGGGAGATACTGGTAGCCGGGAACGCGCTCCACATTGGTGACCAGCGCAAAGTCCAGATCCCCATTGTGCAGAGCCATCATCTGCCTGCGGCTGGTATCTGCCTTGCCGTAGATCCGGATGTCCGGATACCGGGAGCTGAAGGCAGGGAAGATTTTTTCCAGCATTTCGCTGGTCCGGCCCATGCTGTAGCCCAGGCGGATCATGCTTTTGTATTTTGTCCGCGCCTTTTCCAGCTCTTCGGACAGCTGCTGGTCCAGATGCATGACGGCCCGTCCTGTTTCCACATACCGTTCACCTGCTTCTGTCAGGAGAAACTGGTTTCCATTACGGATAAACAGGGGGAGTCCCAGGTGTTTTTCCACACGCTGCAGATATTTTGTCAGCGCGGACTGGGTGATGAAGAGCTGTGCCGCGGCGCGGGTGATGCTTCCTTGTTCTGCGATTGTTACAATGTATTCATAGTCACGGATATCCATGGCGGTCTCCTGTATATTCTCTGCGGGGGCGAAAGTTCAATGGGGTGTCTGAGCTGTTACGGCGCGGGAAACGCGCAGACTTCTCCCTGTGGCAATAGTTTAACATATCTTTCCGTCAACAGCCAATCTTTTTTGGTGGGCTGTTGTGGATTTGTGCGCCAATAAGCATTACATAAAGTAATGAATATATGAAAATTATGAATTTGCGTAATTGGATAAGGCCGTGTTATAGTGTATCCAGAGCAACGGTTCCAGAGCAGGATGTACCGGGATGGACAAAACCGTTGTGATTCCGAGAGTACATACAAGGGAAAAGGAGGAGGTTTACGATGGCAGAAACATATCTGGAACGTATGGATTCACAGGCACTTCGGCTGCGCTGGATTTCCGTCCAGTGCTATGAGATTGTGCTTCCAGGGGGGAAGGTGCTGGTGACGGATCCATTTTACTGGGATATCAGTCACTTCGACGGAATGGCGGAGCTGACCAAGAATCAGAAAATGGAAAAGGAGATCTATGCCCAGAGCGGATTTTCCGTGGATAATTTTACCGGGGCGGATTATATCCTGCTGAACCATGTCCATGGAGACCATTCCAATCTGGTGGGAGAGCTGTGGAACCGTTTTTACGGACGGGTGCTGGTACCGGCGGACTGTGCCATGGAGGTGGCCAGGGCATATGATATTCCTTATGGGGCCATTTACCCGCTGTATCCGGGCAACACCTATTATTTTGAGGATTTCACTTTGAAAACATATCCGGGAGCCCATGACAACCGGGCGTTCAGGGAGGGGAAATTCCAGAGACCCAGCAGTCCCTCCGCCTTATACGATGGCAGCGAGGGTTTCGGAATCCCGTGTCCCAGTCTTCTGGGACCGCTGGGATCTGTGTATAACCAGAATTTTCTTATTGAGACAAGGAATAATTACCGGATTGATTTCAGTGCAGGGCGGGATTTTGAGGAGCATGTACAGCACGTACGAAAGGAGCGGCCCAATCTGATGCTCCGCCACAGAATACGCAGTTATACACCGGAACAATACGCGGATATGATTGAGCAGATGGGAGCCCAGCTTATGATGCCGCTGCATCATAACAATGCCCGGGCAGCGGGAGAGGACCTGAATGCTTATATGGGCCGGGTCAATGAGGTTCTCATCAGCCGGGGAAGCACGGCGAGAGTGTTCAATCCAGAGCCTTACCGGTGGTATCAGATATGTACATCCATTATCGGTGACAGTCCAGATACCCATTGAACTTACCGTTATTGCCAGTGGATAAGAGATATTTGAAAGAGGAGGTATTTATGAGTCAATTAACAATCTGTCTGATCATTTTTGCCCTGACAGTTGCCGGGTATTGCAGCGGCGCTTACAGTCTGGCAACGATTTCCCTGACCTCCATGATGGCGCTGACCCTGACCGGGTGTCTGGAGGCGAAAGAAGCCATCGGTTATTTTGCTAATACCAATGTGATCATGATTGCAGGAATGTGCGTGGTGGCAGCCGGATTTAACCGGACCCGGTTCTGTACCACGGTGGCTGACCGTATTTCCGGGATAGCCAATGGAAGTCTGCACAAAATGATGCTGGGCTATGTGGTCATAGGGGTGCTGCTCAGCCAGTTTATCCAGAGCCCGGTAGTCGTTTTTGGAATCGTTGCACCTATGCTCATGGCATCCGCAGAGAGTATGGGGCTGAAACCAAGCAAAGTAATGTTTCCGCTGGGGGCAGTTACGATTGTGACCTGCTGTACCCTGCCGGTGGGAGCGGGTGCAACCATTGCGGCGGAGCTTAATGGGTACCTGGAAAGCTATGGGTATCTGGATTACACAGTGGGAATGCTGGATCCCATGAAGGGACGGCTACCGCTGCTGATTATTTCTGTCATTTATTTTGCCTTTTTTGCTGTCCGGCTGACACCGGATGAGCCGGTGGTCCAGACGTCCTACAGCCAGAAGAAGGGCGGGACGAAGGAGCCGCTGAAGGCTTTCCAGGAGTATGCGGCAATCGTGATCTTCTTTGGGGATGCTTTGGCTCTGATGTTTGCGGGAACACTTGGTCTGGCCAACTGGCAGATCACAGTGATCGGTGCGCTCCTGATGATTCTGTGCGGGATTTTAAAGCCAAAGGAGGCCACGGCGTCTTTGCCCATGAGTATGCTGCTTCTGATTGTTGGCGCCCTGGCCATGTCGGGGGCATTGAGCGGAACAGGTGCCGGGGAGCTGATCGGAAGCCGTATCGGCGGTCTGGTGGGAGCGGTAAATGGTAATTCCTATATTGTCGGATTTATCTTTTTCCTGATTCCCTTTATCCTGACCCAGGTTATGCAGAACAGGGGAACCATGCTGATCTTCCATCCGATTGCCATTGCCACCTGCGCATCCATCGGAGGAAACCCGGTGGGGCTGATGATCCTGATTCAGGCAGCCTGCCTCTCTGCTTTTATGACACCTATGGCAACTGCGGCGGTTCCCTACATTATGGATTATGGCGGATATAACCAGGCGTCTATGTTCAAACAGTCCTGGCTGATCGCGATTATCTGTTGTGTGGTGTCTGTAGGATGGATCATGACGGTGTTCCCGATTCTATGACAGGAATGTGTTTGATGGACTTTACATTGTTTTATTTAATGGCTCGGAGACCCCAAATATAGCTGGCTTATTTACTGAAATTCTGTTATACTGATTCTGTCAGATTTTCGGAGATGTAATGCGCCATGGGTGACAGCTGTCAGAGGACGTCTGTAAGCAGCTGATTGTAGTCATGGCCGGGGCAGAGGGATTTCCTGCGGGGAATCAACAGGAATGGAGGAGGATTTAATATCATATCATACAAAACCATTAATATGGAACGGACCGGAGCAAGAATTCGGCAGCTGGTTACCGAAGCCGGATACAGTGTGAAGACTATTCAGCAGCTTCTTTGTTTATCTTGTCCCCAGCCGGTCTACCGCTGGTTCAAGGGGCAGGTGCTGCCTACGGTGGATCACCTGTTTGCATTGAGCAGGCTGCTGGGGGTGCATATGGAGGATTTTCTTGTATGTGATGGGGAATATATGACGCAGACGGATCTGCGCAGAGCGAGACTGAGTGCGTACTCCAGACATATGGCAAGGCTGGTGGCCTGAAGGAATATGCCGTGGGGGGCTTTTAAAATGTGAAGAGGACAGGGAAAACCGCCCTTTGCACTTTGACGAGTGCTGGGGCGGTTTTAATGTACGAAAAAATATTCTGTTTTGGACAGCTGCCATTAAGCGCTTTCTGTAGCAGATTCTATTTCAAAATTTGTCCGGTTTTCCCCGCCCCGTGAACGGTAACTATTGAATCACGCCTGCGGCCCGCTCCCGCATATTGGACAATTCCAGTAAAATCAACACTTGAAAAAATGGTCACGACCCTATGATTTTGGACTAACAGTCCAATGCAGATCAATGAAAGATATAGTAAAATAGGCTCACAGCAAACAATTATTCGTAAATATAAAAGACGTATTGGGGAAAGGAGTAATCTGTGGGAATATTTATTTATCAGGAATTATCTAAAAGTATAACCAGGGAAGAGTGGAAAAGGGTATATGAGGAGACACTGGTTCTGGTGGATGCGCTGCCGCTGGCAGAGCGGCGTACTGTCACGTATGCAGGGAAGGACCTTGTATGCGTCATGCGGACGCAGGAACGGAAGACGGAGTGGGGCACCGGATGGCGTGCTTCTATGGATTACTTTACGCTTAAGGAAGCGGAAGCCTACTGGGTGCCCAGGGATCTGGATGATGGGCAGATTGATCTGGCAGCAGGAGATGCCATGATGGGTGCCCTGCCAGCCTATATGGATTATGACTGGGAGGATGAGCGGGTGAACCATACATATTCGTTATGGGACGCAAAGACCCAGGGGGAGCCGTACCACATGTATCTGCTGGCTGTCGCCTGCCTGATTGAGGACCGCCTGGGGGAGAAGGCGTTTGTACATGGGGATATTACTCTGGGACAATGCCGGAAGGCTGTGGAGCTGGCTAACCGGTATCTGAAGGAGCCAATCCGTGTCCCTTCCAGATGCGATGCAGAGCGGCTTTATAGCCGTGTCAGCAGCCTGCCGCTTGGCGAGACGGAGAAGCTGGCTGTATTTGAATGTTTTTATCTGGGCGGGAAGGACAAGGATTTTTATGCATTTGAACAGAAGTATTTTGGGCCGGCCATTATAAAGGAATACTGGAAGAAGCGTTTTGCAGATACTCCTGTTGGATGGGAAGGATTCAACAGGAATTTGAAAAGGTATCTGTTATCAGGGTTAGGCCTGGAGGAACTGTGCCGGATGGCAGTTTTGAAGGATGAAGAGGGGAACCTCCAGTATGAGAAGTTCATAAAAGCAGTGATGGATGCAAAGCTCCATTGGAAGGAGAAGCATACGCAGGATTGTCTGGAAATCGACCAGGACTGTGAACAGCCTTATAGTATCTGGACGTTGTTTGCAGGTTTTGTATTTGGGTCAGCACGTAATCCCAAAGTGGACCGGTATATACCGGTTGAGGAGATCCGGGAAGCCTTAAAGCGCGGACTGGGAACAGAATGTGATGTGGACACTTATATAGACCAGTATCTGAAGGAAGAGGCAGATGCTCCCCAGGTAGACATTTCAAAGGAGAACCTGTCTGAGGAAGAGCTGGCTGCTATGGCGAAAGCAGATGGAGCAGAGGTGCTCACACAGTTTATGGACCGTACAAAGGATTCGCTTTTCAGCCAGTATGCGCAGTATGATATTGCCGATTATGATGATCTGATATACTTTAAAAAGGGGAACACGATTGTTCCGGGTCTGGAAAAAGCACTTAAAACTTCCTTTTCATTTTATCATGGAGCAGTGAAGGAGGAAGTGTACCGGGAGCTGATGAAAGCAGAACCGGAGGATCGCTGTGTATATCTCATTGAAGCGAACCGCCGGCTTCTGCTGCGGGAGTGTGACTGGGAAAGGATTTTTTCAGATATTAAAGAGCATCCCCGGGCATTTGCGCGCTATTATCCGGCAGTGAGGGTAGTGGCTGACAGCAGTGAGTTAAGGCAGATGGTCACGGCGTTTGTTTTAAATGATGAACTTTATGCTTATGTGGAGAGTCACAGTTCAGATAACCCTTGAACCGTTACGGCATGCGGCCATTAAAAATTGCTCCGCGGGCCGTATGCCCGCTACCACTTTAGAGTTTCTGCATCCGAAACCCGCAATCCGGGAAAAAATTTTTCAGAGCGTACCTTCCGGAACATCACCCCCATGAACAGTAACCGCGCATTTTGTAACACATGGAGAGAATACATGGCGCCCTTGTAATTGTAATTTGAAGATGATATAATTTGTAAAGGAGACAGAAGGATATGCCAGTGATCAATAAAGAGCATAAGGACCGTTTGTTCAGCTTTTTATTTGGTAGTGGGGAACGTAAAGAATGGACTATGAGTCTTTATAATGCTGTGAATGGTACCAGCCATACAGATGCAGAAGAAATTCAGTTTACAACAATACAGAATGCCATTTATATGGGGATGAAGAACGATTTGTCATTTACGTTGTTTTATGTGATGAATATTTACGGCAAAAGAGCGGTGCGTCTTCCGATTCCGAGGCTGGTTGTTTTTTATAATGGCACAGAGGGCAATGAGGACACTATCTTAAAACTTAGTGATGCATTTTCTCCTGACCAGGATATTGCAGAGTCAGATATTGAAGTCAGGGTAAGGATGATAAATATTAACTATGGACAGAATCCTGCTTTGATGAAGGCCTGCAGGCCCCTGGAGGAATATGCCTGGTTTATAGAACAGATAAGGGAAAATAAGATAAATATGGATATAGAGGCAGCCGTAGATAAAGCCATAGACGATATGCCTGAAGATTATGTGATAAAACCCTTGTTATTAGAAAACAGAGTGGAGGTGAAAGATATGTGTCTTACCGAATACAATGAAGCCGAAACCATGAAGCTGTTTAAGGAAGAGGGGCGGGAAGAGGGTGAAGATAGGCTGGGAAAACTCATTTCATTGCTGCTTGCCGGAGGAAGAACCAGTGACGCACAGAGGGCAGCCGCCAGTAAGGAAGTAAGAGCCGCCTTGTATCAGGAATTTAATATCATTTAGTAATGAAGCAGATATACAGAAAACACGTCACTCGCTGACGCGTTTTCTGTATATTGACAACCTTCTCTGTTATGGCAGCCAAACCCCGTTCTCATCAAATAAATACGATACTCCGTCAATCTCTTGCGCCTCGCTAAAGACCATACTGCCATCCTCTTTCAGGTAGTACCATACGTCTCCCAGATTCAGCCACCCGGTCTGCTTTACATAATCCTGGTAATAATACCAGCTTCCGTTGATATTGCGCCAGCCGGTTCCTGGGAAGAGCTGGGTATAGTCTGCAAATGCCACCTCGATACATACCTCGCCAGAGATTCCATCCACCAGTCCGGCATCAGTGTACTGCCAGAGGGTGCGGTTCGGGAATTCATTGACAGAGGTTTCATAGCGGGCATACCAGATATCATAGGGAATCTGGGATATGTCAATGTGGCTGGTGAGCCACTGATGGTTTCCGTAGACTACTGGCCGGTATCCGGCTTCTGTGATCACCTGGCAGAAGGCATTGACCTGCTGGGCGATCTCCTGGGCTGTTTTCCCCATATCCAGAAGATACTGGGATTCCACATCATAGGCGATGGGATAGGACAAGGGATAGTCCTTTACCTTCTCCAGCACGAACCGGGCTTCCTCCTGGGCGGTTTCCACATCCATGGCCTGAGTATACAGAAAAACACCGGTACGTATTCCGTGGCTTAGAGCTCCCTGCATATTTTCCTCAAAATAAGGATCCAGATCATTGTGGTAGCCCAGGCGGATCATGGCAAAACTTACTCCGGAAGCAGCCACCCGGCTCCAGTCAATGTCTCCCGCACGGTTCTGATACTTGGATACTGTGATGCCCTTGGCCAGGGCGCCTTCAATCGCCGCTCCGTTGGCCCGGATGAACTGTCCGTCCTGGACAGTCAGCCATTCTGTCAGCTTGCCGTGGGCAGTTAAAGGGGAGGCGATAGCCATCTGTACGGCCAGAATCCCGGCCAGTACACTCATGAGCCAGTGTCGTCTTATATGTTTCATATCATTACTCCTCCATTCGGATATCTTACCAATTCTTTCCGGATTGTTCAAGGCATATTTCATTACAATATTATGACTATTTTTCTGTTTGGCAACAGTTCAGATACCCCCTGGACTGTTATTCTGTCTGAACTGTTGTCCAGATTGGTTACTATTCACGGGGGGGGCATCTTCTTGTCCGGCAAAGCCGGACAAGAAGCATCGGGCGTCCGCCC
>CAJTOW010000044.1 GCA_910577655.1 uncultured Lachnospiraceae bacterium | reverse complement strand
CCCAAATCTCCCACAAAGCGGAACGCACAGCTACCAGAAAGCAATTTTCAGACACGCTCTAGGGAAAATGCAACAGATAACGCTATAATAGATGTGATAATGACTATGAATGAAAATGATTTCACACTGGAACAGATAGCGGTTGCAACGAAAAAAAGTGTAGAGGAAGTCCAGGCTACCATTAAAAAAAGAGAACTTGTATTGGCATAATTACAGTAGATCCCCATGCCTGCCATCAGGCATCACCATTGGAGCACGATGAATTTACAGCCAGAACGCTGAAGGTTAACCGTGTGAAGACATGATCATCTGGTACAAGCGGTTCCAGAAACATTGATGGGGATATTTTCTGCACATTGAATGGTGATGAGTGGGGTTGTCGGGAAATGACATCTGCACACCATATATTGCTATGATATTTCATAAATTGCGCAATATATGGTATACAGACCGTCATTTTCCGACAGCCCTTTTTGCGCTTATTTCAGGGTGTTTCTGCAAAAATACCGTATTATGGTTTCTGGCAGGCGATATCATACCGGATCTGAAAGGCAGGCATATTCTCATCCAGATACCTGGGAATGGCTTCCTTTGCTACCTGGATGAAGTCCAGAGCAGCCGGGGGAAGGTTCTTTCCCTTCCGGTATGCCAGACCCAGGAGACGCCGGGGGATCTGGTGGTCCATGGAGCAGAACAGAGGTTCCTGCTCGAACCGTTCCTCCAATGTCACAGAGACTGGTGCCAGGGCGAAGCCTTTGCTTTCTGGTGCCAGACGGTAGACTGCGGATACATTTTCCAGTTCCATCATAGCCTGGGGCTGGATCTGGGACTGGCGGAAAAGCTCCTGGGCCAGATGCCAGGTGCCATGTATGGGGGAAGGAGAGATGAAGGGAATCTGCTCCACCACCCAGGGCGGAATGTACTGGAGAATGCCTTTTTCATTAGGAGGAAGGGATAGGTGGCGGAGGGCGGAGGCCTGTCGGCTCACCACCAGGGCCATTTCCTCAGAGCACAAAGGGACGAAATGAATATCCTCATCCAGGATCGGCTCCGCGCAGATGAAAATCAGATCAATCAGATCCTTGCGCAGTTTCTGCTGAAGTTCCATGCAGTTGCCCTCCGTCAGCCGGATCTCCACAGCCGGGCGCAGATTCTGGTAGGCGGGGACCACCCGTGGAAGCCAGGTATAGCTGCGGGTGGGATGCATGCCCACGACCAGGCGTTCCTTCTTCTGGACCGCGATCTCCGCCATCTCCCGGTCCAGCTCTTCTTTCATCTTCATCATCCGCTTCAGACCTTTGAGATAACGTTCTCCGGCATAGGTAAGCTGCACCGGGGAAAAGGATCGGTCAAACAGAGTCACGCCCAGTTCCCGCTCCAGTCCCTGGACATACCGGGTCAGGGCAGGCTGGGAGATGTGGCAGGCCTCGGCTGCCCGGGAGAAGCTTTTCAAGTCAGCAATGGCAAGCAAATATCTGCTTTTATCCAAATCCATAGAAACTCCTTTCATCACTGCTCAGGCAGTATCTGAACTGTTCGCCCGGTATACCCAGAACACACCAATAACGTATTTGCTATCCATTACTGTTTTAAGAACCTGATGCAATCTGGTTATAATCTTAATTCGGAAACGGTATTGGACATATTTTCTGTAAAAGAATAAAATTTAATTGTAATTGTAAGACACAGATGGCCAGATGTCAACTACAATCAGGGAAGTACAAATCCAGTGAAGGGGGAACATAACCATGAGAGAGGCAGAATTTGCCTATATTAACGGGAATATCTACACAGCAGACCAGAAGTTTTCCAGGGTGTCCGCATTTGCCGTTTCCGGAGACCGGTTTATAGCCGCGGGAACCAGTGAAGAGATCCGGAAGCTGTGTACAGAGAACACAAAGATCGTGGACCTGGAAGGCCGCACCGTGCTTCCAGGCCTGATTGATTCCCATCTGCATGTGCACAATACCGGGGCCATGAGGATGGAACTGAATATTGTGGGAAAGCAGAGGGCGGAGATTCTGGATCTGGTGGCAGAAGCCGCTAAAAGAACGCAGCAGGGAGAATGGATCGTAGGGAGGGGCTGGATTAACGACACCTGGGAGGATACCTCCTTCCCGTCCAAAGAGGAGCTGGACGCGGTGGCGCCGGACAATCCGGTATACCTGAAGCGTGCCTGCGGACATGCCGGATGGGTCAACAGCCGGGCTTTTAAAGAAGCGGGAATCACCGGTTCCACCCCGGACCCGGTAGGCGGGGAGTATCTGCGAAAGCCGGACGGCACACTGCTGGGGGTGGTCACGGACCAGGCCCAGGAGCCTTTTAACAGGGCCATTCCTCCCTATAACCGGGAACAGTTGGGACGGATCGCCCTTCTGGCCCAGGAAAGCTTCTTCTCCTGCGGCCTCACCACAGTCCATGATGCGGGAACCGCGGAGGAGTGGATTCAGGTATGGGAAGAGCTGTATAGGAAGAAAGAGCTGAAAGTGCGGATTTACGCCAGCATGCGGGTGGTGGGCCGCCCCAGCTATGAGGAGCTGTATACCGGATCCATGGAATTTTTCAGGAAAGGGCTGCGGATCGGCATGTATGACAACCGGCTCACCGCCAGAGCCTACAAGATCTCCTGTGACGGCTCCCTGGGGGCACGCAGCGCCTGGATGCTGGAGGACTACAGCGACCGGTCCGGCCATAAGGGTAATGGAAAATGGACCGATGAACAGCTATACCAGATCCTCTATGAGGCCCGGCGGGCAGGCTTCCAGACCATGTGCCATGCCATCGGCGACGGGGCCAACCGCCAGTGCCTGGATATCTATGAACGTCTCCTTGGGGAGATTCCGGACCCGGATGCCAGACTGCGGATCGAGCACGCCCAGATCCTGGACCAGGAGGATATCCCCAGGTTTAAGAGGCTGGGAGTGATACCAACCCACCAGACTGTCTTTTTGCGGACCGACAAAAAGGTGGCCGATGACCGTCTGGGACCGGAGCGGGTCCGGGGCGCCTATGCATGGCGGACCCTCATTGACCAGGGAAATGTCCTGCCCAATGGTACTGATTCCCCGGTAGAGAGCTGCAATCCCTTCCTCAGCATGTGCCGTAACCAGGAAGGATGAATACGGAAAGCCGGAGGAGGGCTGGTATCCCCAGGAAGCCCTAAGCCGTGAGGAAGCCCTGCGCTCCTACACGAACTGGGGGGCCTATGCAGGTTTTGAGGAGCATCTGAAGGGAAGCATTGAGACCGGGAAGCTGGCAGATTTTGTGGTCATTGACCGTGACTTTATGACATGTCCGGACCATGAGCTGAAGGATATACAGGTACTGAAGACCTATGTGGGCGGGGAATGTGTTTACCAGAAGTAGAGGAGTGACTGGAGTATGGGAACTGAACGAAAAGAGAAAAAAAGTCTGTTTTACCGGTTTATCAACGGGGTGGAGGTCATAGGAAACAAGCTTCCCCATCCCTTTTACCTGTTCTCGATTCTGATCGTTGTAGCCATCGTGCTGTCGGTGATCTTCGCAGGCGTCTCTGTGACCTACGAGAAGGCATCCTCCAGCGGAGCCGGTGGGGAGATGGTGACTACCACGGTGAGGAACCTGCTGAACAAGGAAACTATTACTTATGTAACCCAGAACATGTACAGCATTTACTACAATTTTTCTCCCATGATGATGATGGGACTTCTGATGCTGTCCATAGGTCTGGCGGAGCAGGTGGGGCTGTTCGGGGCATGTATCAAACGGACCATTGCAGGGGCAAAGCCGGCCTTTGTGTTCGCGGCGGTATCCTTCATTGCCATCAATGCAAACACGGCGTCCAACGCGGGAATCCTGGGCTGTACAGCGGTGGCTGCGGCGGTGTTCGCATCCATGGGCTACAATCCCTGGCTGGGAATCCTGCTGGCCTATGCAGCAGGAAATGCGGGCATGTCGGCCAATATATTCGTGGGAAACCTGGACGTGCTCCTCAGTGGAATCAATGAGTCCGTGTGCGCGTCCTTAGGAATTGACACCTCAACGGTCCATGTCCTGCAGAACTGGTATTTCATGCTGGCCTGCGCCATCGTCCTGACCCTTGTCTACGCCTTTGTGACCACAAAGTTTGTCCGGGGATTTATCGGGGAGCCAAAGGACTTAAGCCTGGTTCAGGACGCAGGGGCAGACAAGGAACTGACACCCCTGGAGCATAAGGCTCTGCGCAATGCCGCCATCGCTGGGGTGGTGTATATTGCCCTGATCATCCTGGCCTGCATTCCGTCTGGATCCTTCTTCCGGGCAGATGACGGAAGCATCGTCCCTAATTCACCACTGCTGAAAAGTGCGCTGACCCTGCTTTTTCTGTTCTTCCTGGTGACAGCCATCGCCTACGGGCGCACCATAAGGGCCCTGGCAGACTGGAACGACCTTCCGAAAATGCTGGCAAAGAGTATCAACTCCATGGTCAATTTCATGGTCATTGCCCTGCCGGCGTCTGTGTTTATCTATCTGTTCAACGCCTCCAATATTCCTACGGTTCTGGGGGCGGCTGGGGCAGCGTGGATTAAGTCCACGGGGATAAACGGGTTCGGACTTATGCTAATGATTGTGCTGTTCTCCACATTCCTGAACCTGTTTATGACCTCCGGGTCTTCCAAGTGGATGATTCTGGCGCCGATCCTGATTCCCATGTTCTATGCCATCGGATTCAGCCCGGCCCTGACTACTGTGGCATACCGGATCGGGGATTCCGTCACCAACGCCATTGCCCCCATCTCCTCGGACGTGGCGCTGATTGTAGGCCTTCTGGGAAAGTATAATACGGACCCGGAGAGAACCCCTGGTATGGGAACCGTGTTTGCCGGCTGTATGCCTTATGCCATTGCCACCATGCTCACAGAGCTGGTGATCCTGGCTCTATGGTGGATACTGAATCTGCCTCTGGGGCCGGGAGTTCTCATGTTCTTCTAAAGCATGAAATTTCTGTCAGGAGGATACAGCGGTGAAACAGAATGAGAAATGGACAGATTATCTGATGATTGTGGCCGGTTCCTTCATTATGGGGTTTGCCATCAAAAACATGTATGATCCCATGAACCTGGTGACCGGTGGGGTATCCGGCGCTGCCATTATCGTCAAGAGCCTCACAGGAATTCCCCTTTGGGCCACTAACACGGTTTTAAATATCCCTTTGTTTTTGGCAGCCTGGAGGCTGAAAGGGTGGAACTTTATCCGCAGAACCCTGGTGGCTACAATGTCCTTGTCTGTATCTCTCTATGTGATTCCGGAGATGCCCCTGGTGGAGGGGGATTTGTTTTTGTCCGCTGTCTTCGGAGGGATCATCTCCGGAGTGGGGACGGGCCTGGTGTTCTTATACCAGGCCACCACCGGGGGCACGGACATGCTGGCGGCTCTCATGCAGCTGAAACTGAGGCATTACAGCATTGCCGAGATCATGCAGTTTCTGGACGGCGCCGTGGTGGTGGCAGGAGCCTCCCTGTTCGGCATCCGTCATGCCTTCTACGCGATCCTGGCCATCTATGCGGTCTGCAAGGTGTCTGACGGGATTCTGGACGGGATGGAATTCGCCAAGCAGGCCGTGGTGATCTCTGACCGGAGTGAGGAGATCGCCGGACAGGTCATGGACCGGCTGGAGCGGGGAGTCACAGCCGTGGACGCCACAGGTATGTATTCCGGCCGGACCAGAAAGATGCTGTTCTGCGTGGTCTCCAGAAAGGAACTGGTGATCCTCCGGGATATTGTGAAACAGATTGATCCCAGGGCCTTTGTGATTGTAGA
Source organism: uncultured Lachnospiraceae bacterium (assembly GCA_910577655.1). Lineage (GTDB taxonomy): Bacteria > Bacillota > Clostridia > Lachnospirales > Lachnospiraceae > Brotaphodocola. The sequence continues at coordinate 22,886 of CAJTOW010000044.1, read as the reverse complement.
TGATGTGCGGGAGGTGTTTGGGGAAGGATTTATAGAGGAAGTGTGACAAAGGAAGGGGCTGCCGGGAAATATGCCGGCGCCCCATTTTCTGGTCCGGCTACAGCAGCCTCTCAAGCCTTCCCATGCTCCCCAAAGGAGGTAAGCCGGAAGTAGTTCTTTCCGTTCTCACCAAACCCGGCGCCGGGAGTGCCTACGATCTGGGCTTTGTTTAACAGGTAGTCGAAGAATTCCCAGGATTCCATCCCGTCCGGGCATTCAAACCAGATGTAGGGGGAGTGGATGCCGCCGAAGAACCGGATCCCTTTGCGGGAAAGGGTTTCCGAGATCATGCGGGCATTTTCCTGGTAATAATGGATATGCTCCATGCACTGGGCCATGCCTTCTTCTGTGAAAACGGCAGCAGCGCCTTTCTGGATGATGTAGGAGGTTCCATTGAACTTGGTGGACTGTCTGCGGTTCCACATGGCGTGGAGGGACAGCTCCCGTCCGTCGGAGGTGGGAAAGACCAGCTCCCTGGGAACCACCGTATAGCCGCAGCGGGTGCCGGTGAAGCCGGCGGTCTTGGACAGAGAGCCGAACTCGATGGCACATTTTTTTGCCCCTTCGATGGCATAGATGCTTCTGGGAAGAGCCGGATCTGTGATAAATGCCTCGTAGGCGGAATCGAACAGAATGACCGCATGCTCCTTTAAGGCATAGTCCACCCACTCCTTCAACTGTTCCCTGTTGTAGACAGCTCCTGTGGGATTGTTGGGGGAGCACAGATAGATGATGTCCGCATGGACGCGGTGGTCCGGCATGGGGAGAAACTGGTTTTCGGCATTGCCGGACAGATAGGTCACCTGCTTGCCGCTCATGATATTGGAGTCCACATAGACCGGGTAGACCGGGTCCGGAATCAGAATCACATTGTCCGCAGAGAACAGCTCGGAAATATTGCCGGTATCGCTTTTGGCACCGTCAGAGATGAAGATGTCAGCGGCATCCATAGGGACACCGTTGCGCTCATAATAGCCAGCAATAGCATCCCGCAAAAATTCATAGCCCTGCTCCGGTCCATAGCCCTTAAAGGTCTCAGAGGAGGCCATGGCATCCACACCCTCATGGAGGCCATCTATAGCCATGGAGGTCAGGGGCAGAGTCACGTCACCGATCCCCAGACGGATGATCTTCTGGTCCGGGTGGGCCTGACTGTAGGCGGCTACACGGTGGGCAATCTCAGAGAAAAGATAGCTTTCTTTCAGGTTCTGGTAATGTTCGTTTAATTTTGGCATGGGGTACCTTCTTTCTTTGTAGTGGAAATGCCTTTTGGCCAGAGTGAGTCTTAAAATGTAACAGTTCAGACAGGCCATCTTCATGTCCCCAAAAAGCATCGGGGACAAGAAGCGGCCGTCTGAACTGTTACCTTAACATTACTTTCCGGCAGCTGTGCGTTCCACCTTATGGGGTATTTGACTGCATGATTCCAGATTCTAGCAGAGAATAAAAAAAGAGTCAACCGCAAAACAAAACTGTTACGAAAATAAAGTTATGGCTGTTAGTATTACAGGTTACTATTCATGGCCAGGTTGTTTCCCCCCGACCGGCAGATACCAGCTCTGGAAAACTTTTTCCAGAGCGTACCCCCCCCGGAACATCACCCCCGTTTTTCTGCATTCTGGGGCATTGAAAATATGTTCTGTTTATTGTATGATAGTACATATTCATGCTCTGAAAAGAATCAGGAGGTACCTCATGCTGACCTGCAAGGAAGCCGAGAAGATGGTAATGCCCTATATTGATAACCAGTTAAGTGAGACAGAGCTGGAAGCCTTTGTCCAGCATGTGGAGCAGTGTACTTCCTGCAAGGAGGAGCTGGAGATCTATTACACGGTCTTTCTGGGACTGCGCCAGCTGGAGAGCGGCACCGGCATGTACGATGTGGCAGGGGCGCTGGAGGAGAGTCTGGAGACGTCGGCATTTCTCATCCGGGCCACACGGCTCAGGAAGGTCATCAGCTATGCGGTGGGTACCCTGCTGACAGTGGGAGTTCTGACGACTCTGATGCTTCAGATCCGGATCTGGGTGCAGAGTGGATTTCTATAACAGCACCGGCAGATCCGGCGCGTCTGTTCGCTGACTGGATTCACTGGCTGTGGGTGCAGGTGTCTGGCCCATAGACAGAGCCGGACAGCCATGGAGTGTGTCTGAAAAGGAGAGAACTATGGAAAAACTTGTTTTGATTGACGGACACAGCATTTTGAACCGGGCCTTTTACGGGGTGCCGGAGCTGACCAATTCGGAGGGACTTCATACCAATGCGGTGTATGGGTTCCTCAATATTATGTTTAAAATACTTGAAGACGAGAAGGCCGACCATGTGGCGGTGGCATTTGACCGGAAGGAGCCTACCTTCCGGCATGAGCAGTACCCGGAGTACAAGGGGACCCGCAAGCCCATGCCGGAGGAGCTCAGGGAGCAGGTGCCGCTGATGAAGGAGGTTCTTGCCGCCATGGGCATTCCCATCCTGACCCTGGCCGGTTTCGAGGCGGACGATATTCTGGGAACCGTGGCAAAACGCTGTGCAGGGGAGGAGACCGAGGTGTCCATCGTATCCGGGGATAGGGATCTTCTGCAGCTGGCGGATACCCATATCAAGATCCGGATGCCCAAGACCACCCGGGGCGGCACGGAGGTGAAGGACTATTATCCGGAGGATGTGCAGCGGGAGTACCAGGTCAGCCCCAGGGAGTATATTGATGTCAAGGCTCTTATGGGAGATGCCTCAGACAATATTCCTGGTGTTCCGTCCATCGGGGAGAAGACTGCCACGAAGCTGATCGTGGATTACAAGAGCATTGAAAATGCCCATGACCATCTGGAAGAGATTAAGCCGCCCAGGGCCAGAAAGGCCCTGGAAGAACATTATGATCTGGCAGTGCTCAGCAAGGAGCTGGCTACTATCTGCCTGGACTGTCCTATTGAGTTCTCCTACGAGGACGCGGCCATCGGAAACCTCTATACACCGGAGGCCTACCAGTATATGAAGCGCCTGGAGTTCAAATCCATCCTGAAACGCTTTGACGCGGCCCAGATGGGAGCTTCCCAGGCGGAGGATTCCTTCTGGATCATCGATGATCTGGAAGGTGCGGAGCAGCTTTTTGAGCAGGCCGGGGCCAGTGGGACCCTGGGATTCCAGCTGATTCTCTCGGAGGATGGGGTGGCGGGGCTGTCTGTCTGCCTGGGGGAGGATGCTTCCTATGCGGTACCGGTAGGCGGCCTGGTCACGGCAGCTTACCTCTGTGAGAAGCTGGATGCCCTTGTAAAGATGAAGAAGGAGCCGGGATTTCCCGGAGCCGGCGGCTGCTGGATGGCGACCACGGACTGGAAATCCCAGCTGAAGTATCTCTCGGCCGGATACGGCGCGCCGGTTCTGGATGCGGGGATCGCCGGGTACCTTCTCAATCCCCTGAAGGATACCTATGCATATGATGATCTGGCCAGGGATTATCTGGATATGGCGGTTCCTTCTGCCGGTGACCTGCTGGGGAGGGAGCCCCTGGCACGTGTTCTGGCCAGGGGAGAGCAGCGGGCTGTCAACTGTGCCTGCTACATGAGCTATATTTCCTGGAAGGCCATGCCGGTGCTTCTGGAGCAGCTTAAAGGAACAGGCATGGACAGCTTATACCAGAGCATGGAAATGCCACTGGTCTACAGCCTGGACCGGATGGAGAAAGCCGGGATCCGGGTGGACCGGGAGCAGTTAAAAACTTACGGTGACAAGCTGAAGGTCCGTATAAACGGGCTGGAGCAGGAGATCTATGACCTGGCCGGGGAGAAGTTCAATATCAATTCCCCCAAACAGCTTGGGGAGATCCTTTTTGAGAAGATGGAGCTTCCTCACGGAAAGAAAACCAAGACAGGATATTCCACTGCGGCGGATGTGCTGGAGAAGCTGGCGCCGGATTACCCGGTGGTCCGGATGATCCTGGATTACCGGCAGCTGGCCAAGCTGAATTCCACCTATGCGGAAGGGCTTGCGGTCTACATCGGTGAGGATCAGAGGATTCATGGGAAATTTAACCAGACCATCACGGCTACCGGACGGATCAGCAGCACAGAGCCAAACCTGCAGAATATCCCGGTCCGCATGGAGCTGGGACGGGCCATCCGCAAGGTGTTTGTGCCGGAGGACGGGTATGTGTTTGTGGATGCGGATTATTCCCAGATCGAACTGCGGGTCCTTGCCCATATGTCCGGGGATGAGCGGCTGATCCGGGCTTACGGGGAAGCCCAGGATATCCATGCCATCACGGCCTCCCAGGTGTTCCACACGCCCCTGGAGGAGGTCACCTCCCTGCAGCGGCGCAATGCCAAGGCAGTGAATTTCGGCATCGTGTACGGGATCAGTGCCTTTGGTCTCAGCGAGGGCTTAAGCATCACAAAACAGGAAGCCCTGGAGTATATCAGCAAGTATTTTGAGACCTATCCCGGGGTCAAGGCATTTCTGGACAGACAAGTGGCGGAGGGGAAGGAGAAGGGCTATGTGACCAGCCTTTTTGAACGCCGCAGGCCGGTTCCGGAGCTGAAATCCGCCAATTTCATGCAGCGTTCCTTCGGGGAGCGGGTTGCCATGAATTCCCCTATCCAGGGGACGGCCGCCGATATCATGAAGCTGGCCATGATTGCAGTGGACCAGGAGCTGTTAAAGAGAGGACTTAAGTCACGGATCGTTCTCCAGGTCCATGATGAGCTTCTGGTGGAGACCTGGGAGCCGGAGCTGGAGGAGGTAACACAGCTTCTGGAAGAGAAGATGAAGGGGGCTGCCAGCCTGAAGGTGGCGCTGGAGGTGGAGGCCCAGAGCGGGGATACCTGGTTTGATGCAAAATAGAAAATGCATGTGAAAATGTGCCGGAGCGTGTCTGGAAGCAGCTTTCTGGAAGCAGCTCAGATAGGCTCCAGCCTGACAGGAATGGGCTGGTCGATTTCCAGGGAGTCTTTTGTGACCCTGCAGTCATAGGCCAGGATCTTTACTCCCTTTTTCGAGGCGTGGGCCAGGGCATAAGCAAATTCCGGGTGGGTGGCCCTGTTGGGCTCAAACAGGCGGATCCCTTTCATGGCAATGACGAACAGGACATAAGCCTCATAGCCCTGGGTCAGGGCAAGCTCCAGTTCCTGGAGATGCCGGACACCACGTTCTGTGGGGGCATCGGGAAAACGTGCGGTACCGTTCTGCTCCAGGGTCACACCCTTGACTTCCATGAATGCCGGCCTGCCCTGGCGGACAAAGGAAAAGTCAAACCTGGACTGGCCGAACCGGACCTCCCGGCGGATATTCTGGTTGGCCGGATCCTTCTGCAGCCATTCCCAGGCTACCTGGTTGGGGGCCTGGGAGTCCATGTTGATCAGCTGTCTGCCGGATGCCATATCCTTGTAGACACTGATCAGGGAATATTCCGTCTTGCGGCCAGTGGAGGCTGCGTCCGGGTGGTGCTGGAGAAGGATCTGTGTGCCCGGAAGCAGCAGTTCTTTGCAGCGTCCGGTGTTCTTCACGTGGCATTTCAGGATGGAATCCTGGTATTTTGCATAGGCGATGAAGCGGTTGGGACGTTCGATAAATGTAGCCGGAATTATGTGTTCGTAGATCATGACAGGTACCTCGCTGTAGTGCAGATGGAGCCGCGGATCCTATCCAGATTGCCATAATTCAGGGAACTTGTCAAGAAATTTAAATTTTTTTCAAAAAGTACTTGACATGCGCATAAGAAAATGTTATCATTTGCGTAGTTAAAAATGCCGGAGGGAAAAGAGATGCTGAAGGATACCTATGAAAAGTGTCGTAATCTGTCTACTAAGTATAAGGGATACATCGGAACCTCGGATTTGCTGAGAGAAGGTCTGACGAACCGCCAGATCGCGGAGTTTGTATCCAACGGTATGCTGGAGAAGGTATATCACGGTGTATACTGGTTCAGCTGCGCCGAGTATAAGAAGCCGTCGGAGTACAAAGCAATTGAGATCGGCAAGAGCAACTCCAAGGCGGTGGTATGCGCGGACAGTGCCTGTTTTTACCAGGGGCTCATTGATGTGGAGCCGCCGGTGGTCTCGGTGGCCACCAGCAGAAATGACCGGAGTAAGCTCGCCATGAATTTTCCGATTTCCAGACATTACTACTCTGACAGCAACTTCAAGGAGCAGCAGCAGGTAGTACATACAGAGTTTGGAGACTACATTATATACGGTGTGGAGCGGAGCGTGTGCGATTGTATCCGGTTCAAGGATGATATTGACGAGAGCATTTTCTGTCTGATTCTTGAGAACTACAAGAAGCAGGAGCAGACCCGCGACCGGCTTCTCCAGTACGCCAGGAAGCTGCGTATGGTGAACCAGTTAGGCCGTTATCTGTGATGGATTGAACGCGCAGACGGCCCTATTCCGTGGCAGTCCAGATTCTCTGGGCTGTTGCGGAAAGCATTTTAATCATAAAAGTTCAGGGGATCTCTGAACGGTTGTCATATTTCTTTTATTTGCATTCTGCAAATTTGTAATCTGGAATTCTGCTTTATATTGAGTAATCTTAGATTCCAAACATTGAAATAAGAAAAGTATTACAGATTTTTCTATAACATTTTGAAAGATTTCTGTCCGTACGTCAGGTGGACATTCCACAGAGCCGTCCGTTTTTTGAACGGCAGCTGTTCTGAAATGATTCTAAGAACATCTTCCAGACAGCATGGCAGGAAGATAACCCCTGGGCAGTACCGGACTTGCGGTAAATTGCCAAAAGGGTCATATCCATGTACGTTCGAAGAGACTTATATAAGGAGTTTACATGAAAAGATTTATTAACGGATTCAGTCAGATCACCACGGTGCTCACCGTTTCTGTGATCATCTTGTCAGCAGTCTTTGTAATTCCAAGGTATTTTGGAGTTGTACCTTATATCGTCAGGTCCGGTTCTATGGAACCGGTGATCCATACGGGTTCAGTGGCATTTATCAATCAGGGGGACAAGGAGGTCCGGCCTGGAGATATCGTCACTTACCGTCTGACAGGTCCGTCAGGCAGTGACACACTGGTCACCCACCGGGTTATCCGCGTCCAGGACGGGGTCTATACCACCAGGGGAGATGCCAATGAGACAGAGGATCTCTCGCCGGTCACCCGGGAACAGCTGGTGGGAACCTATGTATGCCAGATTCCCTGTGCAGGCTATCTGATGGCCTATATAAGCCCCAGGACGGCTCTGGCGGTAGCGGTGTGGATTCTGCTTCTTAACGGGGCCTCTATGGCCATGAGCTGGGCAGCAAGCCCCTGAATGGGGATTTATATAAAATACAAAAAAAGGAAAGGAGCGCGGGACCAGAGACTATGCTGCGCCAGTCCCGCAAACAACAATTATGAAGAACACGAAAAAGGTAGTAGCAACCATGATGGCATGTGCCCTGGCAGGAGCAATGGCAGTAGGAGGGACCTTTGCCTACCTGACAGACTCTGAAGGCTCAGTCAACACCTTTACCATCGGCAAGGTACAGATCGACCTGGAGGAGCCCAACTGGCATCCGGAGGATACCGAAGATATCGTCCCCAATGAAGTGATCAAAAAGGATCCCCAGGTAGAGAATACGGGAACCAATCTGGCGTATGTCTTCGCGGAGGTGAAGATCCCGGCCAGAAACCTGATCCTTGCCGGCGCGGACGGTACCAGAATGGAAGCTGGTGTCCACGATCTGTTCACCTACGGCACGGTAACTGGGGATGGAGACAGGGAACTGTATACAGCCGGCGGCCTCAATGAGGGATGGAGTCTGATCAAGTCCAGTGTGGCCGCCGCAGAGGGATATTCCACATACATTTTCGGCTATAACAAGCCAATCGGCAGGGGAGAGACCACTCTGACCGTATTCGACAGGGTGAAATTCGCCAATATTGTGGAAGGCCAGATGGATTCTCAGGACGTGGATATCCCGGTGAAGGCCTACGCAATTCAGGCAGGCACCAATACGGACGGTACCACCAGCACGATTGACGGAGTGACCATCGCGGACGCGTCCAGACTGACTGACGAGGAAATGCTCCAGGTATACACGGTATTTGCCAACCAGAACAGCTCCCTGGAGGCGCTGACCTCAGTGGGAGGTACCTTGAAAGACGCTGACGGAAACGGGGCGAAGGATCTGGCCGGAAAGGAGCTGTAGGATCTCATTAAGGAGCAGCTATGGAAAGAAAAATGAATATACGGGCAGCAGCCGGTCTGCTTGCGCTGACGGGTCTTTTGGGAATGGGCACCACCTGGGCGTACTTTACCTACCAGAAATATCTGACCAATCAGTTCCGGGTGGGATACAACGAGATCACCGTGACCGAGGAATACGACCCTCCGGACGAGATCATCCCCGGGGAAGTCACTGAATTCCGCAAGGCGGTACAGGTGGAGAATACAGGAACAGTACCATGCTATGTCCGGATCCGGCTGGAGTACTCGGATTCGGAGATGAAGGAGTACTGTACCCATATCCTGGGTGCAGACAGCGCCAGGGCCTCTGAGTGGGAAAACATGGCAGAACAATTTACGGGTGGAAAATGGGTCTATGGTACAGACGGCTGTTATTACTACACAAGCCCCCTGAAGGTTCAGGAACGGACGGATCTGCTTCTGGAAAAGGTTCAGGTCCATGTGCCAAAGGAGGATTCCGGGAAGCTTAAGGATTTTGAGATCTACGTGTATGCAGAATCTGTCCAGACAATGATCCATGTATCAGGGGCGGAGGGACAGGAGAGCTCCTGGGAGGCTCTGGATTATAAGGAAGCCTGGGGGCAGTTTCTGGAGCGTGTTTGAAAATTCATTCCCGCCATCTCCACAAGGGACGCCTTCGGTGTGCACGCCCCACTTTACGGTACACCGCAGGCGGCCGGCCGGATACCCGGCTGGCCGCAAAGGCAGAAAGGGTAGCTGATCTTAGGGGCAGGACAGCTGCCAGAAAGGAGCAGCAAATGAAAGGAAAGATGATACTGCCTCTGGCGGTATTCTTTGGTCTTTTGGCAGCCGTTCCCTCGGGGGCTGCCACCAGGACCTACTCCACCGAGGTTACCAATACCATTACCACCGGGGATATAAACATCTCCCTGGAAGAGTTCCAGCTGAATCCGGAGGGGAGACGGATTCCCTATGTGGACGGGAAGCTGGTGGTTCCGGGGCAGCGTGTAGACAAGATCGTGACCATTACCAATGAGGCCCAGAAGGCCTGGATCCGGGCAAAGGTGGAATATAACACAAAAGACGGTCTGGAGGGCATGTCGGATGACATGCTGGGCGGTATTTCCTCTGAATGGAAAAAGTGCGGTGATTATTTCTATTATACGGAACCGGTTGACACCGCAGAGACAGTTGACTTCTTCCGCCAGGTGGTGGTTCCGTGGGAATGGGATGAGACTTGTGAGGAAAAAGGATTTTCGATCGGGGTAACAGCCCAGGCGGTTCAGGCGGCGAACTTTGTCCCGGATTTCCAGACAATGGAGCCCTGGTTTGGGATTCCGGTGGAGAAATGTATCCATAACAGCCACAAGATCTACCAGGTGGATACTCAGGCGGAATTCTCCGTGATCTTTGAAAACGGGTCTGAGGGATTCATAAAGACCGGGGAGGATTTTTTCGGAAATTTTCAGTCAATGCTGCCGGGAGATACCCTGACGGATACGCTGATGCTGGGAAATCATTCCGGGATTTTACTGGATTTCTATTTCTATACGGATATTCCGGAGCAGGAAGAGGCTTCCAGAAGGCTTTTAGACCAGCTTCAGCTGAAAATCCAGATGGAGGATACCCTGGTTTATGAAGGTTCTCTGGGAGCAGAGGCCCTGCGTGAGGGGATCCTGCTGGGAGATTCCTTCCGGAAAGGGGATGTGAGGAATCTGACCTATACCCTTCATATGCCCAGAGAGCTGACCAATGCTTCCGCTCTCTTGTCGGCCAGGGTACGTTGGATATTTAAAACCGAGTACCGGACCGGTGGATCCGGCGGATCCTCTGGTTCAGGTACTTCTCCCAGAGAGACACCGACAATACAGGAGAAGGTGCAGGAACTGGTCACGCTCCCAGGATACATTTCTGTACCTTTGTCCGGTGCGGCGGATCTGGCGGAGCGGGCAGGAGAATGGCTTCTGCCAAGGACCGGGGACAATTCCCACAGGGGACTGGTGCTTCTGGTATTTCTGGCAAGCGGAGCGGCAGCTGTGATTCTGGCCGGCAGCAAAAGGCGGGGGACATGCCAGACCCACGGAAAGGAGGAACATGGAAACATATAACTATAAGACGGCTGGGATTTTCCGGCATCAGCCTGCCGGCGGAAAGCAGATGAGGAAGCGGACCAGAAACCGGGCTGGAAACCAGACAAGATTCCACGCTGGCATGAGAAACCTGTGGAGAAGAGCTTTTTCCGGATTTCTCGCTTTGATTCTGGCATTTACATCAGTGCCCTCCGGGGTCTTTGCGGCAGCTTCTGCCTCAGTCAATGGATTTGAGGTTTCCTTACAATGGGTGGGCACCTCTGCGGCAGATTCTCTTGTCTGGAATTCTTCCAGAGAGGAAAAGAAAACCATTACCATGCAGGTAAACTACCGCAACAACCAGGGAGGGGTTCTGGGGGGATTTGCGGCAGGAGGGATTACCATCCGGGTGCCGGGAATCGGTATGGCAAACCGTACCTCCGTCAAGATGGCCCAGGCGGCAGTGGACAATATGGGCGGCGAAAAAACCTGGAGCTATACCTACGAGGCGGCTTCGGACACCTATGTATTCAAAAATATCCGGGCAGTGGACAGCGAGACCAGCTTTGCCGGTTCATTTCAGATCGCCTGGGAATTCAATTCCAGGGAGACTACAGACGGATACCGGCAGAAGATCCGGGCATCCTTGTCCGCGGGCGGCCAGACAGTTACTACCAATGAACTGCTGTTCCAGTTCCGCTCCCAGACAGATACCTGCACCATCCAGGCAGAGGCCAATGCCCTGGAGGGGCCGGACGGACTGGGAGAGCAGGCGGACAGCTATTACTGGGTGCGCTATGGGGTAAAGGAGACCATAGCAGAGAAGGCCCGGGGAGCCAGAGACAAGTATTATACTGTCACATTGCCCCAGGGAGCAGTTCTGAAGCAGACCGGAAGCGGCAGCTTTGAGAGTCTGGGAGGCAATACCTACCGGTTCTCCTATGGGGCTTACCAGAATGTCTATGTGGCTTACCCAAAAGACAGGTTTGGAGGAGTCCTTGTCAATCAGGAATTTGTGCTTCATGGCACGTATCTGGATACAGACCAGGATGTGGTGCTGGCCAGGGACAGCGCCGGGATCAGGCCCAGTGACTATGGCTTCCGTTACGACGGATATCTGTACTGGGTAGGAAAGGGCGGCGCCGGGTCCGAAGGAGCGGACGCGGTTCGCCGGGAGGAGCTGTACAAAGGGAAGGTGCTGGGATATACACTGATGGCGGTGGCAAGGTATGGAGGCAGCGGGACTTCTGCGGCAGCCGTGGAACCAGAGACAGCAACGGTCCGCAGGAATATCCGGCGGGCCACCGGCTCCAATGCAGGCGGTATCCAGGCTGCCGGTTCCAATACGGGCAGTATCCGTGCTACCGGTTCCAATGCAGGCAGTATCCGTGCCACCGGCTCCAATGCGCTCCAGACGCTGGATACCGGTGAAGAGGGGTTCGTAAGTCCTGACTATCTGGACTGTCTGTCTCTTGCAGTTCTGGTAGACAGATCCCTTTTCGCCGAAGCGGTGCAGGAGGCCAGAAACCAGTTTGAGACAGCCTGGGAGAACTATGAAAGGGCCAGGGTGAATGCAGAAGAGAAAGCCCGCCAAAAAGCCCAGCAGGAGGCCTGGGAGCAGGCCCTTATGCTGGCAAAGGAAGAGGATGGCCAGGAGGAGGTGTACCTTCCGGATGCAGAGCTGGTCAATGATCTGGAGGAAGAAGACCAGGGACTGGTTTTAAAGCTGGCGACCCCATCCCAGCTCTTCGTCCAGACTCCTGTACGGTCAGCTGCTGCCGGACGGGCTGCCGGCGCCATGGATATCTTCCTTCTGGATGATTTTATCGATATCACCGGTCCGGACGGAACCTTCCGGCAGCTGGGGGACGAAGAGTATGAGATGGTAGATGTGACCATTCCTTCCTGCCAGTCCTTTACCAATGCCAATGGATTTCCGGTACAGAGTGGCAGGTACACGGCGGAGATCGTGCTGGGAACCAATCGGAACGGGGCGGCTGCGGCAGCATTTCCCATAGACAGCCAGTCCCACACTTATAGGTTCCCCGCGGGGATCAACCGGTTCCTGATCCGGATCCGGAATGTGCGGGAGTCTTTGTACATCAACCAGTTTGACGTGGATCTCAATGTAGCCTTCCATTTGAATCCGGCCAAGCCGGTCATGGCAGACGGTATCATCCGCAACAATGACGGCCTGGTAGTGGAGCTGTCCGGCGTCCACCACAATACGGTATTTGACGACTCCTATCTTGGTTCTGACGCCAGCCGGGTAAGGCAGAGAGATCTGTCCACCTACGGAACCAGAATCCAGAGGTGGTGCTGGGATTACCACTACGAGTCAGATATGGTATACAACGATGTGTATGTGGGGGCCAGTGAGTTCACCGGCAGCCAGGAGGGCTACCGGACGACAGCTTCCTTCCGCTCCGATTTCCGGCGGGCAGAGAATCTTAAGGGCTTCTCGGTCTATGCCCTGCTTCCGGAGGGGATGGAGGCTGACAGGAGCCGCCTGTCCGGGAAGGCTTCTTTTTCCGGCTTTCAGAACGGGTATGGGGAGGCTCTGGGGTCTGCCTGGATGAATGACGGATTCTCGGTCCGAATCACAGAGAATTATAAGGGGAGCGGCAGAACCCTGGTAGAGGGAATCTACGATTACAGCTACAACCCGGTCAGTGTGGACGGATATATGGCCAGCGCATCCTTTGATGTACCCATTCTGGTATCCTTTGACGCTCTGGCGGAGCATGGAACCGCCTATGTGATCCAGGCAGAACAGCTGGTGGACAGCGAGGGAAAACAAAGTACGGCATTTGCCACAGAGAAGAATGGAAGAGATGACGGCTCTGTCTTCCATGATGGAACATGGAAGGATATCAACCGCAACGGAAATACCGCAGAAGCCCTGGTATACAACAGCGCGGATATCTCGGTGACCCGTGTCATGGCGACCCAGATGGAACTGAAAAAGCAGGTCAGCACACCGCAGACAGGCGGCCGGTACCGGACTAACCGGCAGGAGGACGGAAGCACCAGGGATATCCGGGCATATTTTGAACATGGGTATTCTTACCAGTTGAACATCCGGAATACAGGATCTCCTGCAGAGCAGGTGGTAATCTATGATATCCTGGAGGAGGGCGGCGCCGGCATCAGTGAGTGGCGCGGAACCTTTAACCGGGTGGACGTATCCCATGCACAGAGCCTGGGACTAAATCCTATAGTCTACTATTCCACCAGCCGGACACCGGGAGTCCTGGGGAGCGGCAGCTGGAGCAGGGCGGTTCCTGCAGATTCCGGGGCAGTCAAAGCCATTGCCGTGGATTTCGGTCCGGGACGGATGAAGACTGCAAAGGATGTGTATGTAGAGATCTTTATGACCGCGCCCAAAACCCAGGAAAGTCTGGTGGGAAAGCAGACAGTAAATGTCTTTTCCATATCCTATTATGGGGCAGATCAGGAGACTTCCCTGGATTCCAATGAAGTCCGGGTAAAGCTGGATCATCCTAAGGGAAATGTATCTATCAAGAAAGAGGATGAACAGTCCGGAGAGGAGCTGGCAGGATATGAATTCTGTCTTCTGGAAACAGATGGAACCGTGGCCGCCAGAATCACGGATCAGGGGATGGAGCCGGAGGAGCTTCGCACCGGCACCTATGTTCTGTGCGAGACCCATGCGCCGGAAGGATATCAGAAGGCAGAGGACCAGACCGTCACCATCCGCACCGGTCTTAACACTTTTACTGTGAAGGATAAGCGCATTCCGGGAACCCTGATCCTGGTGAAGAAGGATGCTTCTGACAGCACCCTTGTGCTTGCCGGAGCAGAATACAGCTTATATAAGGCAGACGGAACCCTGGTCAGGGAAAAACTCCAGACCAGTCAGGATGGCCGTCTCCAGGTGGATAATCTGGAGTGGGGAAACTACTATCTGGAGGAAACACGCGCGCCGGAGGGCCACTATCTCTATGGAAATCTGAGAAAAAACTTTACGATCGGAGCTGCGGCCACCACGGTCAGCCTGGAGGCAGAGAACCGGAGCCTGGGCAGGGCAGAGCTGGTGAAATATGACGGGGATCAGCCGGATATGGTGGTAGATGGGGCTGAGTATGATCTGTACAATGCCCAGGACCGGAGGATCGGTTCCTATAGGACAGACCAGGATGGCCGGATCCTTGTGGACGGTCTGGAATGGGGAGATTACTATTTCCTGGAAAAGACTCCGGCAGAAGGATATCTGCTGAATGACGCCAGGATCGATTTCACCATATTTAAAGATAATGCTCTGGAACTGGTACGGCTGGACACCAGGGATGAGGAGACCCCCGCATCGGTGAAGCTGACAAAAAGGGATGCCAGAGAGCCGTCCAGACGGCTGGCAGACGCAGTCTATTCGCTCCGGAAAAAGGCTGGTCAGGACTACGTGGATCTGGGTTCTTACAAGACAGACCGCACAGGGGAACTTACGATTACCGGACTGAAATTCGGGGATTACATTCTGGAGGAGATTACACCGCCGCCCGGATATATCCTTACGGAAAACAGAAGGATTCCTTTTACACTGACCCGGAAGACGGCAGGTATCTGTCTGGAACTGGAGCATGAGAATGAAAGACAAAAGGGAAGTCTGGAGATTCATAAGACAGACGAGGAACAGGTACCTGTAGCCGGTGCCGTGTTTGCCCTTTATAAGGACGGGGAATTATATCTGGACAATCTGGTCACAGATGAGTATGGGCTGGCCAGTGTGGGAAGCCTGGAAGAACCGGTGCTGGAGTGGGGAGACTATGTGCTGAAGGAGACCCAGGCACCCAGGGGCTACCAGCTGGATGATGGGGAGTATGCCTTCACCCTGGATGCAGACACGGTTCGTGTGCCGGTGCAGATCACAGCACAAAACCGGCGGGAGACCGGATCCGTCAAGCTGGTAAAGTACAAGAAGGGAGACCATAGTACCCATGTGGCAGGAGCAGTCTATGAGCTGTATGACACTGCCGGAGTCCGCCTGGGCCAGCAGACCACCAGCGCAGCCGGGGAGGCTGTATTTACCGGGATTCCCTGGGGCGCCTACTATCTCCAGGAAGTATCGGCACCGTCTCCCTATGTGGTCTCCGGGGAGAAGCTGCGTTTCTCCGTCAACCGGGACAATTATGATGTGGTTCAGGTGCTGGAGGCAGAGGATGAGGTAAAGAGAACCTCCCTGACCATCACCAAACAGGTCGGGGCAGAGGATGTCTATGAAGCCTTCGGAACCCCCACCTTCCTGTACCGGATTGAGGGAAGGGACGGCACCGGGACACCTCATACCTGGTACCGGCAGATCACTCTGGGCCCAGGGCACCTGAGAGGTTCGGTGACCCTGGCCAATATTGAGGCTTCTGACGCAGACGGTTACCGGATCACGGAGCTGAATGCACTGAGGTATACCCTGGAAAGAATCGGGGGAACCCATGTCCGGGATATCCGGATGGAGGAACAGTCGGTAACAGCAGATCTTTACAACTACACCGACGCGGAAGCTGTGTTTACCAACCGGCTGGATGACTGGCAGAACTATTCACACACCACCAATGCGGTAAATATGGTGAAGCAGTCAAGACAGCTTACTTATCTCCAGGTGGAGTACACCGGTCCGGCGGATGTGTCAGACCGGTTCACAGACAGCCAGTATGCCATTGGACGGGATAAGGCTTTTCTGAAAAAGTATCTGGAGGTGACGGCATTCTATGATGTGGAGGATAAGAACGGGAATATATCCAGGGTGCTGGAGCCGGGAGAGTATACGCTGGAACCGGGAGTCCTGGAGGGCCAGGGGACAGCGGCGCCCTATACCTATGATATCCGGGTGTCCTGTTCAGAATACGGGACATCCCGCAGCGGCAGCTTCCAGGTGACAGCCAGTGTGAACAGACCGCTCTATACCATGGTTTACCACAATCCTGCGGGGAAGAACACGGCAGACCTTAAGCAGTCCTGCCGGTTCGGAACCATAACCCTCTTAAAGCCGGGGACAGTGGCCGGGTATACCTTTGGCGGGTGGTATAAATATGCAGACTTTCTGGGCGCCTCCTATGGGGCAGGGGCCTCTTTTACCAACACAGACCAGACAGAGGTTCATCTGTATGGGCGCTGGATTCCGGCCAGCTATACGGTCACATATTCCCTGGGCGGCGGATATCTGAGCGGCCAGAAAACCAGCTATACCATCGAGACCGACACCTTCACCCTGCCAACACCCACCAGAAACGGATACACCTTCCGGGGGTGGACCGGCTCCAACGGGAGCACGCCCCAGACTACCGTAAAGGTGACAAAGGGCAGCACGGGAAACAAGAGCTTCACAGCCAGCTGGACCCCTGTCGAGTACACGATTTCCTATAGTCTCAACGGCGGAACCATCAGCGGGCAGCGGACTACTTACACCATCGAGACAGCCACCTTTGTCCTGCCGCAGCCCTCAAGGGCCAGCTATTCCTTTGCAGGGTGGACCGGTTCCAACGGCGGCACTCTCCAGAAGAGTGTCAGTATTCCAAAGGGAAGCACAGGAAACAAGAGCTACTCGGCCAGCTGGCAGGGGGAATATGCGCAACTGATGCGGGGCTCCAGCTTCAACCAGAAAGTCAAGGAGCTGTCCTCCGGGGCCGGATCCACGGTGTACACCAAAGACACAGCCATCAAAGGGATCGGGATCGTCACCAGCGCCCCCAGCGGGGTGAAGACAGTCACTGTGTCCAGCACCTACAGTCCGCGTCCGGTGACGGCATATTTCAACAGCAGTAATGGGATCCTCTACCTGGTTACTACGGCCACCGATATCCGGATGCCCCCTGAGGCAGCGGAAATGTTCCGGAATATGTCAGCCCTGACGGATGTCAGCGCTTTGTCAAGGCTGGACCACTCAACCATGAAAACCCTGCACTTCATGTTCGCCGGGAGCGGACTTAAGAGTCTGTCCGCCTTTGCCAGCTGGAACATGTCCAATGTCACTGCGCTGGATGGTATGTTCAGCAGCTGTGAGGGACTGACCAGTCTGGCCGGAATCGAGAGGTGGAATATCTCCAGCGCGGTAACCATGAATTCCTTTGTATCCTACTGTACCAACTTGTCTAATATCGACGCGCTGGCCAATTGGGACGTGTCAAAGATCAAAGGAATGAGCAATGTGTTCCAGGAGTGCCGCGCATTAAAGAACCTGAATGCCTTGTCCAAATGGAACACGGCTTCCGTGGTAAATGTCAGCGATATGTTCTATTTCTGTCAGGGGCTGACCTCGGCTTCGGGGATCAACAACTGGAATATCGCCAATGTCAACAATTTCACCCGGATGTTTTACGCCTGTCGGGTACATCCCGAATTTACGAAACGGGCCGGTACATGGAATCTGGGGACATTTACTCCCAATTGATGAGACTTGAAATATAACAGTTCAGACAGGTCAGCACAGCGGGTGCACGGACTTGTCTGAATTGTCACCTTGAAATACGGATTCCCAGGTGTTAGAATAGGGAAAAAGCGGCGGCGTCTTCTGTTAACTGGCTGTCTGAAGGGCTATGGGGAATGTCTGCCGAAAAGGATCAAATGGGGGAGAGTTGTATGTTCAGTCTGAGTACCTTATGTTATATGGAACAGGATGGAAAATATCTGATGCTTCACCGCACGGTGAAGAAGAATGATGTCAACAAAGACAAGTGGATCGGAGTGGGCGGGCATTTCGAGCTGGATGAGAGCCCTGAGGAATGCCTGCTTCGGGAGGTCAGGGAGGAGACAGGGTACACTCTGACTTCCTGGCGCTACCGGGCCATAGTGACCTTTGTCTCAGGGGGAGGCGTGACCGAGTACATGTCCCTCTATACAGCCGATGGTTTTACCGGAAGTCCGATTCCCTGCGACGAGGGGGAGCTGGAGTGGGTGGACAAGGAGGAGGTACTGAAGCTGAATATCTGGGAGGGGGATAAGATTTTTTTCCGCCTGCTTAGTGAGCGGCAGGATTTCTTCTCACTGAAGCTGGTATATGACGGCGGGGACAAGCTGGTCAGCGCGTCTCTGGACGGACATCCCATGGAGCTGTTTGATGTGCTGGATGAGCATGGAGAGCAGACCGGGGTGGTCAGGGAGCGCGGTGTGGCCCATCAGGATGGCAGTGCCCACGGAACCGCCCATGTATGGGTGGTGCGTAAAAATGCGGATGGCCAGTATGATCTGCTGGTGCAGAAACGCAGCAGCAACAAGGATTCCTATCCGGGCTGCTATGATATCTCCGCGGCGGGACATGTGGCGGCCGGAGACGGCTACCTGGAATCCGCCCTGCGGGAGCTTAGGGAGGAGCTGGGGATCGAGGCTGTCCCAAAACAGCTTCATGCAGTAGGAACCCGCAGAAGCTACTGCGAGGATACCTTCCATGGAAGGCTCTTTTGCGACCAGGAATTCAGTCATGTATATGTGTATCAGGAGGAGGTGGATATCTCCTGCCTAAGACTCCAGAAGGAAGAGGTGGAAAGCGTCTTATGGATTGACTTTGAGGAATGCCGCAGCCGGGTGGAGGATGGCCGGTGGCCTAACTGTATTTATCTGGATGAGCTGGAACTTTTGGACAAGTACCTTCGTGCGCCTGTTTTCTCCATTCCAGAAAGTAACAGTTCAGATACCCCTTGAACTGTTACGGCATCTGCCCATGAGAATCGCTACGCGATGGGGCAGATGCCCTCCGGCCACTACGTTTTCGTACGGTCAGCGCAGCGAGTGGGCAGACCTGTCTGAACTGTTACTCCAGAAATGCGTTGATTTCCGCACCGATGAACAAGATGCAGATACAGAAGTACAGCCACAGCATCATCAGCATGATGGCGGTCAGACTGCCGTACATGTAGGAAAAGCTGCTGAAATAGGTAAAATAGATGGAAAATACGTAGGAAAACAACATCCACCCAAAGGTTGCAAACAGGGCTCCCGGGATCTGGGAATCAGGGCTGTGCTTTGTCCTGGGAAGGATCGTGTACAAGCCGACAAAGCTGATGAAGAACAGCACAATGGCAAACAGGCTGCGCAGGTCAATGATCAGACCGATTGTGTTCCCCAGGATCGGCAGATAGTGGAGAATGAACTGTTGGATAGAGCGTCCCAGAACCAGAAGCACCAGGGAGACAGCACAGACCGCCATGAAGACCAGGGTATATCCGGCGCAGATGAGACGGCTCAGGATAAAGTTGCGGTGCTGGTAGTTCCCATAGATCCGGTTCAGCCCCCGCTCAATGCCCAGCATTCCTTTAGATGCGGACCAGAGGGCGGTGAGGGCGGCGATGGAGAGGGTGGTTCCCGGATATTTGACAGAGAGATCATCAATCACGCCAATGATAAGGGAATCCAGCATATCAGGAAGGAGCCGGATCAAAAGGTTCATCAGGTCGGATTTGCTGATAGCCGGGATGAACTGGATCAGGATCAGGAGCAGCATGATAAAGGGGACCGCGGACAGGACAATAAAAAAGGATGCCTGTGCCGCATATACGGTGACTTCATCCTCACGGTAATGTTCTGATAGGCTTTTCAGGCCCAGGAAAATGTGCAGCATACAGGCGGGGCTCCTTTCGGAAGGTTATAAGCGGAACTCTCAGGGTATAAGTATAGCATAAAACAGGGGATTCGTATAGGGGGTAACCGTTCAGGGAAACCTTTTTCCAGAGCGTACCCTTCGGAACAACTATCACATGAACAGTAACACGCAGACAGTTACTGGCAAGGAGAATTTTTGCATATTAGCAGTAGACAAATCGGGACGGAACATATATAATAGTCTCCAGTAGTCTCACCAAGAGGCACAATATATAGTTGATCTATGTGAATGATTACACAAAATATAGGGAGACATAGCATGAAGGTACAAAAACGGGACGGGCGCATAGCCATCTATGACGCGGGGAAGATCCGTGCGGCGATTGAGAAGGCCAATGCCGCGGTGGAAGCAGCAGAGCGGGTGGATGAGAAAACCATTGATGAGACGATCCAGTATGTGGAGGCCTTGTCTGAGGAGGTACTGCCGGTTGAGACGATTCAGGATCTGATTGAGGAGCGGCTGGTAGTACATAATAAGTATGCTCTGGCGAAGAAGTATATGATCTACCGTTACCAGAGGGCGCTGCTGAGGAAATCCAACACCACAGACGAATCCATCCTGAAGCTGATCCGCAATGAGAACAAGGAGCTTGCAGAGGAGAATTCCAATAAGAACACTACTCTGGCTTCTACCCAGCGGGATTACATTGCGGGGGAGGTGTCCCGTGATGTGACAAAGCGTCTGCTGCTTCCGGAGAAGATCAGTCTGGCCCATGAGAACGGAGTCCTGCATTTTCATGACGCGGACTATTTCATCCAGCCTATTTTTAACTGCTGCCTGATCAATATTGCGGACATGCTGGACAACGGGACCGTGATGAACGGCAAGATGATCGAATCCCCCAAGAGCTTTCAGGTGGCTTGTATTGTGACCACCCAGATCATTGCGGCAGTAGCCAGCAACCAGTATGGCGGCCAGTCCGTAGCGGTAAAGCATCTGGGCAAATATCTGCGCAGGAGCCGGATGAAGTATGAGCGGGAGCTTATGGAAGAATTCGGTGATGAGATGAGCAAAGAGGAGCAGAAGCGGGTGGTGGATATCCGTCTGCGGGATGAGCTGCGTTCCGGTGTTCAGGCAATCCAGTACCAGATCAATACCCTGATGACCACCAATGGACAGGCTCCCTTTGTGACCCTGTTCCTTCAGATCGAACCTGAGGATGAGTATGTGGAAGAGAATGTCATGATCATCCAGGAGATCCTCCGGCAGCGGATCCAGGGAACCAAGAACGAGCAGGGGATCTATGTGACACCGGCATTTCCCAAGCTGATTTATGTACTTGATGAATGTAATTGTCTCAAAGGCGGAAAATATGACTATGTGACCCGGCAGGCAGTCCAGTGCTCCGCCAAACGGATGTATCCCGATTACATTTCCGCCAAAAAGATGCGGGAAAACTATGAGGGGAATGTGTTCAGCTGCATGGGATGCCGTTCCTTTTTATCTCCCTGGAAGGATGCAAAGGGCAATTACAAATGGGAAGGCCGGTTCAACCAGGGGGTGGTCAGCCTGAACCTGCCCCAGATCGGGATCTTGTCTGGAACCGACGAAGAGAAGTTCTGGCAGCTTCTGGATGAGCGGCTGGAGCTTTGCCGGGAGGCGCTGATGTGCAGACACAAGGCTCTTTTAGGCACATTGTCGGATGTGAGTCCAATCCACTGGCAGTATGGGGCCATTGCCCGGATGGAGAAGGGGCAGGTGATCGATCCGTATCTGAAGGACGGCTATTCCACCTTATCTCTGGGGTATATCGGCCTATATGAGCTGACTTGTCTGGTGAAAGGGGTCAGCCACACGACTCCGGAGGGGAAAGACTTTGCCATGAGGGTCATGAAGCATCTTAAGGCAACTGCGGACCAGTGGAAAGCAGAGACCGGACTGGGCTTCGGACTCTATGGGACACCGGCGGAGTCTCTCTGCTACCGGTTTGCCAGGATCGACCGGCAGAAGTTTGGGGTGATCCCCAATGTGACAGACAAAGGCTACTATACCAACTCCTACCATGTAGATGTGCGCGAAAGGATCAATGCCTTTGATAAATTTGCCTTTGAGAGCAGCTTCCAGAATATTTCCACCGGTGGAGCCATCTCCTACGTGGAGGTTCCCAATATGCAGAACAATCTGCCTGCCATGGAGACCATGGTACAGTATATCTATGACAATATCCAGTATGCGGAATTCAATACCAAGTCCGACTACTGTCAGGAGTGCGGCTATGACGGGGAGATCCTGATCAATGAGGATATGGAGTGGGAATGTCCCCAGTGCCACAACAAGGATCACAGCCGCATGAATGTGACCCGGCGGACCTGCGGCTATCTGGGAGAGAATTTCTGGAATGACGGCAAGACCAGGGAGATTAAGAGCAGAGTGCTGCATCTGTAATCGAGAAGGGAGGAGATGTAGCCAATGAACTATGCGACCATTAAGCCAACGGATGTAGCCAATGGCCCGGGAGTGAGGGTATCCCTCTTTGTCAGCGGGTGCCCCCACCACTGTAAGGACTGTTTCAATGAGGAAGCCTGGGATTTCTCCTATGGAGAGCCTTTTACAGAGGAGACCCAGGAAGAGCTCCTGGGGCTGATGGATCATGAATATATCGCCGGACTGACTCTTCTGGGCGGGGAACCTATGGCCCCCCGGAACCAGGAGGCCCTTCTGCCCTTTGTGAAACAGGTGCGGGAGCGTTTTCCGCAGAAGACGGTCTGGTGCTTTACCGGTTATGACTTTGACCAGGAGATTCTGGGGAAGATGGCTCGGGAATCCGCTGTGACCAGGGAGCTGCTGCCTCTGTTTGATGTGATGGTGGATGGCAGGTTTGTGGCAGAGAAGCGGAATCTGATGCTGAAGTTCCGCGGTTCGGAGAATCAGCGGGTTCTGGATATGGATGCATCTTTGAAGGCCGGATATGGAGTGTGGCGCGAGGAATTCCGGTAATCAGATTTCAAAGTAACCCCTCATATCAGCCTTGCAGATACAACCATGAATGAAAGGGGTTTACTATGAACCCTCCAGGGGATGCACACAAAATGCC
>CAJTOW010000043.1 GCA_910577655.1 uncultured Lachnospiraceae bacterium | reverse complement strand
CCCACAAAGTGAAGCGCACAGCTACCGGAAAGCAATTTTCAGACACGCTCTAGAGCCGTAAGAGAATCGACGGACATATACCGTGAAAAGTTTCTGGCGGCAGGATATGCCTTGTAACAGTGCAGGAGGGATCCGGGCTGTTACAACACCTTGTACATAGGGAGAAGGCAATATGGACGTGATGACCAAAGAGCAGAGACGGAAAAATATGCAGCATATCCGCAGCAAGGACACCCGCATCGAGGTGCTGCTGCGGAAGGCTTTGTGGGCTAAGGGGCACCGGTACCGGAAGAATGTGAAGGATCTTCCGGGCCATCCGGATATCGTGCTGACCAAATATAAGATTGCCATATTCTGTGACGGGGAGTTCTTCCACGGAAAGGACTGGGAGGTACTGCGGGTCCGCCTGGAAAGCAGCAACAACAGCCAGTTCTGGATCAGCAAGATATCCCGGAACCGGGAGCGGGATGATGAGGTCAACAAGAAGCTTCTGTTCCTGGGATGGACGGTGATCCGCTTCTGGGGAGACGAGATCCGCAAGTGTACGGATGAATGTGTGAAGGTGGTGGAGGAAGTGATCTGGGAGAAAAAGCTGGAGGCGGCAGGGCTTGGGGATGATTCCGGGAATGGGGCGTGAAACAGGTTTCTGAAACAGCGGCAGGCGGTTCTGGAGTGTGTCCGGACATTCACTGGCAGCGCGCCTGCCGCCGGATGCGTGGAGGATTAGCAGGATTATCCGGGAGAGAAAGGGGAAACGCAGCGATATGGTAGAACGGGAGCTGGAGCATTTTAACCTGGGACAGATCTGCCGGTCTGGACAATGTTTCCGTATGGAGCGGGAGACGGGAGTGTCTGGAAGCGGTGCAAAGGAACCTGTATCTGGAGGATCCTGGTACACAGACAACGTGGCGGGGATGTCTTATCCGGGTAGTCTGGAGCATGACTGTCCGAATCCGGATGATGGAATCTACCGGATCCTGGCCGGATACCGGAGCCTGCGGGTGGAACAGCAGGGAAGCAGATTCCGGTTCTCCTGCAGTGAGGAGGACATGGAGGCTTTCTGGGCTGGTTATTTTGATCTGGACAGGGATTATGGAGCTTTTATGAGCCGGATCAATCCCAGGGATTCTTATCTTTTGCATGCTGCCGGGGCAGGGTCCGGTATCAGGATTCTGCGGCAGGATCTCTGGGAGATGATCGTTTCCTTCCTGATCTCCCAGCAGAATAATATCGTCCGGATCCGGCGGTGCATCCGGAATTTGTGTGAGACTTACGGAGAGCGGATAGAGGATCCGGAAGGCAGGGTGTACTATGCATTTCCACTTCCCCAGGCCCTGGCCGGACTGGAGGAGGATGCCTTAAAGGCCTGCAACCTGGGCTACAGGAGCCGGTATGTGGTCCGGGCAGCCAGGAGTGTGGTGTCCGGGGAGCTGGATCTGGGGGCAGTAAGGCAAATGCCCTATAGAAAGGCCCGGGAGGAGCTTTTGAAGCTGTTTGGCGTGGGGGAGAAGGTGGCGGATTGTATCTGTCTGTTCTCGCTGCATCATCTGGAAGCATTTCCTGTTGATACCCATATCAGTCAGGCTCTGGCAGCCCATTATAAACGGGGCTTTCCCCATAGGAGATATAAGGATATCCAGGGGGTGCTGCAGCAGTATATGTTTTATTATGAGGTAGAAGGAAGTGGGGGAGGGTGATTGGCCGGATGATCCGGACAGCTGCGAAGAGTCTGGGCAGGATATTGGCCGGGGTTGATCTTTATAGAAGATTATAGTCAGAGAAGAATTGCATATGGAGAACGGAAAAATTTTTGAACGTGGGAGGTTACAGCTTTGGACAAGCAGAAGATAGCATTTATTACATGCGTCAATGATGAGGCGGAGTATGCCGAGTGCAGATATTATCTGGACAGACTGCATATCCCGGAGGGATATTTTGCGGATAAGATATGCATACAGAAAGCACCTTCCATGGCAGCTGGTTATAATGCGGGAATGAAAGATTCTGACGCTAAATATAAGGTATACCTGCACCAGGATGTCTTTATAAAAAATGTTTCTTTTGTGTCTGATCTGCTGGAAGTATTTGCCTGCGATGAAAGGATCGGTATCGTGGGAATGGTAGGAAAGACCGAAATGGGCACCACGGCTCTGGGGGTGATGGAATGGAATGTAGGGAAGGTGATTTATAATAATGAAATCATGAATCTGGATTTCCCAGAAAAGGGATCCTATGCGGAGGTGGTGGCGGCAGATGGTCTGTTGCTGGCCACCCAGTATGACCTTTTGTGGCGCGAGGATATTTTTGACGGATGGAATTTTTATGATATTTCCCAGTGTCTGGAATTTCAGAGGGCCGGATATAAAGTTGCTGTTCCAAGACAGAAGGAGATATGGTGCTGCCATGATGCCCTGGGTTCCAATTTTACAGCATATTTTGATTATTATGAGAGGTTCCTTCATGAATACAAAGACTGGAAGGGCGTTTGCAGGGAGCGGGACAGCAGGGAATTGATGGAATGTGCAAGGATCAGGGAATATGCGCTGCAGATTCCGCAACTGCGGGAGGCCCTGGAACAGCTTTTGAATGCGGGGGAAAAGGCAGGATTGAGGGAATTTTTCCAGAATCCGGCTTTTCAGAAATTTTCACATTTGCGGGAGTATGAGGATATTGTTTACATCGACTGGATGGAGGAACAGAACCAGTCGGACATACGTTTCTGGAATGCGCATATGTCTGCGTCTCAGCTGCTGGGAAAGCTGCGCAGGCTGAAGTATGCATTAAAGAGAATTGAGTATGATGCAGAGGATGGGGTAGAAAGCAGTATATGGGAGAATTATTCTATCTATGCAGTGGCGCGGGCCTGCGCCCAGTATATAACATGTAAAGATAAGATTTATCAGAGATTGGGAATGGTTCGGGCTGATAGGCATCAATTCTTGTAATCTCACCATTATCTTCGATTCCAATGGCTAATGTCCTTCCGTCAGCGTTGGCAAAAGCAACAATATGGTTGGACAGCCCTTTGGGTTTTTGCAGACATTATAACTTTTTCTTATGTTAGTATTGGAAAAGAGAGTTTGTCACACCTCTTGTGCAGGCTTATAATAGGTATAATTGCCCTATAGGTTCTATGGCCCCGGGTGATTGAAATGAAACAGATTTTCAGATCTACCAGAATGGCGCAGGGAGTGCGCCGGAAAGAGGAAAGTTATGAAACGAGAAAAATTTGGTTCGCGTCTGGGCTTTATCCTGGTGTCAGCCGGATGTGCCATCGGTCTTGGTAATGTGTGGAAATTCCCTTATATTTGCGGTGCGTATGGCGGTGCCGCTTTTATTTTGATCTATCTGGCGTTTCTGGTGGTTATGGGGATTCCGGTGCTGGTCTGCGAATTTGCGGTGGGACGCGCCAGCAAAAAGAGTGTGGCGGTAAGCTTTGATGTTCTGGAGCCTGAGGGAAGCTTCTGGCATTATCTGAAATATATCGGAATCTTCGGCTGCTATCTGCTGATGATGTTCTATACGATGGTAGGCGGATGGATGATGTACTATTGTTTCCGCAGTTTTCGGGGGGATTTTGCCGGGGCGGCTCCGGACCAGATCGCGGGAGCCTTCGGCACCATGCTGGGGGATACGTCTACCATGGTGTTCTGGACGGTCCTGATCTGTATCATCGGGTTTGGCGTGTGTCTTTTCGGACTTCAGTCCGGGGTGGAGCGGATCACCAAGGTGATGATGGCAGCGCTGCTTCTGATTATGGTGATTCTGGCCCTTCATTCGGTATTTTTAGAGGGCGCCGGGGAGGGGATCCGGTTCTATCTGGTGCCGGATTTTGGAAAAATGAGGGACAGCGGCATTGGGAATGTGGTGTTTGCTGCTTTGAGTCAGGCCTTCTTTACCTTGTCCATCGGAATCGGAGCCATGCTGATCTTTGGCAGCTACCTGGATAGGACCCGGAGTCTCACGGGGGAGGCCATGAATATCACGATTCTGGATACCTTTGTAGCATTGACAGCAGGCTTTATCATCATACCGGCTTGCTTTGCCTATGGGATCGAGCCGGGAGCGGGGCCCAGCCTGGTATTTATCACGCTGCCGAACATATTTGCGCAGATGGCGGGGGGTACCTTGTGGAGTGCTTTGTTTTTCCTGTTTCTGACCTTTGCCGCCCTTTCCACGATTATTGCGGTCTTTGAAAATATCATTGCCTTTGATATGGATCTGTTTGGCTGGTCCAGAAAAAAGAGTGTCGCGGTTAGCGCGGTGCTGGTGATCCTCTTAAGTATGCCCGCGGTGCTGGGGTACAATGTGCTTTCAATGCTCCAGCCTCTGGGAGAGGGGAGCACCATCATGGATCTGGAGGATTTTATTGTTTCCAATAATCTGCTGCCTTTAGGAAGCCTGGGCTATGTGCTGTTCTGTACAAGAAAGAACGGGTGGGGCTGGGAGGCATTCTTAAAGGAGGCCAATGCCGGATTCGGAATCCGTTTCCCCCAGGGACTGCGGGCATATGTAGCTTATGGGATTCCGGTGATTATCACGGTGATCTATCTGAAAGGGTATTATGATATGTTCAGCGCCAGAGGCACCCAGGTATTGGTGGGGTGGATGGCAGTGGCGGTGCTGTTTCTGGCATTTGTGTTTTATTGTGCGCTTCGTAAACGAAAGTAGATTATCTTGCAGATTAGACGGAGGCACATAAGGAAGTATTATAAAAATTCCATTCAACCGGCGTAGCATAGGTTACGCCGGTTGTGTTGTGTCGAAAGACAGTTCCGGTTTATGGGGTGGAATCCACAAAGAACATGTTATTTTGCACTCTTCAGACACGCTCTAGAATTTTCAGGTCTTTAAAGTCATCTGATATATAATCTGCTTTTCCAATGAACCTTCCTTTGATATATAAATTGTACCCATCCACGGTCTTCTCCGCATAGGAATCCGGATGATAGAGATCCTGTATCAAAAACTGATTGGGAGCGAGAGCCGGTGGGGTAGCAGGTTCCAGTACGATCCCTATGGACAAGATACTGACCACAAGCGTACTGACCAGCAGCAGCCTGCTTATAATATAATCTAATTACATTATCAAAATTGCATATAATGATTGACAGATTCCCATGTATCCATTATACTAAACACGTTCTTCGCCAGGTCTCTTCCTGGCAAAGTTCAGATAATTCTTTTATCGTCCTGCCGGTTTGGCAGAAAAACCCGTTATGAAGCTTTACCAAATGATTAAGAAAGCGAGGCCGATGATTATGTGAGAAAGATTTGAAAATGTGGTTGCAGCATCGTGGATTACTACAGTATAATGAAAGAGAGAATGCATGAAGAAAAAGAAAACTTCCGGCCATTGAGAGCAATGAGCTCCGGCTGGATAATCTGTTTCTCTTAGAGGATGAAGCCGTTGCCATCATTGACTACGAATCCCATTACAGCCGGGAGAATTTCGTAAAATATCTCAACTATGCTGCCAGAATGGTGAAGCGGTATGCCATCCAGAAGAGGCTGCCGGAGTTGAAGACGCTCCGGATTATTGTGATTTATACGGCAGATGTGGAGACATCCCCCACGGAATATAACCTGGGAGGGATTCTGGTGCGGATTGAGCCCGCCTTCCTTGTGAATCTGGATACCGGAAGCATCAAAAAGAAACTGGAGGAACAGATCAGCCGGAAAGAGCCTCTGGACATGGAGGAACAGATGCAGCTGATGGTACTGCCCCTGACAGTAAAAGGCAAGGCAGAAAAGCAGAAGCTGGTCCTGGAGACCGTGGAAATTGCCAAAAGGATCGGTGACCAGAAACAGAGGACCCAGGTACTGGCTGGTATCCTGACCTTTACAGACAAGATCATTGACAAAGACTACCAGAGCCGGGTAAAGGAGGAATGGGAAATGACACAGATCGGAAGAATGATATTCAACGACGGTTATGAGGCCGGGAAAAAGGAAGGCGAAAAGCAGGGAGAAATACGTGGCGAAAAGCGTGGCGAAAAACGTGGAGAAAAACGCGGCGAAAAGCGTGGCGAAAAGCGTGGAGAAAAACGCGGCGAAAAACGTGGTGCAAAGCGCGGCAGGGACCAGAAAGTCATTGAACTGAGCTGCCGGAAGCTGCGCAAAGGAAAGACCCCGGAAGTGATTGCCATGGAACTGGAGGAAGGGCTGGAACTGATTCAGAGTATCTGCCAGACTGCCTCCCGGTTTGCGCCGGAATATGATGCCGACCAGGTATATGGGGCCTGGAGCAGATGCAGGGCAGACTAAAGGAGTGTCTCAAAGTCCTTATTATAGACGAGCCGGTCCGTCCTGGGCGATTTTCAGCAGCATGAGCCAGGTAGGAATGGGAGACTATTCAGAACGGTTAAATGCAAACCGCCATCTGGGTGGTGTTTCCCACACCGGCGAAGAGGAAAACCGGTATAAACAGGACATCTCCGCCCTGCTGGAGCAGTTAAAGCAGCGAAGTTCGGGGTGGGATGACATGTGGAAGAAGTTGGAGAATGCCCTTGTGGACTATGCGTTCGAAGACAGCAGTAACAAGGGAATCCGGCAGGCCGTATCAGAGCAGGTCACTGTAACCCTGGACCGCATGCAGGGATACTGGTCGGTTCTGATGGGCGGTAAAGGGAGTTTGTAATATTTGAAAACAGCGGGCTGTGAAAAAGTCTGTTCCATGGTGGCAAAACAAAAGCATTAAGCATTTTTAATAAGGAAATGTCCACCGGCCATCCGGAATATTGGAGGTACACTTTGAAGGAGAGAGCTGTGATACTGGTGGAGGCATATGGAAAACTGTATGATGAAATTGTCCAGGGCCATGGGAATGGAGAAAAGGAAGAACGTGATTATCACGCTAAAAAGCGCGCACAGGGGAATCAGGTTCCCGAGGACACAAGGGAGAAGCTGATATCCGCGGCCCGGGAATTCGTAGCCAGGTGCCGTGCTCGCACGAGCATTTGGAATGCCGCGAGGGTCAAATATTCCGCAGATTGCTGCGGGATATTTGACTTTATAGGGGTTTGAGGGTATATTTATGTAGAAAAGGGATGGCAGCGGTTTAAGGGGCATCTGAAGGCTTAAAGGGGGATGAAACCATGGATTTTTACGCACGTATTCAGACAGTCTGTGCCCGGATTCCTTATGGGAAGGCGGCAACCTATGGGCAGATTGCCCTCTTATGTGGGAAGCCGAAGAATGCCCGGCAGGTGGGATATGCACTGAGGTGCGGACTGGCCGGGGAGGAGGTTCCGGCCCATAGAATCGTCAATGCCAGCGGAGTGCTAAGCGGGGCGGCTTCTTTCGATTATCCCAAGGAGCAGAAGCTGCTTCTGGAAAAAGAGGGAGTCTGTGTGACCTGGGAGGTCCGGGGCTGGCGTGTGGATCTTAAGAAGGATGGATGGAAGAACACAATGCAGGAGGCTGAGGAGCTGGCCAGGGAATTCGTGGAGAAGGGTATCTGAAGGGAGCAATTATGAGGAAAAATTACAAATTCACCATTGTCTATGACGGCAGCCGTTATTTTGGCTGGGAGCACCAGCCGGACCAGGAGCTGACGATTCAGGGAAAGCTGGAGAGTGTTTTATCTGCCATGACCGGAGCAGAGGTGGAGGTGATCGGGGCAGGCCGGACCGACGCAGGTGTCCATGCCAAGGGGATGGTGGCCAATGCCCATATGGATACGGAGCTGGAGCCGGAAGGGATCCTGGAATATATGAACCGCTATCTGCCGGATGATATCTGCGTCCGGGAGGTGAGGGAGGCCTCGGACCGGTTCCACAGCCGCTATAATGCACTGGGAAAAACCTACTGCTACACCTGCTATGTGGGAGCCCTCAAGCCCGTGTTCAACCGGAAATATGTCTATGTCACAGATCGCGTGCCGGATGTGAAGCGGATGCAGCAGGCTGCGGAATATCTTATGGGAACCCATGATTTTGCAAGCTTCTGCAGCAATCCCAGGATGAAGAAATCCACTGTGCGCAAGGTAGACAGTATCCGGATCGTGCAGAAAGAATCCTACCTGAATATGACCTTCCACGGAACGGGATTTTTGCAGCATATGGTGAGGATCCTTTCGGGGACGCTGCTGGAAGTGGGATATGGAAAGCGGACACCGGAGAGTATGCCGGAGCTGATTGAGGCAAAGAACCGTTCCATGGCAGGCTTTACGGCTCCGGCCAGGGGGCTGTGCCTTATGAAGGTGGATTACGAGTGATTTCTGGTCTGAATCCCAATGTCAGAGATGACCGGAATCAGGTATATTGGGTGGGGCTGTCATACAGCTGCCATCTGGCAGTATGTCAATAGCTGGCGTACGGAGGGTAGTGTGAAAGAAAGTAGAATTTTCATTACTATTTGTGCTGCCAGCCAAAGGCGGCGGAATGGAGATTTTTATGAAGATTATCATTTCACCTGCAAAAAAGATGAACATAGATACGGATACATATCCGGCAGCAGGATTCCCACAGTTTCTTGAAGATGCCGAAAAGCTTCTCCACTGGATGCGAAAGCTGGACTACCCGTCAGCAAAGGCCTTGTGGAGGTGCAATGACCAGATTGCAAGTCTGAATTTTGAACGGTACCAGAATATGCAGCTTCGAAAGAATCTGACTCCGGCGGTGCTGTCCTATGAAGGGATCCAGTACCGGTATATGGCCCCCTCGGTTTTTACGGACCAGGAGTTTGCCTATGTGCAGGAGCACGTGCGGATTCTTTCCGGTTTTTACGGATTACTCCGGCCTTTGGACGGGGTGACACCTTATCGGCTGGAGATGCAGGCCAGGGCAGCGGTGGCGGGGACGAAGGATCTGTATGAATACTGGGGCTGCCGGCTGTATGAAGCTGTGATGGACCAGGACCGGGTGGTAGTAAACCTGGCTTCCAAAGAGTATTCCAGATGTATAGAGTCTTATCTACGGCCAGGGGACCGGTTCCTGACCTGCGTATTCGGCGAACTTAAGGACGGGAAGGTTATCCAGAAAGGGACTATGGCCAAAATGGCCAGAGGAGAGATGGTCCGGTATATGGCAGGACGCCAGATTGGGGCAGAGGGGACTGGAGACAGGGCTGGAGAAGACCGCGTGAAAGAACAGACAGAAACGGAAGCTGCGCCGGATAAGGGGATTGCGGCATGTGGATCCGGAATACTGGATGCAGAGCTGGAGAAGCTGAAGGAGTTCACAGAGCTGGGCTACTGCTATCATGAAGAACTGTCATCGCAGGATACTTATGTGTTTATCAGGAATGTGGATTAATGCAGGGATATTGGCTCCGGCTCGTCCGGAGCAGGAAGGAGTGCGGCAAGGAAAATGGAGACACAGCGGCTGATATTTCATGTGGATGTAAACAGTGCCTTCCTTTCCTGGACGGCCACAAAGATGGTGGAGGAGGGAAAGCCGGATATCCGTATGATCCCTTCCTGCGTGGGCGGGGATCCGGCAAAGCGTACCAGTATTGTCACAGCCAAGTCTATCCCGGCGAAAAAGTACGGGATCCGCACCGGAGAGCCGGTTTCCCTGGCTCTGCGCAAATGTCCCCAGCTCCTGATCGTCCCTTCGGATTTCCGGTTGTATGAGAAATATTCCCTTGCTTTCATGGATATCTGCCGCCAGTATGCCCCGGTGGTGGAGAAATTCTCCATCGATGAATGCTTTCTGGATATGACCGGAACCCATAAGCTGTATCCGGATCCGGTGGCTGCGGCCTGTGAGATCAAGGACAAGATCCGCGACACTCTGGGTTTTACCGTCAATATCGGTATCGGGCCAAATAAGCTGCTGGCCAAGATGGCAGGAGACTTCGAGAAGCCGGACAAGGTTCATACATTGTTTGCCGATGAGATTCCGGCAAAGCTCTGGCCCCTTCCGGTGGGAGAACTGCTGGGGGTCGGGGAATCCACAGTCCGGGCACTGGCAAAGCTTTCAGTCAGAACCATCGGGGATCTGGCCGCCTGCAGTGAAGGGCTGCTCCAGTCTGCGGTGGGCAGTAAGCTGGGCCGCCAGCTTCATCACTATGCCAATGGCCTGGATGATTCTCCGGTGACGGCAGAGGCGGCAGAGGCCAAGGGCTACAGCGTCTCCACCACCCTGGAGGAGAATGTGACTACCGCAGAGCAGGCCCACAAGATCCTTCTGGAACTGGCGGACAGTGTGACCTCCCGTATGCGGGCAGATGGAGCCAGGGCCGGGTGTATTTCCGTCACGATCCGGTCCACGCAGTTCAAGGACCGTTCCCACCAGCGCAGGCTGGAAGAGCCGACAGATATTACCGGGGAGGTATTTTCTGTGGCGGAATCCCTGTTCAGGGAGCTGTGGGACAGGCGAACTCCGCTGCGGCTTCTGGGCATTTCCCTGACAGCCTTAAGCCATGGGGAGGCAGAACAGCTCTCCCTCTTCCGGGACGAGCGCAGGGAGAAGGAGAAGCAGCTTGACAAGACCGTGGATCTTCTGCGTGGACGGTTTGGGGCGGATATTATCCGGCGGGGGTCGATTATGGACTCATCGGCAGGGATAGGAAGAAAGTATAAGGCCCATCTGGAGAATCAGAAGGAGGGCGGGAATTAACAGATAAATGAAAAACGGAACAAATCATTACAGAAAACGTGTCTGTGACACGTTTTCTGTAGGGTTTATATAATTTCATTTGGAACGTGTGTAAAGTCTTATTCGTCCTTCTTCTCCCCCCACACATATTCATTCCCCGGCAGAACGGCATTCAGGAGGATTCCCATGATCGCGGCCAGGGCCAGACTGGTGAGGGTGATGGAGGTTCCCGCCACGGTGAAGGTCAGACCGCCGGAGAAGCCCAGGCCGCAGACCAGGATCACAGCCACGATGATCAGGTTGCGGGGGATGGTCAGATCCACCTTGTTTTCCACCACATTCCGGATACCTACAGCTGAAATCATGCCGTAGAGGATGAAGCTGATACCGCCGATGATAGCAGAAGGCAGGGAGCCGATCAGCTCGGCCATCTTGGGAATGAAGCTGAGGATGATGGCATAGACGGCGGCCAGTCGGATGACCCGGGGGTCATAGACACGGCTGAGGGCCAGGACGCTGGTATTCTCCCCATAGGTAGTGTTGGCGGGGCCGCCGATAATAGCGGAGAGCATGGTAGCCAGACCGTCGCCCAGCAGGGAAAGATGCAGGCCGGGATCCTCGATAAAGTTGTCATCCACGGTTGCGGAGATGGCCGACATGTCACCGATATGCTCCATCATGGAGGCGATAGCAATGGGGGCCATGGCAAGGACTGCCGTGATGTTGAATTTGCAGACAAAGAAATCCGGGACACCGATCAGGGGAGCGCTGGCAGCCCCTGCAAAGTTCAGGATGGCGCTTCCGTCCGCATTGGTCATGCCCGCGGCATTCATGATCAGGGCAGCCACATAGGAGATGATGATGCCCATAAGGATGGGAAAGATGGCGGAGGGAGCCAGACTAAGGCCGATACAGATGACGATGGGGCCGGTGACCACCGGAGGCAGGTAACGCATGACCCGCTTGACACCGATGACCTTGATGATCAGGGCCAGTACCAGGTAAAGGGCCCCGGCCACCACCACGCCGCCGCAGGCGTAGGGCAGTTTCTCCCCGTAGCTCATGCCCGCGAAGATTCCCGTGTCCAGTTCGGCCACAGTGGAAAAGCCTCCCAGAAAAGCAAAGGAGGAGCCAAGGAATGCCGGAACCTTCATTTTGGTGAGTACGTGGAATAGCAGGGTGCCAAAGCCGGCACAGAACAGGGTTACCTGGATGGAAAGCCCTTCCCCCTGAAAATAAGAATTGACAAGAATCGGCACCAGGATCGTCGCGCCAAACATGGCGAACATATGCTGGAGTCCCAGGATCATCATCTGGGGGATACCCAGGGTCCTGGCATCATAGATACCTACAGCTCTGAATTTCATGATCATTCCCTCTTTTCATTTTTTAAATAATAGTATAGAATAAATCCCAGGTTTTGACAATGAGATTTTGATTGTGAGGTAGAAAAGAATATGAACAAACAATCTGTGGGAAAACAGTTTGCCCGCTATGTTTCCCTGAATGTCCTGGGAACTATGGGGACGTCTTTTTATATTCTGGCAGATACCCTTTTTATATCTGCTGCAGCAGGCGCAGACGGGATCACGGCGCTGAATCTGGTGCTCCCTGTCTACAGCTTTATTTATGCGGTTGGGACTATGCTGGGGGTGGGATCTGCCATCCGTTTCAGCATCCTCCGTGCCCAGGGAAATGAAGATGCAGACAGCTATTTCTTCCGGGCAGTTATGTGGGCCTTTGTACTGGGCGCCTTCTTTATGCTGGCCGGCGGGTTTGCACCGGAGAAGGTAATGGAGATCATGGGAGGCGATGCAGGGATCGTGGCAGTAGGAAGGTCCTATACCCGGACCTTTATGCTGTTTGCCCCGTTTTTCATGCTGAATTTTATCGTCAGTGCCTTTGTACGCAATGACGGTGATCCGTCCCTGGCTATGGCAGCAGTCCTCACAAGCAGCATTTCCAACGTGTTCCTGGACTATCTGTTCATGTTTCCCCTGGGAATGGGGATGATGGGAGCGGCCCTGGCTACCGGTCTGTCTCCGGTGATCGGTACATCCGTGTGCAGTCTGCATTTTCTTTCCAGGAAGAACACGCTGGTTTTTCGTCCGTCACGCCTCTCCATAGGAAAATTGTATGAGGTCTGCCGGCTGGGGATTGCCGGTTTTGTGGGGGAAATCTCATCAGGCGTGACTACGGCTGTATTCAACTTTGTCATCCTGGGACTGGCGGGCAATGTGGGGGTAGCGGCTTATGGCGTGGTGGCCAATGTGTCCCTGGTGGCCAACGCCATTTTCAACGGCATCAGCAATGGCTCCCAGCCCCTGGTCAGCAGCTATTATGGGGAGAAGGAAGAAAAGCATTTAAAGCAGGTTCTTCATCTGGGCATAGGAACAGCCTTCGCTTTGGCTGTGCTGGTGCTTGTCATTATCAATCTCAGCGCTGTCCGGCTGACCGCTTTGTTTAACAGTGGTCATTCCGCCAGTCTGGCTGCCTATGCCCATATAGGACTCAGGCTCTACTTCACCGGCTTTCTGTTTGCAGGCTTCAATATCACAGGCATCGGTTATCTTGGCGCCACCGCCCAGTCCGAATGGGCCTTTGCCGCCTCCCTGATGCGCGGTTTCGTGGCAATCGTGGCCTTTGCCTTCCTCCTGCCAGCATTTCTTGGAATGACCGGCATCTGGCTGGCTTTTCCGGCTGCTGAGCTGGTGACGGCATGTGTCACCATAACCGGTCTGAGAAGAAAATCCGCCTCCGGATCCTCATCCGGGGGCAGGATGAATTTGGGATAGTGGTCTGGGATTTTCTGTAAAGGAGCCAGCTGATGGAGGTCACCAGTGCTGGAGACATAGCCCTCAAAGCAGCTCCCGCATCTGGAAAATCATCAAAGATAATCAGCGTATCTTCCGGCTGAATCCGCTGCCCCGCAATCAGGGCCGGAAGTTCGATGATCCGTTGGGGATTCTTGTTGGATTCAAAGATGGATTTTAAAGCATCTTCTTCATCAAAATTGAGATTAACGAAGTTTTTGTAAGGCTGTTTGCCAAATCCTTTCATCAGCCAGGTTTTTCCAACCTGCCGCGGGCCCTTGTGAACCATGGGCTTGCGGGTATAGGGCCTGACGGCCGTTGTCTGGCGGCTCTGCTGGTGCCAGATGACCCTTGCAGTGGAGAGAACCTCCGCAAGGGTCGTCACTGTCTCCTGGTCTATACTGATCATAAAAAACTTTCTTCTTCTACATCGTCGGCGCCATCAAAAGCTTCCCGGTCCCCCGGTACACATTCACCAGTCCTTCGCCGGACACAGCTGACCCGACCAGAGATTTGGAGGAGCGTTCCACAGTGAATTTCAGGGTGTTGGACCATGCGATGGCCATGTTTCCGTCAATTTTTACTTCATCGTCTTTGATATCGAATTCGATCAATTCGTCCCTGGGAACCGGGCTTTCCAGCACGGCGATGCCGTTACCGGTCAGGCACAGATTGAACAGACCTTCCTTTCCAGCCACAGCGGAGGAGAGGGTGGTTCTGGCTACTACATTTTGCCGGATCCGGGAATCGCAGGCCAGGAACAGGCCGTCCTCCAGGACCATGCTTCCCCACTGGGAAAGATCTTCCAGAAGAATATGTTTGTAGGTCGGCTCAAGCATAACCAGACCATTGCCCTGGTATTCTGGCTTGGCTGCGGATTCCTTTGTCACTTTGGATGTAATAGCCTTCCCGAGGAAGTCGCCCACGCTCTTGATGCCGGAGGTCATGGACACAGCCCCGGCTGTCCATTGCATGGCCCCGGCCTGGACCGTGAAGCTGTTGCCGTTGAGCTCAATCAGCACCTGGCGTTTGCGCACATTCATCTCAGAGGCATAGTAGGCAGCCATGGCGGAGGAGGGGGTCACACTTAAATCCCGCTGGTGCTCAAATACTTTGACACAGCCCAGGGAAGCGACCAGTTTCATGTTTCCGTTGTCGTAAAGATTGTTGTAAGTTATCATGCGTTATCTCCTTGTTCACTGATGGGTTGTAGGAACGGTGTGCATATGTAACCGTTCAGGTTCCCCATTGAACTGTCACATGTATACACATACCTTTGTTAGTATACGCCTTCGTTGAGAGTAAATCAACCTTTTCCAAAGCGTACCCCTCGGAACAACCACCCCATGAATAGTAACCCTATATGTAACAGTTCAGATACCCCTTGAACTGTTACGGCATACGGCCATTTGGAATCGCTTCGCGGTCCCAGGCGCCAGTGACGCCTGTTAAGGACCGACCGAAATGGAATGTAGAGGGCCGTATGCCCGCGACCGCTACGTATTCTTACGGTCAGCACGGTGAACGCGCAGACCTGTCTGAACTGTTACAGCTATATCACGTTCGCGCTTTAAAGCTTTAAACAGCTATAGACTTTCCCGGCAATTACTGATATAATCAGGTAAGCGTATTGCAGCCCGTCAGATTCCGTCTGGGCTGCAAACAACACAAGGAAGGCAGGAAAGATTCATGAAAATAATCGTATGTATGAAGCAGGTTCCCGCCACCCAGAAGGTGGACATTGATCCGGAAACCGGCAATCTGAAGCGTTCCGGGCAGAGCGCCCGGACCAATCCCTACGATCTGTACGCGCTGGAATGTGCACTCAGGATCCGGGAGCAGGTGGGAGGAACCGTGACAGTCCTGACCATGGGGCCGCCCCAGGCCGAGGCCATGATCCGGGACGCATATAGTATGGGAGCAGATGAAGGTGTGATCTTAAGCGACAGGAAGTTCGCGGGCTCTGATGTGCTGGCGACCTCCTATACCCTGGCCCAGGGGATCAGGACCCTGGGCGGCGCGGATCTGATCATCTGTGGACGTCAGACCACAGACGGGGATACCGCCCAGATCGGTCCGGCTATTGCGGAGCATATGCATATTCCCCACTGCGCATGGGTGGGGGCTGTTGAGTCTGTGGATGGGGAGCAGATTACCCTGAGGCAGAATTTCGGAAGCGTGACCCAGGTATCACGGATGCATTACCCCTGTCTGGTCACCGTGGACCAGGATATTTGTGTGCCCCGGCTTCCCTCTTACAGGATGTTAAAGAAGACAGAGGGGCGGAGCATCCGGACTCTGTGCTTTGAGGATCTGGGGAAGAAGGATCTGAGCCGTTTCGGCGTGGTGGGTTCCCCGACCAGTGTGGAGCGGATCTTTGCCCCGGAGGTCATGGCTTCCAATGTCTATGTGGAAGGCACTCCGGGAGAAAAGGCCAGCCAGGTCATGGCTATGCTGCAGGAGCGAAAGTACATATAGCTCCTGCCTGACCGGGTCAGGAATAATACATTGGAACGAATTATGAACGATTTGATAGAAGGGGAAGCAACTATGGACTTTTTAAAATTTAGTGCGGATAAATGCAGTCTTTGCGGACTGTGCATCGAGAAATGTCCTTTTGGAGCCATTTCCATGGGAGAGCATGGGATCGAGCTTAATGAGAACTGCCGGATGTGCCGTATCTGTGTCCGGGAGTGCCCGAACCAGGCATTGTATTTTGAACAGAAGGCCAGGAAAGAGGACAAGAGCAAATGGAACGGCATCCTGGTCTACGCCGAGCAGGAGCGGGGAGAGATTCATCCGGTGGTCTATGAGCTGATCGGAGAGGCCAGGAAGCTGGCAGCCCCGGTGAACTACCAGGTCTATGCGGTGATGGCAGGCCCGGAGGGTACGGCGGACAATGCCAGGAAGCTTTTGCAGTATGGGGTCAGGGAGGTATTTGTATATGAGCATGCCGGCTTTGCCGGTTTCAAGGCGGACTGCTACACGGATGCGGTGGCAGACTGTATCTCCAGCCTGAAGCCTTCTGTGGTGCTGGTAGGCGGCACCTCCCTGGGCCGGTCCCTGGCGCCGCGTCTTTCCACCCGGTTCCACACAGGGCTTACTGCCGACTGTACGAAGCTGGAGATGAAATCCAATACCGACCTGGTGCAGATCCGGCCTGCCTTTGGGGGCAATATCATGGCCCAGATCCTCATCGCCAATTCCCGGCCCCAGTTTGCCACGGTCCGTTATAAGGTCATGGACAGGGCAGAGAAGGTGGCGGATCCTTCCGGCAAAGTGACCTTGTGTCCGGTGACGGATCTGATGGTTAAGTCCAGCATCGAGGTGCTGTCTGCCCAGGTTCTGGAGCATGAGAAATCCATCGAGGAAGAGGATGTGCTGATCGTGGCCGGAAGAGGCGCCGTGAAAGCCCTGGATCAGTTAA
The DNA here is from genome assembly GCA_910577655.1 of uncultured Lachnospiraceae bacterium. Classification (GTDB taxonomy): domain Bacteria; phylum Bacillota; class Clostridia; order Lachnospirales; family Lachnospiraceae; genus Brotaphodocola. Next base: position 12,301 of record CAJTOW010000043.1, on the reverse strand, counting down.
AGGAGCTGGCGGACTTAATGGGCGGGCAGCTCTGCTTCACCAGGCCTATGGTGGAGAGCGGCTATGGGGATACGGCCCACCAGATCGGCCTTTCCGGACGGACGGTGAAGCCTAAGCTGATTATGACCTTCGGAGTATCCGGGGCGATCCAGTTCACCGCCTGCATGAATGGTTCCGAATGCATCGTGGCGGTCAACAATGACCCGGAGGCGCCGATCTTTAAGCTGGCCAGCATCTGTGTCCAGGACGATCTGTATGAGGTGCTTCCGGCGATGATCCAGGAGATGAAATCCAGAAAGGGCGGTGAGTGACATGCCATTTCCATATAAGAAAATGACAGAAGAAGATTTTGATGCCATCCGCGCCATCACGGCACCGGCGCGTGTGAAGATAGGGGCGGAGATTGAGCGGGAGTATTATCATGACGAGATGCCGGAATACGGCGTATTCCCGCCAGAGCTTTTTGTGGAGGTTCTGGACAAGGAAGAGGTATCCGGGATCATGAAATACGCCTATGACCAGAACATCCCGGTAGTGGTCCGGGGAGCAGGCACCGGTCTGGCAGGGGGCGCCAACTGTAAATACGGCGGCATCATGATGTCGGTCATGAAGATGAACAAGCTGGTCTGCCTGGACAAGGCCAATATGACCATCACCGCCCAGCCGGGGATGCTGCTGGCGGATGTGGCGGCCGCGGCAGCGGCTGAGGGCCTCTTCTATCCGCCGGATCCCGGCGAGCGGACTGCCTCCATCGGCGGCAATGTGATCACCAATGCAGGGGGGATGCGGGCGGTGCGCTACGGTTTGACCCGGGACTTCGTCCGCTGTATCGAGGCGGTGCTGCCTGACGGCTCTGTTGTGCAGTTCTCCTCCAATGTGGTGAAGAACACTACGGGCTATGATATCAAGGATCTGGTCATCGGCTCAGAGGGAACCTTATGTGTGCTGACAGAGGTGACCTTAAAGCTTATGCCTATGCCAAAGTTCACCCGTACCCTGGTGATGCCTTACGCGGACCTGGCCTCCTGCATTGATCTGGTGCCGGAGCTTTTGAAGCTGTCCGCGGTGCCTACGGCTATTGAATTCCTGGAGCGGGAACTGATCGACATTGTGGAGCGCAATCTCCACAAGATGCTGCCGGTAAAGGAAGGGGAGGCTGTGCTGATTGTCATGTACGACGCAGGCAGTGAGCAGGAGCTGGTAAATGCCTGCGACGAGGCGGCAGAAGCTGCTCTGGCCTCCGGGGCGCTGGATGTCTATGTGGCGGACACGCCGGAACGGATCGCCTCCATCTGGTCGGTGCGGGGCGCTATTCTGGAGGGAATGAAGGCCGAGAGCATTGCCCAGGAGGAATGTGACGTGGTGGTTCCACGCTCCCGGATCGCCGAGTATGTGCGGATCGCCAAGGCCATCGGACAGAAGTACAACATCCGGGTAGAGCCCTGCGGCCACGCCGGGGACGGCAATATCCATACGGAAATGCTCCGGGGCGAGGGCATGAGCGATGAGGACTGGTTAAATGGTACCAGGGCCTGCTTACAGGAGCTTTACGCCACCTCCAAGGCCTTCGGCGGCCAGCTCTCCGGAGAGCACGGCATCGGAAACGGGCGTCTGGAGTATCTGAAGCCCTTTGTGGGGGAGCGGATGTATAAGCTGTACCAGTCCATCAAGCTGGCCTTTGACGAGAAGCTGATCTTGAATCCGGGGAAGATTATTGTGTTTGATGAGTGAAACGGATATGCAGGAAAGCTCTCCGTCACTTTATGAGTGCTGGCAGCCGTTTGGACAATTCTGGTAACAGTTCAAGGGGGATCTGAACTGTTGCCAATTCTGAACGGCTGTCGCCATTTAACCTTGTTATAAGCGGTTGCCCCACTCTGTCCCCGGAGAGAGCCGGAGAAAAGACGAGAAAGGAGTCCAGGGATGCTGATCACAGAGAGACTCAGGCTGAAGGATATCATGTCAAAGACGGAGGAGGAGCTTGCAGACTTTTTCCTCCGGGAAGGGGAGAACCTGAAGAAATACTCCTCCCGTAGTCTGGCGGAAGCCACTTACACATCCCCGGCAACTATTGTGCGGATGTGCAAGCGTCTGGGTTTTGCGGGCTTTGATGACTTTAAGGAGCAGTTTCTGGCGGAGATCCGGTATCTGGATCAGCAGCCGGGAGCGGTGGATGTGAATTTCCCCTTTGCAAAAGGGGACAGCCTGATGAAGGCCGCCAACCGCATGGCCCAGCTCTATGAGGAGGTGACACGGGATACCTTATCTCTCCTGCAAAACGATGTGCTTCAGAAGGCGGTACGGATCCTGCGGGCCAGCGAGAATGTATGCATCTACTCTATGGGAACCGCCATCAACCAGGCAGAATGCTTCCGGGAGAAGATGCTCAAGATCGGAAAGCGGGTCACCATCTCCAGCAATCTGAATTACCAGCTCTATGAGGCAGGCTGCCTGTCGGTGAAGGATGCGGCAGTCATCATCTCCTATTCCGGAGAGACCAGGAAGATGCTCCAGATCGCGGCAGAATGCAAAAAGCGCCATGTACCAGTGATTGCCATCACCTCCTTTGGGGAGAATTCCCTTACCAGATATGCCACATGCAAGCTGACCCAGTCCACCCGTGAGAGCATGTTCCAGAATCTGGGAGATTTCAGTTCCCATCTGTCTGTGAGCCTGCTGCTGGACATTCTGTATTCTGCGTATTTTCTCCAGGATTATGAAAGACATTACCAGAACAAGCAGGACAAGACCCGGATGCTGGAGAAATTCCGGAAGTCCTCCAATTCCGTCATTATGGGGGAAGAGACGGAAGAAAAGAAAGAATTGTAGAGGCTCCATATCCGAAAAAGGGCCGGTTTTGAAACAGTGTTTTATGAATCCGTTTTATTTTTGCCGGGATTCATGAAACACTGTTTTGAAATCGGCCCTTCTTATTTTGTTTTCTGAAATTCTCAATTATAATCCCAGACATAAGGCAGACAGCAGAACAGAACCAGGAGAGAAAATGTTCAGGCAGGGACAGAACAGTTATCCCACAGAGGCAGAACAGTTATCCCGCAGAGGGGAGCGGGGCAGGTTCTGAGAAGCACAACAGGGCTGCTGCGGTTTTGCACAACAAGAAAGGAGGGCAAAAAATATGAGGCTGAGAGATGATTTTTTATGGGGCGGCGCTACGGCTGCCAATCAGATGGAGGGCGCGTTTCTGGAGGATGGAAAGGGTTTAAGCATTGCCGATGTGGAGCAGGGCTCCCGTCACGGAGTGCCAAGACCCATTCATGAGGAGGTAAGGTCCGGCTGCTACTATCCCAGCCACGAGGGTATTGACTTCTACCACCGTTACCAGGAGGACATTGATCTTTATGCAGAGATGGGGTTTAAGTGCTTCCGGATGTCCATCAACTGGCCGCGGATCTTCCCTGTGGGAGATGAGGCAGAGCCCAATGAGGCGGGCCTGGAATTCTATGACCGTGTATTTGACGCTTTGCTGGAAAAGGGAATCCAGCCAGTGGTGACTCTTTCCCATTACGAGACTCCCCTGGCCCTGGTGCAGAAGTACGGTTCCTGGAGGAACAGGGAACTGATCGGATTCTTTGAGCATTACTGCCGCACCGTATTTTCCCGATATAAGGATAAGGTGAAATACTGGATGACCTTCAACGAGATCAATGAGACCATGAACCAGAGGGAGCCCTACCACCAGGCGGGAATCCGCTATCAGCCGGGGGAGAATCCGGAGGCGGTGAAGGTACTGGCCAGCCACAATATGTTCGTGGCAAGCGCAAGGGCAGTTCTGGCAGGCCATGAGATCAACCCGGACTTTAAGATCGGCTGTATGATCCAGTATCCCACCACCTATGCCAGAACCTGCCGTCCGGAGGATGTGATGGCAAGACGGTACCATATGATGCCCAATTATTACTATACGGATGTTATGTGCCGCGGGTATTACACCAATCTCTGCACTGCCCAGCTGCAGCGACTGGGCGTGACCTTTGAACCGCCGGCAGAGGATCTGGAGATCCTGAAGGCAGGTACTGTGGACTATATAGCCTTCAGCTATTATTTCTCCTACACAGCTTCCAGCGAGGACGGCAGCAGTCTCAAGGTGGAGCGGGCCAACCCCTATCTGGAACGGAATGACTGGGACTGGCCCATTGATCCCATGGGGCTGAGGATCGCGCTGAATGAGCTGTATGACCGCTACCAGATGCCCCTCTTCGTGGTGGAGAACGGGCTGGGCGCCATTGACAAGGTGGAGGCGGACGGCTCCGTCCAGGATGATTACCGGATCAAATTCCTGGGAGACCACATCGAGGCCTTGAAACAGGCCGTGGAGCTGGATCATGTGGACGTGATCGGATACACCTGCTGGGGCCCCATTGACATTATCTCCGTGGGCACCGGGGAGATGCGCAAGCGCTACGGCTTTATCTATGTGGATAAGGACGATGAGGGAAAAGGGAGCCTGAAACGTTCCAGAAAGAAATCATTTGCATGGTATAAGAAGGTACTGGCAACTAATGGAGCAGATACATCCGGCCTGGAATGACCGTTTTCCAGGTGGAGGGTACGGCAGCGTTTCTGGCAGGAGGTGCTGCCGGATGGTATACATGTCTGGTATAGGAAATGGAACTCAATCATGGAGGTAAAAAGATGAATGCGAAGGTAACAGCGGAAAAAATATTGCAGGAGGTTGGCGGAGAGAAAAATGTACAGAATCTCACCCACTGCGTGACAAGGCTGCGGTTCAGCCTGCATTCCATGGAAGGCGTGGATGAGGAAAAGGTAAAGCAGATCCCCGGAGTCCTGGGCGTAGTGAATAAGGGCGGTCAGTTCCAGGTGATCATTGGCCAGGAGGTGCCGGTGGTCTTTGCAGAGGTCCAGAAGCTGGGGAGTTTTGGCGGACCGGCGGCAAAAGGGGCGCCGGAGCCGGAGAAGGAGAAGAAAACAGGACTGAATCTGGTTCTGGATACCCTGGCCGGTATTTTCTCACCCATCATGCCCCTGATCGCCGGAGCCGGTATGGTGAAGGCGCTGCTGTCGATCCTGACCTTGTTCAGTCTGATCGATAAAAGTGGAAATCTCTACTATTTCCTGAACTTTATTGCAGATGCGTCCTATTATTTCCTGCCTGTCTTTCTGGCTGCCTCTGCCGCAAGGAAATTCGGCTGCAATATGCAGATGGCCATGCTCATGGGCGCCATTCTTCTGCATCCGAACTTTTCGGCCCTGGGAAGCAGCGGTGACATTATCAGGGTTCTGGGTATACCCGTGAGGATGGTCACTTATTCCTCCTCGGTGATTCCGATCATTCTGATCGTATTTGTATTGTCTTATGTGGAGAAATTCGTGGAGAAGATCACACCGGCTGTGATCAAATTCATCGCAAGGCCCCTGCTGACCATTCTCATCATGGCTCCCCTGGCCCTGGTGGTGCTGGGGCCAATTGGCAGCATCATCGGTGACGGCCTGGTATTTGTCCTACTTTCTATCGAGAAGATCGCTCCGTGGATTCTGCCTACTGTGATCGGTGCCTTTATGCCATTCCTGGTCATGACCGGTATGCATTACAGCCTGCTTCCTGCTTACGTGAACTCCCTGGCTACCCTGGGGTATGAGACTGTCATCGGCCCTGGCAATCTGCCCTCCAATATCGCCCAGGGAGCGGCAGCCCTCTGTGTAGCTATGAAGACAAAGAACAAGGAATTCCGTCAGCTCTCCATCTCCAGCGGTGTGACTGCCCTTCTGGGCGTCACAGAGCCTGCCTTGTTTGGTGTGAATCTGCGTCTGCGCAAACCCCTGATTGCCACCACCATAGGCGGCGGCCTGGGCGGCCTGTATGCAGGAATCACCGGAGTACAGCGGTTTGGAGGCGGCGGCGCCGGACTGGCCGCAATCGGTCTGTATGTAGGGCCTGATTCCAGCAATGTGATCAACGCCCTGATCGCCGCGGCGATTGCATTTGCAGTGACCTTTATTATCCAGTGGAAGCTGGGATTTGAGGATGTGGCAGAAGAATAAGAAAGGGCAGATATAACCCTGGGGTATAAACCTGAAAACAAATGGAAACTTCCTGTCAGGCCTCCCCTTGCTTATAATGAAGGCATAAGAAATGAAGACCTGAAAAAAACGAATCAGGAGATCGCGGATCATATCGAGGGCTGGCTGGCGGAGCGGGGGGTGAATTAGGATCTAACGTAACAGTTCAGATAGGTCTGCGCACTCACTGCGCTGACCGTACGAAAACGTAGTGGCCGGAGGGCATCTGCCCCATCGCGCAGCGATTTTCATGGGCAGATGCCGTAACAGTTCAAGGGGTATCTGAACTGTTACGATGTAACGGTTTTTGTAATAAATCTTCAGAATTTCTTTCTATACAAGGGAATGTCTGCACTGTATAATGGAATGCAATAAGTCATAGGCCGTAAACTTTTTTGGAGGTGGCACATGAAGGCATTTCAAAATACAAAACAAAGCAGAATCATAGCTGCAGTGGCGGCTGCCATGGTTCTGCTTGCAGGCATTTCCTTTTTGGCATACAGGTTCCAGGTCTTCGGGGCAGTGAAAAGCGGTCAGGACAGAAACAGGTCCCAAAACCAGGCTCTGCTTCTGGAAGATGCCAGCACGGATACCAGCGCCCTGCAGGTGTACTGGTTTGACGGAAGCACTGTGAAAGTAAGAACCATATATGACAGCGCCGCGGAAAAGGAACTCATAAAACACATCCATGGGTTCCCGCTGAAGGAAGCAGATGAGCAGGCGCTTCATGGTCTTGAGCCGCCCTTTTACGGAATCTGGATCAGTGATACAGAAGGCTGGGATCTTACCCTGGCCTGGTCAGGCGGAGTCTGGCTTAAAAATGACGGAAGCGTATACTATGGAGACATAGATTTTCCCTCCATATGGGAGCGGATGGAAGGGGATGAGGATACCATGACGGTACTTCAGTTTCCCAATGCCGGACGTCTGGCCAGATATAATCCTCTGTTTATGCTGAAATCGGAACAGGTTATTCCGGACTGTGCAGACGGAGTGTCCTTGTCTGTGGAAGCGGCTGCAGACGGAACACTTACAGCCAGGATTCACAATAACAGCAGAGAAGAATTTACCTATGGAGAATACTATTCCCTCCAGAAACAGATTGACGGCACCTGGTACACCCTGCCGATTATGGAAGGCAATGTTGGATTTCCGGATATTGCCTGTATACTTCCTGCCGGCGAAAGTACAGAAAAACAATATAATCTGGATATTTTCGGCCCGCTGGAGCCAGGGACCTATAAGCTTGTAGTGGAAGGACTGGGGGCTGTATTTACTATTTATTAGCATCACCCACTGGCATTAAGATTTCGGTTGCTTCTCTTTCAATCCCTTGTTATAATCTCTATCAGACATTTGAGTCCAGAACCAGATACATTCCGCCGCAGGCTTTTGCGGGACACCGTGCCGGGAGCCGTGCGGCGGGACTCAGGCTGTCTGTCACAAAGCTTATTACACAAAGAGGAAAATCATGACCCAGAAAGAACTTTTAATTGAGTTTTACATCAAGGAATACACAGAAGCCAACCGCACCCGGAAGCTTCCCGGGGCCAGGACCAAAGGCTATGCGGAGCGGGTGACCGCCGTGGTGCGGGCGCTGAAACGTGCCAAGGGCACCCGGATGACCAGGGAGATTCTGGAGAACTATCACCGGCAGATCCACAATCTGTATTACGGGGCTGTCCACTATCACAATAAGGCCATCCAGAACCGTTTGAAGCATGAGGTGGTGCCGGAGCTGGTGCGCCTGGACTTGAGCATGCTGACTACCCAGGAGCAGAAGATGCTGGGTGAGGGGATCTTCTACTGGCTGGAGACAGAGATGCCGGGAGAGATCTGCCGCCAGACGCTTTTTGACCTGTTTCACACCTATGAGCAGCAGGTAGTCCGGGCCAAGATCCTGGATCTGGTTCCGTCCCGCCCGGAGATGGAGTTCCCGGATGCCCTGAACATGCAGCGGCATTTTGTGCTGCATATCGGCCCCACCAACAGCGGCAAGACATTCCAGGCCTTAGAGCGGCTGAAGGAGGCCCAGTACGGGATCTATCTGGGTCCCCTGCGGCTTCTTGCCCTGGAGGTCTATGAGCGTATGATGGATTTCGGAGTTCCCTGTACCATGCTGACCGGGCAGGAGTGCATCCGGGAGGAGAACAGCCGGGTCACTGCGTCTACCATTGAGATGGCCAACTTCTACCGGTATCATGATGTGGCAGTTATCGACGAGGCCCAGATGACCGCGGATCCGGACCGGGGGCACTGCTGGACCAAGGCTATCCTGGGGCTTCTGGCTGACGAGATCCATATATGCATGAGTCCCATAGCCGAGCCGGTGGTGCGGCATCTGATCGAACTGTGCGGCGATGACTACGAGATTCACCGGTATGAGCGCAAGACCGCCCTGGTCTGTGAGGAGGAGAGCTTCTCCTTCCCGGAGGATGTGCAGGAGGGAGATGCCCTGGTGGTATTTTCCAAGAAATCCGTGCTGGATGTGGCCGGACGCCTGGAGGAGCAGGGGATCGAGACAAGTGTCATCTACGGAAGCCTGCCGCCGGAGATCCGCAGACGCCAGATGGCTCTGTTCACCAGCGGCCAGACGAAGGTAGTGGTAGCTACAGATGCCATTGGCATGGGGCTGAATCTTCCGGTGAGACGGATCGTGTTCATCCAGACGGAGAAGTTCGACGGCACCCGGCGCCGGGGCTTGAGCGCCCAGGAGATCAAGCAGATCGCGGGCCGTGCCGGACGCTTCGGCATCTATGATACCGGGTATGTGAATGCCATGGGTCCGGCGGGCCTGGAATATATCCGGGAGAGGCTGGACGTGGAGGAGAAGCCCATCGAGAAGGTGAGCCTGGGCTTCCCCCAGATTCTTCTGGGCATGGAGGAGCCTTTGGACGTGATCTTAAAGATCTGGCATGACCAGAAGGCGGATCCGCCTTTTGAGAAGGTCAGCATTGACGAGCTGCTGTGTCTGTACGGCTATGCCGTGCGCCACAAGGATTATATCATGGACTTTGAGGACAAGAATGTCCTCTACCAGATGATCAGCTGCCCCATTGACGTGAAGGACCGGGAGGTAGTCCGCCAGTGGCTGGAATACTGCCGCAATTATCCGGCAGACGGCTGTCTGGAGCATCCAAGAAAGGATGGCACAGGAAGACGCCGGGAGAAGGGGACAGACAGACACAAGATGGAGATGCAGCGGTATGAGACCTACTATAAGAAGCTGGATCTTTACTACCAGTTCTCCCAGCGGTTTGACAAGAGGATCGATGAGGAGTGGCTTAAGCAGGAGCGGGAACACACGGAAGGCCGGATCATGCAGTACCTGATGAAGGGCAAGGAGGGCTATATTGCCCGGTGCCAGTACTGCGGAAGGCTGCTGCCGGTGGGGTACCCCTTCCCTAAGTGCCAGCGGTGCTTTGACCGGGGATAGTGCATGTTGTTACTGTTCACGGGGCATCTTCTTGTCCGGCTCCGCCGGACAAGAAGCATCAGGCATCCTCCCGATATAGAAAACTGGACGAAAACAGTCTTACAAGCGAGCCCCGCATCTGTTTTCGTCCAGTTTTCCCCGCCCCGTGAACTGTAACTACATGTTTTGAGTATTCCCGGCGGAATAGGTTTTACAAAATGGCCTTCGAAAACGAAATATTCAGGGGAATCCGGGGTCATGCACGCAGCATAAAAAGTCTATCTGATAGGGGTATCTTTTTTGACAAGATTTGATATAATTGAGACAAAAAGGCAGGAAAATAGTATGTGCAATATTGCTGTGTGCGATGATTCGGTATCAGACCGTAAGCATTTAATTGAACGTATTTATAAGATAGCCGCTGGCCGGGAGTTCCGTATCTATGAGTTTGGATCAGGCATAGAGCTCCTGGAAGCCATGAAGGATATCCGGTTTGCGGCCGTATTCCTGGACATTCAGATGAAGGGCATGAGTGGTGATGATACTGCAAAAAAGATCCGGGATCTGGATGACAGCCTTGTTCTGGTTTTCTATATAGGCCGTGCGCCGATTACGCCGGAAAGGCTTGAAGTGCTGCCCTTCAGATATCTGATGAAAAATATGCCGGACGCCCAGTTCGATGCGTACATAAAGGCAATATTGGACAAGATGGAGGCGTGTAGCAGTATGCCGGTGCTGGCTGCCAATCTACAAAAACGGGCGGTTTATATTAACTCCAAATATGTAATTTACATAGAAAAGTATAAGAAGAGTACACGGGCCCATCTGGTGCCGATGGCCTATGAGATCTATGGCATCAAAGCCGATGAGCATGGGAAATACCCGGATGTCAGGATTTCTGATCCTCTTGAAAAGACATATGAGAAACTGAAGCAGTATGGATTCGGCTGTCCCCATGACAGTTATATCATAAATTTTGAGTATATGAACACCTGCACCGCCAAGGTACTGGGATTAGAAGGCGTGGATGGGGAATTTCCAATCGCACGCAGCAAAGCAAAAGAGTTTCATGCGCTGAAAGGGAAGTTTATCCGGGCGAAATATGTTGGGAGTGATGAAGCTTGAATTGGGAGATGCTTACAATTGGAAGAATTTTGCTTTGCGCGGTGGATGTAGTCATGCTGTATTTGTTTTTCAAAGCCATGTTTCAGTTGCGCGGGTATGGTACCGGTGTTTGTGCTTCGCTTTTTATAATAGAAATAGGAGCAATCTTATTGATCAATTCCTATGGAAACACCTGGCTGAATTTAATGGTTATTCCTTTTTCTTATATGGCATTCGCGCTGTTAATGTTTAAACTGTCGGTAATAGGTGCCCTGACTTTTACCGTTATTTACTATGCCATATTTGCAGGTGGGCGTGAGGTGGCTTATGAGATGCTTTTCCGTATGATTTCCAGTTACCCTCAATTCCAAATACCAGCCTGGTTTACATCGGCAGGCTTCTGGTATCTGATCCCAGAGTATATTTTTGGTTTTCTGTTCCTTTTACTGATCGTGAAGTCCTTAAAAAAGCTGGACATCGGAGGGCATCAGGGAGTTGCCTGGTATCTTCTGTTTATGCCGGTCACATCCTTGATTGTTTTAAGTGCCTATATGTACATGGATTTTCCGGATTCAGTGTTGATACAAAGACTGATATGCATAGGGGCATTCCTTTTATATTTTTCTAACGCAGCCGTATTTCTTGTGCTGGCAAAATACAAAGGGATCATGAATCTGGCAAAATATGAAGAAATGGCCGGTCTAAGACAGACACTGGAGGAGGATGAATTTCAAAATATTACAAGGCTTAACCGGCTTTATAGGGATTATATGCATGATATGAATTCCTATTTGATACAGATCCGGTCCCTTGCCGCCAAAAAACAATCTGAAAAAATTATAGAACTGGTAGACGATCTGAGGGGGGAGGCCCGGATGGAAGACAGCAATATCGTTTATAACACGAATGAAATACTCAACACAATACTGGCAGAGCGCTCAATCAGGGCGAAAAACAAGGGGATCGAGATGTCTGTTTTTGTTGAGCCTTTTATCAACGTGGATTTTATATCCAGTGCGGATATGGTATCCATGTTTGGCAATTTGCTGGATAATGCACTGGAAGCGTCGGATACATGTGAAGCAGGCAACAGAAAGGTGGATGTGAGGCTGTTTATGGGAAATCGGTACATGCTGGTATTATACATCAAAAACAGTTTCACAGTTTCTGCGCGGCGGGAAGGAGAGAAGCTGTTAACCACAAAGAAGGAAAAGCAGTTTCATGGTCTGGGGATCGGGATTGTCAACCGGCTGGCAGAGAAGTATGGCGGGACTCTTTTGTTAGAAGAAAATGGCGATAATTTTATCACGACTTTAAATCTTTCGGTATCTAAAAAATTGTAGCAGATAATATGTAGTGACGGGAAGTGTAACACCTCCCTGAAAGCAAAAAAGTAACCTCAACTATTTGAACAATCGTGGATTTACCGTTATACTAAGATTGACAAAAACCTATACCAGGGATTACCGCATTCAAAAAGGAGGTTACTTGGTAGTGTAAAATAGTTTGTGTCTTTGGAAAAAAATGGCTCCTTTTTGGTAAGAATTCAGATATGACAATTCTTATCGAAAAGGAGTATTTTTATGCCAGTAGCCAAGGAGCAGATTCGACAGATTATTTCAGAAAACAACATCACCAGTGTTGCGGATGTCTATTCCCTTCTCAGGGACAGTTTCAAAGATATCCTCCAGGAACTGATGGAAGCCGAAATGGATGCCACCCTGGGATATGAAAAAAACCAGA
>CAJTOW010000042.1:24910-29297 GCA_910577655.1 uncultured Lachnospiraceae bacterium | reverse complement strand
AAGCAGCTTTTTATTTGGCCTTTTCCATAGGGCCGCAAGGCCCGTGAGCGAGATGTAGCGTAGCGGAATCGAGCTGCACTGCGGACTCATAATATAATATGAGCTTGTCAGGAATATATGCCTGCCGTTTTTTTCAATATGATCGAAAAGGGTAGGAGTTCAGATACCCTATGAACTATCGCCTGAAAAGGTTTCAGGGACTGGGCATACAACTGGCGGGCATCATCATTTTCAGCGGGAGGAGCAAATGATTACCAGCATCCACGTCAACCAGGCAATTGATTATATATTGCAGCATATAGAGGACAACATAAGTCTGGAGGACGTGGCAGAGCACTGTCATTTTTCCAAATATTATTTTTGCCGGCTGTTTAAAGAACAGACTGGCGAGAGTCTCTACAGCTTTATACGGCGGGTACGGCTTGAGCAGAGTGCGTTCCGCCTGAAGACAGAGCGGGAGCGTCCGATCACAGAGATCAGCGCAGATTATGGGTACAGCTCCTCCAATTACAGTTCTGCATTCCGGCTGCATTATCATATGCCTCCGGTGGATTTCCGGCGGGAAAGCTATCAGAAATCCATGGCGCATCCCTTTTTTCATCATGAGAACTGGCAGGTGGGGAGCTTTGGGGAGTGTGACAGGCGGATCACTGTAAAGAGGATGCCGGACTACCATGTGATCTATGAGCGGCGGATTGGCAGCTATGGGGAGCTTTCCGGGGAATGGAACCGTTTTATCGGAAAATACCGGATGTATGTGACCGAAAAGACGAAATTTTTAGAAAGAACCTACGATGATCCGGCAGTGAACCGGGCCGGAAACTGTCTTTCTGATATCTGCATGACAGCAGGGCCGGATTGTCCCCTGGAGAATAGAACTGTCATCCGGGGAGGACGGTGTATTGTATACCGGTTTCAGGGCCACATGAAATACATTTATGCGGCGTATCAGACGATTTTTCTGGTGTGGCTGCCTGAAAGCGGCCATAGGCTGGATCCGGCCAGGAGCCTCTTTGATCTCTACTACAGGGTGGACCATAAGACCATGGAGATCGAGATGGATATCTGTGTGCCGATTGTATGAATTCAGAAATTTCGCCACAGATACGCTGGGGTACAGACGGACAGCTGGGGCGGGAGCTACACCGGTTCAGGTGCCTGACGCATCCGGCTGTCCAGGACATGGTTTCGCGTTAAAAGAGCAAGAATTCAGAAGTATATATTTAAATCCCTTCTTATAATGGTCGTGGCTGCCGGATATATCTGGAGCCGCCATCCAGTCAGTACCAGATCCATGGAATGTCTGGTATGTCCCGGACAACCTTTGGTTCCTGGCTGGATGATACCATACTATAAGGAGGGATTTTTTATGAATTTGGAAGAAATACGCCAGAATCCGGCGGGAAAGATCATGCAGTTTTCGGTTCCTGCGATCATCGCCATGGTGCTGACGGCACTGATCACGGTTGCAGACGGATTCTTTATGGGAAACTATGTGGGGAAAGAGGGGATCGCGGCGGTGAATCTGGGGCTTCCAATCGTCTATCTGTACCTGGGTGTGGGCCTGATGATCTCCATCGGGGGTGTGTCCATAGCCGGTATGGCCCTTGGACATGGAGACCATGATGTGTGCCAGCAGGTCTTTCGCCAGACCATCGTTACCACCGGGATCGTCACTGCAGCTATAAGCTGTGTCATGGTGTTCTGTTTCCGGCCCATGCTCTGGCTGTTGGGAGCAGAGGGGCAGGTAGCCGGGTACTTCCGGGAGTATTACGGGATCATGCTTCTGGAGCTGCCGGTGATGGTGGTGAATTCTTCCTTTGGAATGTTCATCCGGGGAGAGGGAAGACCAGAATTCTGCATGAAGGTGACAGTCCTCAATGTGGTTCTGAATGTGGTTCTGGACTATGTATTCGCGGCTTCTCTGGGCCTGGGAGCTGCCGGGATCGCCCTGGCGTCGCTTCTTTCGGCCCTGGTATCTTCAGGATGCAGCTTATACTATTTCCGGAAGAAGGCCCGGGTCTATCGTCTGGGGAGATTCCGTTTTATTGGAGAGGTCTTCGTAAGGGGGATTCTCAATGGAAGCTCCGAATTTATCGGAGAAATGTCTACAGGAATTGCCATGTTTGCCTATAATTTTGTCATCATGAGGCGGATCGGGGCAGACGGGGTGACGGCCTTTACCATTGTGGGCTATGTGGCCTATTTGTTCAGTATGGTGATCGTCGGATTCGGACAGGGCTCCAGCCCTCTGGTCAGCTTCTGCTATGGGGCAGAGGAGAAGGCACTGGCAGCAGATATCCGGAGACGGACCAGCCGGTATGTATCTGTGGCGGGTGTGACTGTATTCCTGGTGATGGCGGGAATCTCCGACTGGTATGGCGGGCTTTTTGTTGCCAGTGAGCATGTGAGGGCTATGGTCGGAGGCGGGATCCTGATCTTTATGGTTTCCTTTTTCTTCTCCGGGGTGAATTCCATCACATCCTTTTATTTTACTGCTACCGGGAGGGCCTTTGAATCAGCGCTCATTTCCTTTTCCAGGGGGCTGGTGGTGCTTCTGGCCTGCATTTTTCTGCTGCCAGCAGTCTTTGGGATGACCGGGGTGTGGCTGGCCGCGCCGGTGACCGAGGCGGTCACCCTGGGGATTACGGGGTGGTGTCTGTGGCGGGAGGGGGAGGGGAGTCTTTCCCGGGAGCCGGACCCGGAGCAGATTGGAAGTAAAAATTCATTTATGAAAAGAAAATGGGGAATCTTTCATTTATGATTATACTTTGCCTTTCGTTATTTCAGCCTCGTTCCAGAAGATAACTGAGGAACATACGGATCTGGGGAAGATGTCCATAGGGTTGTTTGTACAAGACATAGGTATTGCGCATAAAAGGGGTTCCGTCGGTGAGAAGCAGCTCCTCGCAATACCCGTCAAAATTATCCAGACAGATCCGGGGAAGGATACACCAGCCCAGCCCGTGACGGGTCATCTCCTTGCAGGTATCGATATCATCCACATGGATTTTTGGTGAGATACCGGCCAGTCCGCGGCGTGCCATCCAGTCCTGGATCTTCCCGGTAAGGATAGCATCCGTATGGCGTCCGATATAGGGATATTCTGTCAGGGGACGTCCTGCATTGTCACGGCTGCATACTAGACACATGGGCTCCGAGGATAGCAGGTGCAGCGGGTCGTCCCAGGAATATTCCCCCCGCAGGATGGCGATGGAAAGCTCATCCCTTAAAAGCTTCTGGTAGAGATTGCGGCTCTGCCCGGTGAAGATCTGGACATCCACCAGGGGGTACCGGGTTGTGAACTGTTTCAGGATCTTAGGGAGTCGGTAGTGGGAGAAATTTAAGGAAGCGCCCAGTTGGATGGTTCCGCAGATATCCGACTGGCTGGCATGGGCCTGCTCCCGCAGCAGGCGGCTGCTGGTGAGGATAGAGGTAGCATAGGGAATGATGCTTTCCCCGGCAGGTGTGAAGATAACGCCTCTTTTGGACCGGATCATCAACTGGCACTGAAGGTCTTCCTCCATTTTCTGGATTCGTTTGGTGATGGCGGGCTGGGTAATAAACAGTTTCCGGGCAGTTTTTGTGATATTCTTACTCTGGTAAAGCTCAAGAAGGAGCTCATAGTCTTTTTCATCCATGGTGCATTCTCCGTAACAGTCAGAGGGGATCTGGACTGTTATCATTCTCCTTATTCTATTTTCAGAAAGCATTTCAGGCAGTTCTGTGACCCGGGAGGTTATATGAATTGTAGCATAGCCGGGGCCAAAACACAACAATTCATTCTATATAGTTATGGATAAAATGAAAAACATTGATTTTACTTTATAATTACCCTGTGTTATAGTCAAATCAACAAAAAAGCAAGGGGGAACAGAAACGTGTATATGCAAAAATACCCATGTGTTTACATGAGAGGCGGTACCAGCAAGGCAGTATTTTTTCACGAAAAGGATCTTCCGGAGGATAAAAGCCTTTGGGATGACATTTTCCTGAAGGTGATGGGGACACCGGATGTGAAGCAGATTGACGGTATGGGAGGAACCGTGTCATCTACCAGCAAGATCGCGGTCATCTCCCCATCCCGGCGGGAGGATGCAGATGTGGATTATACCTTCCGGCAGGTGGATATCGTCATTCCCAGAGTGGATGGAAGCGCAAACTGCGGGAATATTTCTTCCGCCGTAGGTCCCTTTGCCATAGATGAGGGGCTGGTAGAGGTGGTGGAGCCGGTGACCGTGGTGCGTGTCCTGAACACCAATACTAACAAGATCATTGAAGAGCATGTACGTGTGAAAGACGGGAAAGCAATGGTACATGGAGATGAGGTGATCAAGGGAGTGCCGGGAACAGGCTCCCGCATCGACATGTATTTTGAGGATCCGGC
>CAJTOW010000042.1:0-24900 GCA_910577655.1 uncultured Lachnospiraceae bacterium | reverse complement strand
TAAGACAGGAAAGCTGTTCCCCACCGGGCAGAAGCGGGAGGTGTTCCAGGTTCCCGGATATGGGGACATAGAGGTGACAGTTCTGGACTGCTCCAACCCCATGGTATTTATTCGGGCGGAGGATCTGGGCATCCAGGGAACCGAGCTGGTGGAGCTGAACCAGAATCAGGATGTGATGGAGCATATTGAGCGGATCCGCTGTATCGCTGCATGGAAATGTGGATTTGTGGAGAACTGGGAGGATGCAAGAACCAGATCCACCTCAGCCCCCAAGGTATCCATCATCTCTGCTCCCCAGGACTATGTGGATATGGACAAAAATCAGGTAAAGGCGGAAAGCATGGATCTCTGCTGCCGTGCTATCTCTGTAGGAGCATTACATAAGGCCTATCCCATGACGGTTGCCGTGGGGACCGGGGCGGCAGCCAGGATTCCGGGAACCATTGTCAATGAGATCGCGAAACCGGCTCCTGACCAGGATATCATAAAGATCGGGCATTCCAGCGGTGTGACAGAAGTGGATGTGAAGATGGACGGAGAAAAGGTGCTTAAAGGCGGAGTGACCCGGACAGCCAGAAGAATCATGGACGGCTGGGTATATGTCAGGGACTGATGAGAGATTGAGGGAACCGTTGAGACGGGCGGCAGGATGTCCCGTCTGAACCGTTATAAGCATAAGAAGGGATAAGGTGAACATATGGGATTACAGATACTTGCACTGGTATTTCTGATCGGCGCCATTGTTTTGGGATTTGTACGGAAGATGAATGTGGGGCTGGTCTGCTTCGGGCTGGCACTGATCCTTGGCAAGGCCGGAGGCATGTCAGAGGGGGAGATTTACGGAGGATTTCCCTACAAGCTGTTTGCGACGCTTCTGGGTACCATGCTGTTTTTCAGTCTGCTGCAGCAGAACGGAACACTGGAAAAGATTTCCAAGAAGCTGATCGGTCTTTGTGGAAAGAATACATTTCTGGTTCCGGTTATCATATATCTGGTCAGCTTCCTCTTGTCTGCGGCAGGGCCTGGGGCTATCAGCGTCCAGTCGGTTATGGTGATCTTTGCCGTGGCGCTGGCTGTGCAGATGGAGGTGAGTCCGGTACTCATGGGAGCTATGGCGATTCTGGGAGCTGTGGGAGGAACGGCTTCCCCCATCGCCCTGACCGGCATCATTGTGGAAGGGCTGTTGTCTGAGATGGGAATCATAGGAATGGGCATGAAGGTGTTTGCAGGTGTGGCGGTAGCTAATTTTACCTGCGCGCTGGTTACCTATTTTGTCCTGGGAGGCTACAAGATCAGGACCTACGGCAGCCAGACCTCCGGAGAAGGGAACGGATTCAATGGAAGCCAGAAGCTGAGTCTTGCCGCCTTGTTGGTGATGGTGGTCATGGTAGTAGGATTCTCCTATGATGTGGGTCTGATCTGCTTTACCTTGTCTCTGATCCTGATGTTTTTGAAAGCTTCTGATGAGAAAAAAGCTATCAAAATGATCCCGTGGAACGTGCTTCTTTTGATTGCAGGTGTAAATGTTCTGATGAATATTACCCAGAAGCTGGGGGGGATTGATCTTTTATCCAGCATCCTGGCTTCCTTTATGTCGCCCCTGACGGCGGCGCCCCTGATCGGTATGACCGGAGGGATCATGTCCTGGTTCTCCAGCGCCAACGGCGTGGTATTCCCGACCCTGATTCCCACTGTTCCAGATATTGTGGCCAATGTAGGAGGAACCTCCATACTACCCATGGTAGTTGCCATTGTATGCAGCGCTACAGTGGCGGGAATCAGTCCCTTGTCAACCGGAGGAAGCCTGATCATAGCAAGCTATTCTCAGGAAAGCGGCTGTGATGATAAGGAACAGCAGAAACTGTTCGGAAAGCTGTTTGCTTTGTCTGCGGGGATGGTTGGAATCGTATTTCTCCTGACATTATCTGGGATCCTGGCAATGATTGGCTGAGAGGAGGTAAACATATGTATGCTTATGTAGGATGCCGCACCACAAAGGAGCGGAAGGCAAGAGGAAAAGGAATCCGTGTATATAAAGTAGAAGGAAAACGGTGGGAGCTGGTACAGCTTCTGGAGGGTCAGGTCAACCCATCCTATTTCTGCATAGACCGGCAGGAGAAACATCTCTATGGAATCCACGGAGATTTCAGCGAGGTCAGCGCATATGAGATCCGGGAGGATGGCACTCTAAGACATCAGAACACAGTCAAAACCCATGGAACCAATCCGGTTCATCTGTCCCTGGATAGGAGCGGCAGATGGCTCTTTGTGGCCAATCTGCAGACTGGCGGGGTATCTGTGATCCCGGTTCTGGAGGACGGCTCTCTGGGCAGGATTAAGGAGCTGGAATTTATCTCAGGAAATGGAGGCCCCGGCTATGTCTCCCATCCCCACCAGGTGAACCAGGACAAGACGGGAAACTGGCTTCTGGTTCCGTCCCAGGGAAGACTCCAGGGAGTTGGCAAGATAACCGTATTCCGGATTGATTCGGACCAGGGCACGATCCGGGAGACATCCCTGGTAAAAGGCAGAACGGGGGCAGAACCCAGACACTGTGTCTTCCATCCCAATAACCGTTTCTGCTACTGCGTGAACGAAAAGGACAGCACGGTGACCTTGTATTACTTTGACCAGGAGAAGGGAAGCCTGGAGCCGGAGCAGATCATAACCAGTCTTCCGGAGGATTATGCCGGAGACGGATGGGCCAGCGCCATTGACATCAGACCGGACGGAAGGACACTCTACGTATCCAACCGGAAGCACGACAGTGTCACCGTCTACAGCCTGGATCAGGACAACGGGAAAATGACCATGATCCAGAACCAGAAAACCGGAGGAGAACAGCCCCGGTTTATTACAGTAACCCCGGATGGAAGAGAGCTTCTGGCGGCCAATGAGCTGACGGATACGATCACCTGCTTTGATATAGAAGAGGACGGCACATTGACAGACCGGGGAAGAAGCATTGAGACAGAAAGCCCGGTATGTGTGGTGTTTAAGAGGTAGCTGTCCAAGGGGGCCAGTATGCAATTACATGCAGGAAAACGGGCCCAGGATCCTGTTTTCTGCACAGTTACTTAAAAAAAAGAATGAGATTTGGATGACTGACGAGGAGGATAGAATATGGTTACCTTACATGCAGGAAAACATTATATCATCAATAATGAACGGATCGCCACGCTGAAGGAGCAGCCAGGTATATCCCAGGAGGAGGCACGCAAACAGACCCTGACCTATCAGGTACTGGAAAAGCACAATCATTCTGATAACATGGAGCATCTGGAGATCCAGTTTGATTCCATGGGAGTGTATGACAACACCTATGTGGGGATCCTCCAGACTGCTTACGCCAGCGGATTGAAAGAGTTTCCCATGCCTTGTGTATTTACCAACTGTCACAACTGCCTGTGTGCCGTAGGCGGCACCATTAATACGGATGTACATAAGTATGCGGAATCTGCCTGCAGAAAATCCGGCGGAATCTTCGTGCCGCCCCATGAGGCGGTGATCCACCAGTATATGCGGGAAATGATCGTAAATGCCGGCGATATGTCTATTGTATCTGATTCCCATACCCGCTACGGTACCCAGGGGTCTCTGTCCATCGGCGAGGGCGGACCGGAATTAGCCAAGGCCATGCTGGGAAAATACTATGAGATCGACTACCCCGAGGTTATCGCCGTCTTCATGACCGGCAAACCAAAGCCCTGGGTGGGGCCTATGGATGTGGCCCTCTCCCTCATCGGCAAGGTGTTTAGGAATAATTTTGTGAAAAATAAGGTACTGGAATTTGTGGGACCAGGCGTACACAGTCTGTCCATGGATTTCCGCAATGGAATCGACACCATGACCACCGAGTCCGCCTGCCTGTCCTCCTTGTGGGAGACCGATGAGGAGACCCGGAACTATTTTGAGATTCACAAGAGACCGGAAGGGTTCCGGGAGATGAATCCGGGGGCAGCAGCGCTGTATGACGGGATCGTGGAGATCAATCTGGACACCATCGTTCCCATGATCGCCCTGCCCTTCCATCCAAGCAATGCCTATCCTCTGGCAGATGTGATCGCTGACCCGGAGAAATATCTGGGCATGGTGGAAGAAGAGGCAGGAAGGGTATTTGAGAACAACAAGGATATCCGCCTGAATCTGAAATCTAAGATCGTGGACGGCAGGATCAAGGTAGACCAGGCAGCGATCGCAGGCTGTGCGGCAGGCTCCTTTGAGAATATCTATGCGGTAGCCCAGATCGCCAAGGCCCTGGACTGTGGTCTGGGAACCTTCCCGCTGAATATCTATCCGGCCTCCCAGCCAGTTATGGCAGAGCTGAACCGGATCGGGGTACTCAATGAACTGATGACTTACGGGGCCAGAGTGAAGACTGCCTTCTGCGGACCGTGCTTTGGCGCCTCTGATGCACCTGGCAACAATGACTTCTGTATCCGCCACAGTACCCGCAATTTCCCCAACCGGGAAGGCTCCAATCCGGCGGCAGGCCAGATCGCGTCGGTGGCCCTGATGGATTCTAAGTCCATTGCGGCGACGGCATTTAACGGGGGATACCTGACCTCTGCCCAGCAGTGCCCAGTAAGCTTCCAGGTACCGGAGTATCACTTTAATAAGCAGATTTATGACAATATCGTCTACAACGGATACGGGAAGGCCAAACCTGAGACAGAGATCATCTATGGTCCGGCCATTAAGGACTGGCCCGAGATGGTGGGGCTGACGGAGAATCTGCTTCTGAAGGTGGCCAGTGTCATCCGGGATGAGGTGACTACCACCGACGAGCTGATCCCGTCCGGGGAGACTGCTTCCTACCGCTCTAATCCCTACAAGATTTCCGAGTTTACCCTGATCCGCAAGGATCCTGAGTATGTGGGAAGAGCCAGGGCGGCCCAGGTGTACGAGACAGCCAGAAGAAGCGGGGACGCGGCCAGGGCAGGGGAATTCTACCAGGTTTTAAAAAATGCCGGAATCCACACACCGGTGGAAGAGCTGATGAAGACAACGGGAATCGGTTCTGCGCTTTATGCAAAGCGTCCGGGGGACGGCTCCGCCCGGGAGTATGCGGCAAGCTGCCAGAAGGTTCTGGGAGGTCTTGCCAATATCTGTATCGAATATGCTACCAGACGTTACCGAAGCAACTGTGTCAACTGGGGGATCCTTCCCTTTACCTGCCCGGATGCAGAGATCAGGCTGGCCCCGGATGAGTATATCTACCTGCCGGGAATCCGGAAGGCTGTGGAGGAAGGTCAGGAAGACTTTGAGGCGGTTGTCATTGGAGCCGACGGTAGTACCCGGACGCTGGAGCTTGCACTGAAGCAGGTGACTGAGGCGGAGAAGAAGGTACTGCTGGCAGGAAGCCTGATTAACTTCTATAAGGAAAGCTAGAGAGGGTATGATGATGGAAAAAAGCAGTATTCGTAAGCTGGCGGAATTTATCCACGATCTGACCTGGGAGCAGATTCCCCTTAACGTTCAGGAGGCAGCGGCCTTGCGGGTTCTGGATCTGGTCAGTGTAGCGGCCGGGGCATCGTCTGATCCGCTGGTGCACCAGGTGGCGGCATCCGGGATCTTCCAGGAGGAGGGTGGTAGATCCAGTGTCTGGGGATGGAAGGAGACCTATTCCCTTCCTGGCGCAGTCATGCTCAACGCCATGCTTGCCCATACCCTGGAGCTGGATGATGTGCATCCGGCATCCAAGACCCATGGAAGCGCCAGTCTGATCCCGGCGGCCTGGTCCTGCGCCGAATATCTGGGAAGCACGGGAAAGGAATTTCTCACAGCAGTTGTCTGCGGATATGAGACGGTGAACCGGATCGGCATGGCATTTGGCGTATCCAGCCACCGGAACCGGGGCTGGCATGCCACAGCAACCTGCGGTGTGTTCGGCTGTGCGGCGGCTTGTGGGAAGCTTTTGAATCTGGATGTGGACCAGATCGTGTCTGCCCTCGGCATGGCAGGAACCCAGAGCAGCGGCGTATGGGCGTTCCTGGGAGACAGATGCAACTGTAAGATCCTGCACACGGGTCGGGCGGCGGTCAATGGCCTGGAGGCAGCATTTCTGGCCCGGGCCGGGATGACGGGGCCGGAGCATATCCTGGAAGCGGAGGACGGAGGGCTGCTTCGTGCTATGTCCGACGGAGGCGACGGAGACAAGGTATCAGAAGGGCTGGGAACCGTGTGGGAGATTCTTAACATGGACAGAAAGCCATATCCCTGCTGCCGGAGCACCCATTGTGCCGTGGACTGCGCCCTCGGGCTGCGGGACAAGGTGGATCTGGAACATGTAGTAAAGATCCGGATTCAGACCTATCTGGTAGGCTATAAGCAGTGTGCGGTCAGCGAGTGCTGCCTCCATCCCAGGACACCCCAGGATGCCAGATTTTCAACACCTTATGCAGTGGCGGCTGCTCTTATCTTTGGCAAAGTGACCATGGAAGAATTTACACCGGAGGTAGTTGTTTCACCCGGATTACAGACGCTGCTGGAAAAGGTGGAGGTAGAACCTGGAGAGGCGTTTACCGCCCTATACCCCCAGCACTGGGGCTGCTCCATGAGGATCGTGATGGAGGATGGGACAGCATATGAGACTCAGATCCAGGATCCGTCCGGAAGCACCCAGCGCCCCATGACCAGGGAGCAGGCGATGAACAATGCCAGAGAGCTTCTTCGCACGGCTTATGCAGGACGGGAGGAGGAAGTGATAGGAAATATCCTGAATATGAAAGAGCGGGACAGGGTGGGGTTCTGAATGATGCAGAAGATAGACAAAGAGGCAATGCAAAGATTGGTTTGCATTGCCTCTTTAATCGGTATCGTCATCGGGTACATACTCCATGATCTCCTCGATCTGGCAGTCCAGAATCTGGCACAGAGTATTGAGAATCAGGGTCTTGACGACCATGTTCTTGCGCAGTCGGTGCAACTGCGCCTTGTCTATACCGAAGTCCTTGATCAGTCTGTATTGACTGATTCCACGCTTTTTCAGAGTAGACCAGAGGCGGTTGTATTTGATCATGCTATTCTCCCCTTTCTCCTGCTATTTTAACTGGCAGAACGCAGTAATCATATGGTGCGTGTATGTACCCTGAATTATACGGGAAAAAGATTGTGCAGTTCTAATTTTTAGACATGGAGAAGAAACCAGTAAACAGTAAGCCAGTGGAAGGAAATACACCGGATTCATAATCGTTCAGACCTCCCTTGAACGACTACCCTTATTCATCATACGTTATAACTTTACAAGATTTCCTCTTTCTACTATAATATAGACAGTTACTTACAAAACGGAGTGTCTCCCAAAAGCGGGTCAGCTTGTTTTGCATGATGATCGGCAAAGCAGAAACATTACCAGGTAAGTTGCTGACGATTAACAAAGTAAATGACAGAAAGAGGTTTAAGTATATGGCAGAACGTCCGCGCCGCAAACAGCTGGCAGACCAGGTTGCAGAAACACTTCAGGAGCGGGTTTTAAATGGAGAGTGGAAGCCGGGAGAGAAGCTTCCAACGGAATTTGATCTGATCGAGGATCTGAATGTAGGGCGGGGGACTGTCCGGGAGGCAGTGAAGATCCTGGTGACCCGCAATGTTCTGGAGATCCGCCGGGGAAATGGTACCTATGTGGTGGAAAACCCAGGGCAGGTGGAGGATCCCTTTGGATTTGCCTTTTATGGAGACAAATGGAAGCTGGCAGAGGATCTGTGCGAGGTGCGTCTTCTGCTGGAGCCGGATATCGCCGCCCTGGCGGCCCAGAGAGCCGCGCCGGAGGAGATAGCCTATATTCTGGAATGCTGTGATGCGGTGGAAGAGCAGATCCATAGCGGTCAGTCCCATTCAGAAACAGACCGGGCATTTCATGGTGCCATCGCTGCTGCCAGCCATAATCACGTGCTGTCCAGCATGGCTCCGGTCATCCAGCAGGGTGTTTCGGCTTTTATTGAGGTGACCAATTCCAGTCTGACCCAGATGACCATCCTGACCCACCGCAAGGTGGCCGATGCCATAGCACGCCACGACCCGGAGGCGGCCAGCGCCGCCATGCGCGAACACCTGGAGCATAACCGGGATCATATACAGAATGTGGATGGGAGAGGGAAACAGTAGACAAAACAGTAGACAAAACAGAACAAGGCTTGTGGCAAAATAAGATGATTCTGCAATATATGGTCACGGTTAGCAGGCCGGTTGCACTATATGTTACGGAGATTTGTTTTTTGCGGCGTTCCTTGTTTTTTTGGCGTTTTGTTCCGTCCCCATCTATGGTTCCGGAAGTGGCTGGATTTTTAAACACACTGTAGCTGCTTACACTATTTGTTGGTAATAGATAGTTTTCTTATTAATGATTTGGACTATTTTACTATTGACGGTTGGGGTAAAACTTACTACAATAAAGCTACGTAATACATCATACGTCACATAATGGTAAAGGAGAAGAAGGATATGGAGTTAATCAGCCAGAAGATGCGCCAGCTGGCGCCGGAGCTGGACCCCCTGAGACTGGGGACGGGGTGGAAGCCGGAGGATCTGTCCAAGCCGCAGATCATCATCGAGAGTACCTTTGGAGACAGCCATCCAGGCAGCGGTCATCTGGACAAGCTGGTGGAGGCGGCCAGGAAGGGGATTGAAGAAGCAGGAGGATATGGGGCCAGATATTTCTGTACGGATATCTGCGACGGAGAGAGTCAGGGGACAGACGGGATCAATTTCAGTCTGGCCAGCCGGGAGATGATCGCCAATATGATCGAGATCCACGGCAATGCCACGCCCTTTGACGGAGGCGTGTTCATGGCAAGCTGTGATAAGGGCATGCCGGGTAACCTGATGGGTATGGCCCGACTGAATATTCCGTCGATCATGGTGACCGGAGGGACCATGAGTGCAGGCCCGGATCTTTTGACTCTGGAGCAGCTTGGTATGTACAGCGCCAGGTTCGAGCGTGGTGAGATCGACGAGGAGAAGCTGACCTGGGCCAAACATAATGCCTGCCCAAGCTGTGGCGCCTGCAGTTTCATCGGTACCGCATCCACCATGCAGATCATGTCCGAGGCCATGGGGCTGGCTCTTCCGGGCAGTGCCCTGCTTCCGGCCACCAGCCCGGATCTGTTGGATTATGCTTACCGTGCGGGGAAACGCTCCGTGGAGCTGGCCAGAGAGGGGATTGCGCCTTCGGACCTGGTGACTATGGACAGCCTGGAAAATGCCATCATGGTTCATGCGGCCATCTCCGGCAGCACCAACTGCCTCTTACATCTGCCAGCTATTGCTCATGAGTATGGGCTTGAGATCACCGGGGAGACCTTTGACCGCCTGCATCAGGGCGCCCATTATCTTCTGGATATCCGTCCGGCAGGACGCTGGCCTGCAGAGTTCTTCTACTATGCCGGCGGTGTTCCCGCTATTATGGAGGAGATCCGGGATGTGCTGCATCTGGACGCCATGACAGTGACCGGGAAGACCCTGGGTGAAAATCTGCAGGAGCTGAAGGAGAATGGATTCTATGAGCGCTGTCAGAAGTGGCTGGATGAGGCAAACAAAAAGTACAATATCCATGTGACCAGGGAGGATATCATCCGTCCCTATGACCAGGCCATCGGAACCGACGGAAGTATCGCCGTACTGAAAGGGAATCTGGCACCTGAGGGAGCCGTGATCAAGCATACTGCCTGCCCGAAGGAAATGTTTAAAGCAGTTCTCTATGCCCGTCCCTTTGACAGTGAGGAGGCCTGCCTTGATGCAGTGCTTCACCATCAGGTACAGAAGGGAGACGCGGTATTTATCCGTTACGAGGGGCCAAAGGCCAGCGGTATGCCAGAGATGTTCTACACTTCAGAGGCCATCAGCAGCGATGCAGAGCTGGGACGCAGCATTGCCCTGATTACAGACGGGCGTTTCTCCGGTGCCTCCACCGGACCGGTGATCGGGCACTGCAGCCCCGAGGCAGCAGACGGCGGCCCCATCGCCCTGGTGGAAGAAGGGGATCTGATCGAGATCGACGTGCTGGGCCGGAAGCTGGATATTGTCGGTATCAAAGGAGAACGCAAGACACCGGAAGAGGTAGAGGCTGTCCTGGCCCAGCGCCAAAAGAGCTGGAAGCCCCGCAGCCGCAAATACAAAAAAGGTGTTCTGCGCATGTTCAGCGAACACGCCGCCAGCCCAATGAAAGGCGCATACATGGATTACGACTAAGACATGCACCAGGATCCATGAAAGGACGTGTTGCAAGGACGCATTTGCTTGCATAAGCGTCCTTTCATGGATCCTGGTATAGGGCGTGCCGCCCGGCTTCTTGTTTTCCATGTTTTTGGAAAACAAGAAGATGCATGTCTGGATGGAGGGGATATCTGGGAAAAGGACGTGTTGCAGGCTTGCTACGAAAGGAGCAGATGGATATGAAGGGAAGCTGTGAGACCTGTGCATTTTATGAATATGACGAGGAATATGATTACTACGTATGCAGCGCCAGTCTGGATGAGGATGAGATGGCCCGTTTTCTCCAGGACAGCCATTTCCAATGTCCTTATTACCGTCTGGGAGATGAGTATGCAGTGGTGAGAAAGCAGATGTGACAGAAGGCGTAACAGACCAGTAACACGCTCCGGATAAGATATCCTCCTGAGCTGTTACGCCTCTTTCACCTGAAGCAGTCTTTCCTCCAGAATCCGGGCAGCATCTGCCACCAGATCCGCGCAGGGACGTTTCGCATAGTATTCCCTGGTGCGGGCCTGGGGAGTTGGGGCATCAGACTTGTGATCCAGCCCCAGCAGCTCCCGGCAGACGATACTTCCATTCTTATTCCGGAAAGCTTCTGCCAGCTCCTGGACCAGGGCATACTGGGCTTTCTTTCCTTCGGCATCCCTGGGGTCGCTGTAGCCCTGCAGAAGGCCGGCTGCCAGGAACATCCCGCTGACAGCGCCGCACACCTCCCTCAGACGTCCCATTCCGCCGCCGAAGGAGGATGCCAGACGCGCGGCCATCTCCTTATCCAGCCCCAGTTCCTCATGAAATGCCAGAAAGACTGACTGGGAGCAGTTATAACCCTCTAAAAAGTAGGCACGTGCCTGATCACCATGACCGTTCACTTCTGATACCTCCAAAATGATCTGAATGATTTGTGTACTATATATGGCAATATTCCCATAGGAAATCCCATTTCCTGAAAGACACAGAAATTCTTTTTACAGCTACAATGTTACCATATAACTGGTTTTTGTCAATATGGATAGTAACGTTACATATGGCTTATCTGAACAGTGGTAACAGTCCAGAGGGGGTGAACTGTTACGGCATACGGCCATCGCGAAGAGATTCTAAATGGCCGTTCTCTACCCCAATATTCCGATTTTTTCCAGCTCACATTTGCAGGAGACTTAGAAACTCTTAGCGCGCAGGAATCTGCCTTTTCTCATGTATAATGGTAAATTATGGTTCCGGTTTGATCGAAACAGAAAAGCACATGTGATTCCCTGGATTCGGGCAAAAAAATAAGGTGTCTGGCTATGAACCAGACACCTTATTTTTCGTGGATTTACATAATCTGCGAATGGTCAAATAAGAACATTTGACCAGCAAATACCATCTTTTTCTGTGTCATTTCTTATATATCGTCGTAATTCTACCACATGTTGAAGGAAAATGCTACTTAAATTTTTATGATTTTTTGGAAATCCAGGGCAGTGCGGTATAAAAATGGATAATATCATGAAATTCATGGTCAGATTTGTGGTCAAATTCCAAAGAAAAAGAGAGGGGGACCATACTGTTATGACAAGACGCGGAGAAACCATATGGAAAGGAAAAATGGGGGTTGGGAGGGCCGCAAAGGGGGCATTCAGACGCACAGATCACTTTAGATCAGCACGTACATCCGCCTATGGACACCAGGCGGATGTACCAGGATATGCTGTCAGTATTTTATGGTCAGATTTATGGTCAGGCCAGACAGAGGAAGCTCTGTTTCATGAGGAATCTGGGTGGATTTTCGCAGATTATGTAAATCTGTGAAAATATTGCGCTGGATAAGGCAGGGGATAGCTGGAGTGCAGAGAAGCTCATGAAAATGAGCATAAGAACTATTATTTAAATATATTTTACGAAAGAAATTGCTGGTGAGTGTCTGAATGGCGGTGCAACGGTGACTTGGGAAGAGGGCGCGGCATTTTGATATCCCCTGGACAGAACGCTTGTCAGTAAATAGAGATTTCAGATGGAACTGTCGCGAAACAGAAGATTCTTACGGTTTGGGATGCAATGTTTTATATATCATGGCCATATGCTGTTGGAATTTCCGGTTTTGTGACAGCCCCACATTAAAAAACAATGGAGGTGGTCTGCGTATGGAATCCAATAGAAACTATCCAAACAGAATTGAAGATTTCATCAGTACCCAGGTGGTCAGTCGGGGGCTGGATGAGCGGACCGCCAGGGCCTACCGGATGGATCTGGAAAAGTTCTTTTTCTGGCTGGAGGATGTGGCAGAAATAAAAACGGTGGCGCAATGGGGCGTTGGCCTGGAAGCGCAGATGGAAACCTATCTGGAGTATCTTTCCAACGAAAAGGGACTCCGTTATTCTACACTCTACCGGAAGCAGCGGGTATTTGGATATTATCTGGCCTACCTGGTATCCCAGGGTGTTCTGGCGAAGAGCCGTTCCCTGCAGCCGGTTAGCCGGCCCAGGGAAGCCTCTGTAGATACATTGTTGACTAAAAGGGAAGTGGAAGCATTCTTCCGGGCCATTGATCATGAGTATGAGGAGCTGGACAGCGATTTCCGCAGACGTGTCTGTCTCCGGGACCAGGTGATGATGGAGCTGCTGTTTTATCATGGGCTGGAGATCAGTGAGCTGCTGCGGCTGGAGATTTCGGATTATAACCAGAAGACATCTACACTTACCATCCGCCGGAAACGGGAGAAGGACCGTACTGAGTATCTGTTCTCCAGGGCCCTGCAGAAGCAGATGAGCCGGTGGTTGTCAGAGCATGTGTACTTTGAGCGTGGGGGGCTGTATCATAACCGGATGTTTCTGTCCAAGCTGGGGAAGCCGCTGTCCATGAAGATGGTAATTAATATTTTTGATAAGTACAGGGTTATGGCTGGGATTGAGAAGGTGTGCAGGCCTAAGGATCTGAAGAACAGTCTGGGGAGGTATGCGGAAGAAATGGTTAGGGAGCAGGGGTGAAGAAACGGTACATTGGTATAAAAGACTATAAATTAGGAACCATGTCAACGATGTGGGAAACACATCTTACAGTGACTGAAAGTTATAGGTATCTGAATGATTCGTGAAAAGTTAGCATATCAGAATCTGATTAATGTAATTACTGATGTTGTGACGATTCTGCTTTCCTACGTTTTGGCGGTTTTTATCCGGTATAATATTATGCCCAGCAAACCGGGACTGAATACATTGTCTGCCCCATACCTGCTGATTGCTCTTTCATACAGTTTGATTCTGGCAAGTGTGTTCCAGTTTATGCGTGGAGCAAAAGTAAAGACCAGAGGATACTGCGGTTTTGAAGTTCTGCCGACAAACGCTATTGGCTGTCTGTTCCTGCTGGCTTTTTTCTATACAATTGGAGAACTTTATTTTTCGCGTCTGGCTCTGGTTATGTTTTGGTTTATCTCCAGTGCAATGCTGGAAGTGAAATGGATTTTCTTATCAGCTGTATTTGAGAGGAGATACCTGAAACTTACAAAGAACATTAAGGTCCTTCTTGTAGGTGGCGGAGAGGTCACGAGTGAGTACATCCGGTCTGTAGGCTGGGATGGGGCCCATGGGTTTAATATCATCGGATATGTAGGCAGGAAGTATGGCATTTTCTTTGACTATTCCTTCAACAAGGAAGAGGAAGATGGCGATCTGATTTCTGGGGGCTGGCTTGGAGATTTCGATGATCTTGAAACTGTGATTGAGAAAATGAAACCAGATGAAGTTGTCTTTGCTGTTGAAGATGAAGAACTTTACAGACTGAAGGAGTTAATTCCAGTCACGAGGGAAAAGCAGATGAAAGCAAGCATTGTGCCGAGTTTTAACAGGTACATTCCACGGCATGCAGTAGTCCATAAGATTGATGATCTGTCAGTTGTCGACCTGGTTGATGGAGAAGAGGAAAGCAGTAACGGCATTTATGGCCTGGGTTTGGCATTTACTGGAGTATTTCTTCTTATGATGCTGGTTATCAAAAGGTTCCATGTTGGAAATCTCAACAGTTTTGGTATGTACGAGAATTACCGCTGTTTTATTTTCTCGGTAGCAGCATTTTTTGGGTTCCAGTGTCTTGGGGCAAGAAAAATAAAGAGTACAGCCGCTTCCATGGTCACCGTGGCGGCCAGTCTGGTTTTTATTGTGGCTTATGAGTGGATATACACGCAAAGTATAGGATTGACACAGAATATCATATCTGATGTGAAGATGACAGTGGCTGTCATTGCGGTGGTATGGATATTAAAAATGGTTATGGACATGATTTCATCAGATGACGCATGGAATTTGATGTAAGGGCAGAGAAAATATATAACATACGGGCACCAGTGTGTGAACAGAATAGGAGCCAGAAAATATGACTTACATAATCTTTGGCGGCTCAGGATTTATTGGGACGCATTTGATCCATCTTCTTAAGGAAAAACATCCGGAAGCGAATATCTATGACCTGGACATTGTTATGCCAGGCGAAGAAGGGGTTGTACCTGGAACCGTTGAGATGAATGAGGGAGTGGTTTATGAGAGGGTGGATGTCAGGAAAAAGATTGAGTGGGACATTGAGACCACGCCGGATGATGTAGTCTTTAACCTTGCTGCGGTTCATAGAACTCCTGGACATGAAAATAAAGAATATTTCGAGACGAATATATGGGGAGCAGAAAATGTAACTGAGTGGTGCACATCACATCATATCACTAAATTACTTTTTACGAGCAGTATTGCCCCATATGGTGCAGCGGAAGATCTGAAAAAGGAAGATACACTCCCGGCTCCCAATACTGCCTATGGTATCAGCAAATTGGTTGCTGAAAAGATTCATGAGAAGTGGGCCGCAGTCAATAATGCCCAGCTTGTTATCGTTCGTCCGGGTGTTGTTTACGGTAAGGGCGAACATGGTAACATGACCAGACTTTATTCTGGAATCAGCAAACACTATTTCTTTTACACAAGAAAAGACACAGTCAAGGCGTGTATTTATGTTAAGGAACTTGTCCGTTTCTTTATGTGGAGTTTAGAAAATGGAAAGACCGGTGTGTGGAATTGTACATTTGAACCTGCATACAGCATAGAACAGATCTGTGAGACGATGAAGAAAGCAACAAAGATGAAGAGATTCATTCCGGTTGTTCCTGGGAAATTTCTGATGGGTGTTGCTGCCATCATTGGTCCCATCGGCGGAAAGGCAGTTGGTATTCATCCGGCCAGAGTTAGGAAACTGATGGTCAGTACAAATATCAGTGGAGACAAGCTGAAAACCAATGGTTATAAGTTTCACTGGACTCTGGAAGAATCCTTTGCGGACTGGTTTGAAGACTGCGGCAGAAAGTACCTGAAATAAAGCAAATTTTTCTAAGAGGGATCATGTTTAGGAGAAACTTATTGGAGATGGTGAAGCATGAAGGACATAAAGATAATTGTAGCAACACATAAAAAATACGAAATGCCAAAGGATGATATTTATTATCCAGTTCATGTTGGAGCCGAAGGCAAAACAGATAAAAAAGGGAATCCGTTGGATTTTGGTTATACAAAGGATAATTCTGGTGAAAATATTTCAAAATTGAATTACTGTTTCGGTGAACAGACAGGATTATACTGGGCGTGGAAAAATCTTGATGCGGATTATCTGGGCCTTGTACACTATCGGCGGTATTTTGTCGGAAAAAAAGTTGATAGGGATAACCGGCTGGACAGTATATTGACAAGAAAGCAGCTGGAGCCATTGCTTTCAAAATATAAAGTGATAGTCCCAAGGAAGAGAAATTATTACATTTCCACAGTTTATGAACAGTATGCCAGCACTATGAATGGGGGGAAAGAGGAACTTGATCTCACAAGGATGATTGTTAGTGAACTAACCCCTCAATATTTAAAGGCATTTGACACATATATGCATTGCAGAGGCGGGTTTATTTTCAATATGATGGTTATGCCCAGAAATCTTATAAATGATTACTGCGGGTGGCTTTTTACGATTCTCCTGGAATTATACAACAGAGTCGACCAGACGGGAATGAGTGATTTTGATAAGCGTTTTTGTGGAAGAATCAGTGAACGCCTTTTTAATGTGTGGTTAATACACATGATAGAAACCGGCTGCCTGTCACCAGGGGATATTAAGGAGCTTCCATATACGGAAGATGTTAACTGGCCGAAAAAAGTTGGTTCATTTCTCTCTGCAAAACTGTTCGCAAAGAAATATGGTGCAAGTTTTTAAAGAAGACTGGATTCATGAAGTTTATTATACGAGGAGATTATGTATGGGTAAAAAAATATGTGATTCACGTACGTGGTTTAAGAATGAGTTCAGTAAGAATAGCGATATACATATGCTGACAGATGAGGAATTGAAAAAATTACATGACATTGAATTGGAAATGCTTTGTGATTTTTTGAAAGTAGTAAAGGAACAAAATATTTCATACACGATGAGCGGCGGGTCTGTACTTGGAACAATAAGACATGGAGGATTTATACCTTGGGATGATGATATAGATATTAATATGCCAAGGAAAAGCTACAATAGATTTAGGGATATTTTCTCTGAAAATCTTGGCGATAAATATGAACTTTGGACACCGGAATCAGGAAAAGACCATGGCTTGTCACTTGTGCAGATAAAAAAGAAGGGGACGATATATCAGTCTTTTAATGAACTTTCAAAACAGGATAACGGAATTTGTATGGATATATTCATTTTAGAAAACATGCCAGATAATGCTGTAATTAGAAGAATACATGGGTGCATTTGTTTGGCTGTCGGTTATTTGCTTACATGCAGAAAAACTTATCATGACCTTCCATATTTGGAGAAGTATATAAGCGATAACCAGGCACTTAAAAAGGCAATTATGAAAAAAGCGCAAATAGGAAAACTGTTCGCATGGATTTCTTTGGATAAAGTATCAATGCTGACAAGTAAAGTATACTCTATGTGTAAGAATCATAATTCTGATCTGGTGACCATCCCCAGTGGGAGAAAACATTATTTTGGTGAAATGCTTCCCAGAAAGGAATTATGCGAATCTGTAGAAATGGATTTTGAAGGAATCAAAGTTAATATACCTAAGGGGTATAAGAAGTATATGGAAAAATTGTATGGAAAGACCTATATGACGGTTCCAGCGGCGGAAGATAGAGAACGGCATCCGTTGATGCGTATCGACTTTGGAGGTTAAGGAATGAATATGGCAGTTATTATTGCAGAACATGTGGAACAATGGCGGTTTTTTGGAAAACTACTTTTACAGAGGAGCAGAAAATGATAGTAGCGTTGTTGACCGCGGCTGGAATAGGGACAAGAATGGGACAGGATATTCCCAAACAGTTTATTCATGTGGAAAATAAGCCCATCATTGTTCATACAATGGAGGCATTTCAGGAGCATCCCAGTATTGATGCAATTATTGTTGTCACACTGTCTTCATGGGTTGATGTCTTGAAAGCATATGCAAGCCAGTTTAATATAACAAAACTGCGCTGGGTCGTGCCGGGTGGAGAGACCGGACAGGAGTCAATCTGTCTCGGACTTCAGGCATTAAAAGAAGAATTGAATGAAGATGATATTGTCATGATCCATGATGGAAACCGGTGTCTGGTTTCAAGTGAGATTATATCCAATAGTCTGGTAACCTTCCGCAGATGTGGCAGTGCGGTCACCGCGATCCCTTGTGTTGAGGCTGTATTCAGGAGTGGGGATAATGGAATTTCTTCGAATATAACTGTTCCGCGGGAACAGTTATTCCGCACACAAACTCCACATACATATACTTTTGGAAAACTGTTGTGGGCGCATGAGGAAGCACAGAAAAAAGGGATTCGGAATACAGCTGCTTCTTGCACCCTGATGCAGGAGCTTGGGGAAACGGTTTATTTTTCCAGAGGTTCCGAAGAGAACCTGAAGATTACAACATTGGATGATTTGATGATCTTTAAGGCATTACTTCATACAAAGAAAGACAGATGGTTAAAGTGATATGGTAAAGTATAGCGATGTTTACTGGCAGGATGTGGAAGCTGTCATGCAGCAGATACCGAATAAGGAAAGGATGTTTGGTAAGAGTATTTTTATCACTGGAGCTACAGGGATGATCTGTTCTTCTGTAGCTGAAATTCTTTTTTACCTGAACTTCAGATATAAGGCGGATATAAAGATTATGCTGGCCGGACGCAGTAAGGATAACATGCAGAAGCGGTTTTCTTGTTTTACGGAAGGCAAGGACTATTTTTTTGTTCCGTTTGATGCGATGGAGCAGTCAATGCCGGATATCCATGCGGAGTATATGATTCATGGAGCAGGTAATGCCAGTCCCACAGTCTATACACAGCAGCCAATTGAGACCATGCTGGCTAATATTGTTGGTTTAAACAGCGTTTTGCAGGCAGCTGTTCAGGGCGGGAGTGAGCGTGTTTTGTATATTTCATCCAGCGAAGTATATGGCAGCAAAGAAGATAATGAGCCATATCGGGAGAATGATTTTGGATATGTAGATATTTTAAACCAGAGAGCAAGTTATCCAAGCGCCAAGCGTGCTGCAGAGACCTTGTGTATTGCCTACGGGCAGGAATTCGGGCTTAACACGGTGATCGTAAGGCCGGGCCATATTTATGGACCATCCATTACAGCGGCCGACAGCAGGGCGTCAGCCCAGTTTACTCGAAATGCGGCGAAGGGTGAGGACATTATTATGAAAAGCGAAGGAACACAATTAAGGTCATATTGTTATACTCTTGATTGCGCCTCCGCTATTTTGACAGTTTTGCTTAATGGGGTTAGTGGGAATGCTTATAATATTTCAAATGCAGCTTCTATTGTATCAATCAGTGAGATTGCACAGGCCCTGGCAGAAGCAGCCGGAAAAAAAGTAGTGTTTGGACAAGCGACAGAAAATGAGAAGCGTGGTTATAATCAAATGCAGAACTCTTCCCTGAATGCAGAAAAACTGGAAATGCTCGGATGGTCAGCGGTCTTTTCATTGGAAAAGGGTTCGAGAAAGACAGTTTTTTTCTTTGAAGAATAAGGGTGTGGAAGGCGTTGGAAAGGATTCTGAATGGATGAGAGAATAAAAGTCCTACATATAAAAAGAAGATTGTCTTCGGATGGCGCTACAGTGGCTGAACTGAATCTGGCATCCCAGCTTAAGGATAGAGTGCGGTTTGACTGGGTTCTGGAGAGTGAGGAGGGGTCGCAAAATGACTGGGCGTATAAGTTTGAAGATCTGGGGAGCAAGATTTTTTACTTTTCATTTCAACAATCAGGAGCGCTTGCAAGGCAAAAGGAAAAAATAAAGAAATACTATAGTTTTTTTAAAACAGAGAAGTACGATATCATCCATATAGATACAGACAGTCTGGAAAGAGTTAATGTGCTCCTTTTGGCAAAGCTGACCGGTGTATCCTGCAGGATAGTTCATTCACATAACAGCCAGAGTGAGGGAGGGAAGCTGTCAAGAAATATTATTATTCAAAAGATACTAAGAAAATTAATGGGAAGATGGTCCACTGATAAAATTGCATGTTCAGAGGTGGCCGCGAAATGGCTTTTTCCTCTTGCTGATTGTTCAAAAGTAACAATTTTAAAGAATGGAATTAATATAAAACGATTCCGGTTTGATCCTTTAAAAAGAGAGAAAGCCAGAAAAGAACTTGGGGTGCAGGACAGTTTTTTGATTGGGCATGTTGGCCGTTTTTCAAAAGTAAAGAACCACAATTTTTTGGTAGATATATTTTATGAAATCAGCAGAAAGGACGAAAATGCCCGTTTTTTGCTGATTGGTCAGGGTGACTTAGAGTATGAAACGCAGCGAAAAGTCCAAAAACTTGGTATAGAAGGAAAGGTAACTTTTCTGGGGGTAACAGATTCTGTCGAGGATTATCTGTCTGCAATGGACGTTTTTGTACTGCCAAGTTTATTTGAGGGACTTCCTCTTGTTACAGTTGAGGCCCAGACATCGGGACTGCCTTGTATTCTTTCGGATGCTATCAGTAAAGAAACAAAGATTACAGACGAAACGAGGTTTTTACCACTGCAGGATGGTCCTGTGTGTTGGGCAGCAGAGATTCTGAGTATGAAAAAGGAAGGAAATATCAAAATTAGAGAGAACGCCTGGAAGAAAATCGTGGATGCTGGATATGATATAGAGAATTGTTCAGAGGAGCTTTATAGAATTTATCAGCAAAAGAGCAGATACGTACCAGACATTCATAGGGAAGTGATTTGATACTCAGATCGCAGTATGAATTTCTGTAGATTCTTAACCAGAGAGGAGAATGGTATGATGGAAGAAAAAATATTAACAGTATCTGTGGCGGCGTATAATGTAGAAAATACAATAGAAGAAACACTGGATTCGCTGGTTGTTCCTGGCATTCTGGATAAGCTTGAGGTTTTTGTAGTGGATGATGGCGGCATAGATGACACATTGAAGATAGCCAGGAAATATGAAAAAAAATACCCTGATACATTCTATGCGGTACATAAAGAAAATGGTGGTTATGGTTCAACTGTAAATTACAGTATTGCCCATGCTACAGGAAAATACTTCAAGCTGTTGGATGGTGATGACTGGTTTGATACAAGCAGTTTGGGAAATTTTATTAATTTACTGGAACGTGAATGTGCAGATGTAATTATAACTCCATATGTGAAATGCGGAGAACGCTCAGGAAAAAGGGAGATTGATAATATTTGTTCAGATATGCCAGAGGGATGTTTTGCAATAAATAAAGTAAAATTGAACGATTACTTTAATATGCATTATCTTACTTACCGTACAGATTTAATTAAATCAATACCACTCAAATTAACTGAACACTGTTTTTATACGGATGTAGAATACGCGTGCCTGCCTATTCCGCACATAAATAATGTATATGTATGGCAGCATCCGGTTTACTTGTACCGTACAGAAGTAGCTGGACAAAGTATGAGTATTTCTGGAAGGAGAAAGCATTACCAGGAGCATGAACGGGTGTTTTGGAGGCTTGCTGAAGAATATGGGGAGATGACGCGGAGAAGACTTGTGGAATCTGGTCAGGCAGAAGGATCTGGCTCTGGGCGGGCAAACGCAGATATCTATAGGGAGCGATTGAGTTATATGGCAGAAACACATATACGTATGCTTTGTTTGAAGGAAAAAGGACAAAAGAATTTTGGAGAAATTAAGGATTTTTGTGATGCTATTAAGCACAATTTACCTGAAATAAAGAAGATTGCAATGAAAAAAAGCAAATTTGTATGCATCTTATATATGACACATTATGCAATTTATCCGCTGCTCTGCAGGTATTATCAGTGGAAACTCGGATGGAGAAGAAAAGGCGATTAGGCTTTGTCTTTGCGGTATAATTGATTTCAATGTGGCATTACAGCAGTTTCCATACCAGAAACCAGGGAGCGGTTTAATGACATGAAAATGGAGGAATATCTCGTGTGTAGAGAGGTGCAGAAGAAGTGGGAACGTTTCTCCAGAAGGACTATCATACTAAAAAGCCATAGAAGCCTGCTTTGCAGTTTCTGAATCTGAGAGGTAACTATGAAAAAATATTCGACTTTTTGGACTCGAGGACTGAACCAAAATAGGATCAGTTTGCTTTCTGTTTTTCAGTATGCATTTATCTTGTGTCTTATTTTGGATTTTCGCTCAATTTGGTTGCATACGGACTCTTTGGCATGGATCTCTCGTCTGGTGAAACTGCTGATGGGGGTGTCAGTGGTGGCAGGAGGACTTGCCAGGAGAAAGGCTTCTGTCGGGAGGTTCTCAAGGTGCCTTTTGGCCATGGGCCTTATGGTAGTGTATGTGGGAATATGGTATCTGTTTGATCCATTAAAGAGCAGTAGGATCATCACAATACTGATTCAGCTTCTGGCAATTATCGTCTACTGTATGCTGGTGGAGGACTCTGTTGAGGATACAATGTATAAATACACCAGCATTGTCCTGGTGATTGCTGTTATTTCCTTGTTTTTTTGGGCGCTAGGTTCAACTCTGAAATATATCAGACCCACAGGGTATTTGTATACCACATGGACGGGGAATGATTTACCGAAAAAAGTGACCAGCTATTATGGAATTTATTTTGAGACCCAGTCTGTCACATTTTTTGGATTGACGGGTAAGATGGTAAGAAACACGGCAATCTTTACAGAAGCCCCCATGGCAAGTATGATTTTCTCCACGGCTTTTTTGGCGGAACTGCTGATGCAGGATAAGCTTAATTGGAAACGTTGTGCTATTCTTATGGCAGCCGTGTTATCAACCATATCAACTACAGGATATATGGTGGTGATTGCCGCAGCCGGATTAAGGTATGTGTTTACCAGGCAGAGAACCAGGGGTGGACATTTGTTAAAGCTGGTTCTTTTGCCAACCGCTTTTGGGGCAGGAGCGGTTATTTTGAGCTTTCTCATAGGCCAGAAACTGGGGACCAGCTCCGGTTCTATAAGAGTAGATGATTTTGCAGCCGGATATAAAGCATGGATAAATGCGCCGTTATTTGGAAATGGGTATGGTAATTATGACACAATAGAGGAGCACATGAGTTACTTCCGCAGAAACAATACGGGATTTTCTAATTCGCCTATGCTGGTGCTGGTCTATGGAGGTATTTATCTGTTTTTTCCTTATGCCACATCGATGTTGACGGGATTTTTCAGGTTTGTCAGAAAGAAAATGTGGAACAAGATGGGGTTTTATCTGGTATTCCTATGTGAATTTATTATTACCGTATGTCCTTTCCAGATGCTGTCTTTTTATCTGTTTATTTGTATGGCAAGGGATGGGAGAGAGCAGATATCCCAGTTCCAAAAGGTACAGTCCAATAGGCCGGAAACATACAGAAAAAGCTGCAAAAAGAAAGGGATCCATAGTGGAAGTGAATAATAATTTAAGCCGAAGAGGAATATTTGACAAAAAAAGAAAAACTAAACAGACGG
Organism: uncultured Lachnospiraceae bacterium; assembly: GCA_910577655.1. Taxonomy (GTDB): domain Bacteria; phylum Bacillota; class Clostridia; order Lachnospirales; family Lachnospiraceae; genus Brotaphodocola. Next base: position 1,761 of record CAJTOW010000042.1, on the reverse strand, counting down.
ATGCGATGGAAAAAGCAGGGAAATCCTTAAAGATGAATTTTGTAATGAATGCTATCCTGACGATGTCGTCGTTTGTTTTCCCGATGATTACCTTTCCTTACGTTTCGCGCATTCTCCTTCCGGCAGGCCTGGGAAAGGTATCTTTTGCCACTTCCCTGATTTCTTATTTTGGCCTGTTTGCCCAGCTTGGGATCCCTGTATATGGCATTCGCGCTTGCGCTGTGGTACGGGACGATAGGGAAAAGCTGACCAGGACTGCTCATGAGCTGCTGCTAATTAATCTCATCATGACGGCAATTTCCTATGGGGGATTGGCTCTGGCCCTGCTTTTTGTTCCCCGTCTGCGGGGAGAGAGAATTTTGTACATCATTGTCAGTTCAAATATTTTATTTACTTCCATTGGAATGGAGTGGATCTATAAGGCGCTGGAGCGGTATGCCTACATCACAGTTCGGTCCATCATCTTCAAATTAGCTGCCTTGGCCGCCATGTTCCTGCTGGTTCATAGACAGTCGGACTATGTGGTCTATGGCGGGATTACAATTTTTGCGGCCTCAGCTTCTAACATTCTAAACTTTGTAAATGTCCATAAATACATTGATAGGAAGCCCGTAGGTGGCTATTGTCTTAGCAGGCACGCAAAGCCAGTATCTGTCTTTTTTGCCATGTCTTGTGCTGCCACGGTTTACACGCATTTGGATACAGTAATGCTGGGATTTATGGCCTCTGACACAGATGTGGGATATTATAATGCAGCGGTGAAAATAAAAACAGTTCTTGTGAGCATTGTTACGTCTCTGGGCACAGTTCTGCTTCCAAGGGTGTCTTGTTACGTGCGGCAGGGTCTTATGGAGGATTTCAGAAGGATTACCAGAAAGGCGGTTAACTTTGTCGTTCTGGTTGCCAGTCCTCTGGCGTTGTACTTCATATTTTTTGCCGAAGAGGGCATTTATTTTTTGTCCGGATTCGGATATGTAGATTCTGTCGTGCCTATGCGGATAATCATGCCTACTTTGCTGTTGATAGGCATTACAAATATTCTTGGCACGCAGATGCTTGTTCCAATGGGGAAGGAAACCATGGTTCTTTACTCGGAAATTGCCGGGGCTATTGTGGATATTATTATTAACACAGTGCTAATTCCGCGATTTGCATCGGTTGGCGCTGCATGGGGGACACTGGCAGCAGAGTTTGTAGTTCTGCTGGTTCAGTGTTATGCCCTTGGAAATGAGGGGGCAAAAGCGCTTAAGCAGATCCATTATTTTAGAATAGCAATTGCACTGGTGCTGGGCACTGTTGCTTCTATGGGAGTTAAGATACTGGGATTTGGAAATTTCCTGACTCTGTTGATCTCGGCAGTGTTGTTTTTTGGTATATATGGCTTATTCCTTCTGCTCACCAGAGAACCGCTGGTTCTGGAGATATTTAATCAGGCTTTTGACAGAATCAAGGGGAAAACTCGGAAATGCCTCAAAAGATAGCGTACTATGACATCTTCCCTCTTTCTGCTTTACTGGATCAAAAGTATTGCAAAAGGAGGGAACTTTTTAATGGCCGAACAAGCCAGGAAACAGTTATAGCTTTCGAAGAGGTCCTTTTGGATGGGACACAAAAAGATTTCTATTTTTCGTTATATGGGACAGATTGCGTTCATTTGTATTAGAGTGTGTTTGAAAATTCATTCCCGGCATCTCCACAAGGGACGCCTTCGGTGTGCACGTCCCACTTCGCGGTACACCGCAGGCGTCCCTTGGGATATTT
>CAJTOW010000041.1 GCA_910577655.1 uncultured Lachnospiraceae bacterium | reverse complement strand
GAGCATCTGCCTTACAAGCAGAGGGTCATAGGTTCGAGCCCTATAGGCCCCATTTGGCAAGTCAGCCAAGGTATGCCGCAGTGGCGGAACTGGCAGACGCACAGGACTTAAAATCCTGCGGGACTAATCTCCCGTGCCGGTTCGATTCCGGCCTGCGGCATTATATATCCCTGAGACGACGGAAGGTCTCAGGGATATTTTTTTTCTTGCGCAGGAACAGATTCTATATTATAGTAGAAATAAGAATATAGCAATATGTAATAAAAGCGGCCATAAGCAGTCGAAGGAACAGTAATATGACCAGTAAAATCTGACAGAGGAGTGAACAGGATGGCAGGAAGAGCATTGCGGGAAACTGTATTATACTATACACCGGATCCTCAGGATTCAGCGGCAAAGCTGAAGGGAGTCCTGGTGCGGATGGGGATCCGGATTCGGAATGTGGCGCCGGACCAGGTGCTGGAGCAGGTAGGTGCCCTGGCTGGTATGCCGGGATTCCGTCTGCAGGAAGAGAGAGGGACGGCTTTGGCGGTAATTCCTCAAAAAATGCTGGTGATGTACCGTTTTTCAAGCCAGCGGATGGACGAGCTGCTTCGGAATCTGAGAAAAGCAGGTGTGCCCAGGATTGATCTGAAGGCGGTGATTACAGAGAGCAATTGCCAGTGGACCTTCTACCATCTGTATGAGGAGATCAGCGAGGAGCATAGGCAGATGCATGGGGAGGACACGGCAAAGATGCACCCCGTGAACGGTAACGAATAAAGACAAGAGAGGAGGCAGGGAATGAGATACAGACTGACTTTGCGGAAAGCATTTGTGATGGTCTGTGTGGCAGCGATTGTGCTGCCTTTGTCTGTATATACGGTATTTTTTCAGATGCGAAGCTGGAACAATCTCAACCGGTATATTCAGGACCGGATGAATCAGGATCTGGAAAATAAAAACATGCTGGTGGATCTGATCCTGGACAAATATGAGATGGTGTTGTATGACTTCTGTACGGATGATGATGTGATTGCTTTGGTCGAGGAGATCAATGGAGAGACGGAAGTATCCGGGAGGACGGGCGGACAGCTGGAACGGGAGCTGGAGCGGGTGTACAACCGGAACGATACAATTAAAGGAATCATAATCCTGACAGATAGCGGGAAGGTATTGTTCTATGATGGAAGTATGTCTTCGCCGCAGCTGATTTCCTGGCCTGGTCTTGTTAATCCACCGCAGCTTTACAATGGTGTGGCTTATATGGGGGCGGAAAGTCTGGTACAAATAGGAGATCAATGGTCTGGCCTGATCCAGATCGCCCAGGAGATTTCTGGTTCCGGCGGAACACAGAGGACGGGGATCGTGATTTTGGGTATCTGCCAGCAGGAGCTTTGGGAGAAAGGAAAAAAGGATCCCAGTTCCGAGATGTTTCTGTGCAATGAGGCGGGAACTATCATTGTGGCACAGCAGGACGAATATATTCACCAGAACATTTCCACAGTGCCGATGCAGGGACGTCAGATTATCAGCCGGAAAAACGAGAAGACTGGCTGGATTGTGCACAATTTTTATTCTGTCCAGCAGTTTAGGCAGGAAGCTGTGGACGAGTCCGTGATCTGGATCCTTAACTCCCTGGTGGCGATCACTTTGTTTGCGGGACTGGCCTGGTACCTGACACTGCCGCTTCTCGACAGCATTGATGATGTGGAGGATGCAATGATCCAGGTGGAAAAGGGGAATTTCCAGGTGCGGGTGGAGCGAAAGAAACGTCTGCCCAAGGAGATGGTTCGTATCATTGATGGCTTTAATAAAATGGCAGAGCAGACAGGAATACTTATGGACCAGGTGCGGATCTCCATGTTAGAGCAGAAGAATGCGGAGCTGTCTGCCATGGAAGCACAGATAGACCCACATTTCCTATACAACACTCTGGATACGATTAACTGGAAGGCTATTGAGCGGGAGGAATATGAGATAAGCAGGATGCTGGGCGCTCTGGCGGATATTTTGCGATATACGATACGCAATCCGGGAGGTACGGTGCCCATCCGTCAGGAACTGTACTGGCTGGACCAGTATATTATGCTGCAAAAGGAGAAACTGGATGAGCCGCTGGAGGTGACGGTTGATGTACCGGAGGAGCTGAGAGGTTTCCGGATCCATAAGATGCTTTTGCAGCCTTTTGTGGAGAATGCCATCAAGCACGGACTGTATCAGAAGAAGGGCAGCTGTCAGCTTCGGATCCGCATGCAGCTGGCTGACCAGCAGATCCATATCATAATCTGGGACAACGGAAAGGGAATGTCCGTGGACCAGCTGGACCAGCTGAACAGTGCCAGGGACAAAATCCAGTCAAGCCATGTGGGCATCGCCAATGTCAGGAAACGTCTTGCATTATATTATGGGGAAGATGCGGATCTGTATTTTGAGAGCGAAGAGGGAAGCTATATGATGGTTCATGTGTTTGTGAAGGTGTTGCGGGAGCGTGATTTTTGAAAAAGTTTACATGGGATATATGTTGCGGACAGTATGGGTTACCGGGATATACCAGGAGCTGGCGCGGCGATACAGGGGAGGGTATACAGTGAAGATTGTGGTAATAGAGGATGAGAATTCCATCCGCAACGGACTGGTCCGGATGCTGCCTAAGCTGAAGGACACCTACGAAGTAGCAGGATGTGCATCGGATGGAAAAGAGGGACTGGAGGTGGTAAGCCGCACCAGACCGGATCTGGTCATCATGGATATTCAGATGCCCAGGATGAACGGACTGGAGATGCTGGAGATCCTTCGGGAGAAGCATGTGGATTGCCGGATTATCGTTCTGACGGCTTACTCAGATTTTACCTATGCCAAAAAAGCCATTGATTTAGGTATCGAGAATTATCTTCTAAAGCCTATTAAGATTCCGGAGCTTCAGAGGACCCTGGAGATGATTGAGAGGTCTCTGATGCAGGAATGGGAACAGGAGAAGCTGCAGGAGCGGCTGCTGTCCCTGGAACAGATTTTTCGCGGCTGTATGCTGGCGGAGCTTCCGGTGGAAGGAGCCCTGAATCAGATTACCAGGGAAAAGTACAGTCTGGATATACGGGAGCCTCTGGTGGTGTTCGGCATCTGGCTGGATGAAGGATACCAGTCAGAGGCGGCCAGTATTCAGCAGTTGATGGAGGAATGTACAGGCCGGACAGATGATTACAGGAGTGTGGTACTGGTATCCAGCAAGTATCAGGCGGTCATGACAGTTCTTTATCAGATGAGGGATAAGGAGAAGGTCAAAGAACGCTACGGGAAATCCGTACTTCCGGTGATCAGCCGCAATCTGAAGGATATGCCGGTATTTACCTGGGTAGAATGTGACGGCCTGGAGCAGCTCCCGGCTGCCCTGACAGATATGCTGGAGTTAAGAAAATGGAATCTCAGTTATCCGGAAGGAACGATGCTCAGCAGCCAATTGGTGAAGGAGACCAGATTTCTGCCACTAAAATATCCGATAAGCCTGGAGGTGGAGCTGCGTCAGGCGGCAGCCCTCCGTCAGGACAGGGCAGTAGTCAAGGTGATGCGGCGGTTTGTCCAGTACTGCCGTGAGGAGCCACATGAGCCGTGGGAGATTCATGAGGCCATCATGCGTTTTGCAATCTACATTATCAGCATCCTGAAAAGTATCGGGGCTGCCCAGGAGGTGGGATTTGCCCAGTCCCTGATTGCCAGGATGACCCAGTCACAGAGATGGAAGGAGATCGAGAATATCCTGCAGGAGTTTGCCCAGGCCCTGTCCAGAAGCAATGGAGACACTCCGTCATTAAGCCCTCTGGTGAAGCAGGCCCAGCACATGATCAAGGAGTATTACAGCCAGGGGATTACCCTGGAGGAGATTGCAAGAAAGCTTCATGTGTCAGAGGAATATCTCAGTGCACAGTTCAAGAAGGAGACGGGAGTGCCTTTTCGGGATACCATCCGGGATGTACGTATGAAAAGGGTTAAGGAGCTGCTTTTGCATTCCAGTCTGAAGCTGAACCAGATTGCAGATATGGTAGGCTATTCAGATCCCAAGTATATGAGCAAGGTATTCAAGGAAGAGACAGGGATGCTGCCTGCGGAATTCCGGAAAATAAACGGATGATCCTTAAAAAATTACTCCATTTCAAAAAATTTCCTCTTTGTAAAATGTATAGAATCCAATAAAATGGAAAATGTAAATAAGGAAGACAACTTGGCGGACTTCGGGAAATGAGCAGCTGTTCAGCGAAGGTGATCGTCCATAGGCAGGACGGTGACCAGCAGCGCAAGTAACTGAAACGGATGTTAATTTTTTAGAAAGTGAGATGAGATGATCATGAGCAAGCTTAATGTAACATTTCGGAATCCAGGTGATGTGTTAGAGTTTGTGCGCAGAGTTGAAAAGTATCCGTATGACATGGATTTGAGCCGTGGAAGCATCGTGGTGGATGCGAAGTCACTTCTGGGCATTATGAACCTGGGATTTAACAAAATCGTAAGTTTGAAAATATATTCAGAGGAATGTGAAGATCTCCAGCAGGATCTGAAAGATTTTATTGCAGCATAACCCAACTGCCAAGTGAATATTTTCCTAAATATTGTTCCCCATACCGGAAAGGCGCCGCTGGCGCCTTTTCTACATACAAGAGGAGGAGTAAGTAATGTATAAGATAGTATCGCGTTTGCTGATTTACGGAGATATGCCCAAAGATACGATTCTGATGGAACTGGCCGATATCATCCGGAAGATGGATGAGAACAGCCAGACGAAGGAAGAACTGGCTACGCGGGTATTTACCCAGATGAAACATCTTTTACAGGTAGCTACAGATTACGGTTTTGATAAGAATCTCTGGCACAATTATCTGACCTATCTGCTGATCACCAGTGAGAATCCGTTTAGCATCACCTGCGAGAAAGTAGGGGCTAATGAAGGCAGTGTCAATTATTTTGCAAAAGGGGATTTTAAGGCATTTAAGGATTTGTTTGATTATGATTTCAGCAGACTGGAATCTTATCTGGAGGTGGACTGTTTCAGCCGGATCTCCGACTACCAGGCTATTGGCAAGAAGGAGCTGATGTACAATAAAAATGTCAGCGAGAAGGTCCAGGCCCTGAGCCTGAAGCTGGAGAAGGCCCGGGACGAGCAGGATTTCTTTGATCTGGTGACAGGCTTCTACAAGGACTATGGAGTGGGCATGTTCGGGCTCAACAAGGCCTTCCGGATTGCTTCCTCAGAGGATGGGATGGTGAAATTCCATGCCATCAACAACATGGACACGGTGATGCTGGATGAGCTGGTGGGCTATGAGATCCAGAAGAAGAAGCTGGTGGACAATACCCGTGCCTTTGTTGAGGGGCGCAAAGCCAACAATGTTCTTCTGTTCGGTGACAGCGGTACCGGGAAATCCACCAGCGTCAAGGCCATTGTCAACGAGTTCTATCCCCAGGGACTGCGGATGATCGAGATTTACAAGCACCAGTTTAAGGATCTGTCCGCAGTGATCGCCCAGATCAAGAACCGCAACTACCGGTTCATCATCTATATGGATGATCTCTCTTTTGAGGAATTTGAGGTAGAGTATAAATTCTTAAAGGCAGTCATCGAGGGTGGTGTGGAGACACGTCCGGACAATATCCTGATCTATGCCACCTCCAACCGCAGACACCTGATCAAGGAGAACTGGAGTGACCGCAATGATGTGGAGGTGAATAACGGCATGCACCGGTCTGACACCATGGAGGAGAAGCTTTCCCTGGTGAACCGGTTCGGCGTGACCATCAATTACTCCAAGCCGTCCCAGAAGGAGTATTTCCATATTGTGGTAGAGCTGGCCAGAAGGGCCGGACTCACCATGCCGGAGAAGGAGCTGTGTGCAGAGGCCAATAAGTGGGAGCTGAGTCATGGCGGTATTTCCGGGCGGACAGCCCAGCAGTTTATCAATTATCTGTCAGGCAACAGTTCAGATAGGCGGCAGTAACCGTCCAAGGGGTATCTGAACTGTTATGGGCGGTACCTGGAATAAGCGAGCTGACGTTCAAAAATTCTTGATTTTTTCGGTAATCTTTTTTATAATGGAAAGGTATTAGGCGAAGCCTCGATCCACGTCTGTCAGGGAAAATCTCTGACAGACGTATTTTTTTAGTTTGGGAAAGGATGGATATATGTATGAAAGATAACGCGCGGCTGGCACGGACAGCAGTGATGCTGGTGATGGTGGTTCTGGGCAATATGCTCTATGCTCTGGCAGTGAAGCTGTTTCTTCTTCCGTCAGGACTGATCACGGGCGGAACTACGGGAATCGCCCTGGTGATGAATCATGTGGCAGGGATCCCGGTATCCTTGTTCGTGCTGGTGTTTAATGTGACGATGCTGGTAGCCGGATATCTGCTGCTGGGGAAGACCTTCGCGGTCACGACAGTGGTCAGTACATTTATCTATCCTCTGTCCCTGGAGCTGTTCGACCGGCTTTTGGGGGAGGTTGCGGTGACCCAGGACATTTTGCTGTGCATGTTTTTCTCCGGTCTGGGGATCGGCACGGCCCTGGGGATGGTGATCCGTGCCGGGGCCTCCACCGGAGGGATGGACATCCCGCCGCTGGTGCTGAACAAATATTTGGGGATTCCGGTTTCCGTAAGCCTTTATGTGTTTGACTTCTGTATCCTGATCGCCCAGATGTTCTACAATCCGGCGGAGAAGATCCTGTACGGGATTCTTCTGGTGCTGGTCTACACCATCGTGCTGGACAAGCTGATGCTTATGGGAACTACCCGCACCGAGGTAAAGGTAGTCAGCCAGAAGGCCCAGGAGATCCGCGGTGCTATCTTGAAACAGATGGACCGGGGGGTTACCATGCTGGATGCCCGGACCGGATATCTGGACCAGGAGCTCCAGATGATCTTCAGCGTCATCTCTAACAGGGAGCTGCCTGCAGTAGAGCGGCTGATCCATGAGATTGATCCAGAGAGCTTTATGGTGGTCAGCCGGGTCAGTGAGGTCAGCGGAAGGGGATTCTCCATGAAAAAAGAATATAAGTGAGGTAAGGAACTGTCCATAAATGCCGGATGCCTTGCGGCAGGTATAGCGGGACAATAAGAGGCCAGGGCCTCCTATTGTTCTGCCACCCTGCTGCAGCTGTTCCGCTCAATCAGATGATGGGGGACGATGATCTTGGTGGCCATCAGGTTGGGGTTCTCGATGTGGTTGATGACCTGGGAGGCGGCCTCAATGCCCAGCTGGAGGGGGTTGACATCAATGGAGGTCAGCTGGGGGACGGAGAGTCTGGCCAGGAGGGAGTTATTGAAGGAGATGACGGAAAGGTCTGCGGGAATGGAGAGACCAGCCTCCAGACAGGCCCGCCCCAGGGCCACAGCCAGGATATCGTCACTGACCAGCATGGCTGTAGGACGTTCCGGGAGGGACAGCAGCTGCTGGATCCGTCCGGAGAAATCCTTCAGCAGGGAGGGAACCTCTACACAGTAATCCGGGTTCACAGGCAGACCATGGCGCAGCAGTGCCGTCTGATAGCCGGCCTGACGGTCTGCCGAGAACATCATGCTGGTATCGCTGCCCAGGTAGGCGATCCGTCTATGGCCCAGGTTATAGAGGTACTCGGTGGCTTCCTGGCCTGCCAGCAGGTTGTCATTGTCAATATATACAGTCTGGTTGGCAAACTGGTAAGCCTTACCGATCAGGGCATACAGGAGTCCCTCGTTGTAAAGGTATTCTGTCACCGGATCGCCCTGCTTGGAATAGAGCACAATAAAGCCATCCACCTGGCCGCTGCGGGTCATAGTGCGGACCGTCTGCAGGATCTCCTCATCTGTCTGCCCGGTGAGGATGGTATTGAAATACTGCCGGTGGTTGCAGAACTGGCTGATGCCCCGTATGGTTTCCAGATAGAAGGAATTCTCATAGGCCTCCTTTGCCGATACAGGCAGAATGATGCCGATCGTGCGGGAATTCTGGGAGGCCAGATTGCTGGCCTGGAAATTCGGCTCGTAGCCAAGCTTTGCCATGGCTTTGCGTACCCGTTCCTTGGTCTCGTCGCTGATGGAGGAATTGTTTTTGCAGGTTCTGGAAACTGTAGAGGGGGATACGCCTGCCAGAGCAGCCACCTCCTTGATGGTAACAGCCATAATAGTGCTCCTTTTTTGTGGCGGCCCTTTTTCATGTATCTGGCGCCGTCCATTCAACCATAGGAGGCCGAATTTGCTTCCTGTCGTATGTTTTCTGCATGTCTCTGTACGTCATTTTATCGGAATTTCCTGCAAATGTCAATTGTTGCATAAAAAGGAATGCAAAATCAGGGAAGCATTGCATGAAACTCTGGTGAAAAATGCACAATTTATCCAAGAATTTCTTGTGAAAAAAGTAGAAAAGGAAAAAAATAGCAGATAACTATTTACAAACCTTGTGCAAAAGTATTATATTTTATGCAAGCGGTTGCATAAAAGAAATGCAAATATTGCACTTCCTATGCACAGCAGAAAGCAAGACCATGTGTTCAAGGGATCCCATAAGGTCAGGTGTACGGAGACACCGTGAAGACAAAACAACATGACAGGAGGTTATGAGATATGGGTAAGAATGAAAAGGGCTTTGGGATTTTGTCGCCCCTTACCGGGCAGGCAGTAGCGTTGGATCAGGTTCCGGATCCGGTATTTTCCCAGAAGATTATCGGCGACGGTATGGCAGTCATCCCGACGGACGGCACTATCGTCAGTCCGGTGACCGGCGAGATCGCATCGGTGGCAGAGACCATGCACGCATTCGGATTCAAGACAGGGGACGGACTGGAGCTGCTGATCCACGTGGGTCTGGAAACGGTTGCACTAAAGGGGGAATGCTTCAAGGTCTTTGTAAAGGCTGGTGATAAGGTGAAGGCTGGTGACAAGATCGCGGAGGTGGATCTGGCCTTCTTAAAAGAACGGAATATCAATCCGATCACCCCAGTGCTGGTATGTGGGGGAATGGATGGAAAGCAGCTGAACGGTCATGAGGGAGCCGTGAAGGCCGGGAAAGATACGGTCATTACCGTCACGGAGGCGGCTGAGGCCACGGCCCAGGCTGCCGCAGCCGGAACAGGAACCAAAACCAGCGCTGCATCCGGAAGCGGAACCGCAGCCGGTGCAGGAAGTGGGGCCGGGGCGGCAGGGAAGCCTGAAGCAGCCTCCGGCAGCCAGCCAGACCAGCAGGGGAAGAAGGTTAAGATCAATTTCGATTTCCTTCAGAAGCTGGGCAAGGTGCTGATGGCGGTTATCGCAGTCATGCCGGCAGCCGGACTGATGATCAGCCTTGGAAAGCTGGTTCAGATGGGCGGCACGGATATCCATATGATCATGATGATCGGCAGCACAATGGAGAATATCGGATGGGCCATTATCAACAACCTGCACATCTTATTCGCGGTAGCTATCGGCGGCTCCTGGGCTAAGGAGCGGGCAGGCGGCGCGTTTGCTTCGGTCATCGCTTTTGTGCTGATCAACTGTATCACTGGCGCTATCTTCGGTGTTACCAGCGCCATGCTCAATGATCCCGATGCCGTGACCCATACACTGTTCGGCCAGGAGATCCTGGTCAACGGATATTTCACCTCGGTTCTGGGTGCACCAGCGCTGAATATGGGTGTATTTGTGGGAATTATCTCTGGATTTGTGGGCGGAACGGTTTATAATAAGTATTATAACTTCCGTAAGCTTCCGGATGCCCTGGCATTCTTTAATGGAAAACGGTTCGTGCCTATGGTGGTCATCGCCTGGTCCGTGGTCATTTCTGTGGTGCTGGCCGTGGTATGGCCGGTAGTGCAGACCGGGATCAACAGCTTCGGTGTGTGGATTGCCAACTCAAACTCCACTTCCCCGGTATTTGCGCCTTTTATCTACGGAACTCTGGAGCGTCTGCTGCTGCCCTTTGGCCTGCACCATATGCTGACGATACCTATGAACTATACCTCCTTTGGAGGCACCTATACCATCCAGACAGGCATCAATGCCGGTTCCCAGGTATTCGGCCAGGATCCGCTGTGGCTTGCATGGGTGACTGACCTGATCAACTTCAAGGATGCCGGAGATATGGCTTCCTACACGAACCTGCTGACTACGGTGACCCCGGCCCGTTTCAAAGTTGGCCAGATGATCGGTGCCACCGGACTGCTGCTGGGGGTTGCCCTGGCTATGTACCGCCGTGTGGATACGGATAAGAGAAAGAATTACCGCTCCATGTTCTTCTCCACAGTACTGGCCGTGTTCCTGACCGGTGTTACGGAGCCGCTGGAATTCATGTTCATGTTCTGCGCCCTGCCCTTGTATGTGGTGTATGCGGTTTTGCAGGGCTGCGCATTTGCCATGGCCGGGATCCTGCCTCTGCGGCAGCATTCCTTTGGTAACCTGGAGTACATCACCAGGGTTCCTATGTCCCTGAAAGCAGGACTGGGCCAGGATGTAATCAATTTCCTGATCTGTGTAGTGGTATTCTTTGCCATCGGATATTTTGTTGCATACTTTATGATCGGCAAATTCCAGTTTGCGACACCGGGACGTCTGGGCAACTACACAGATGATAATGCCGACAGCGAGGAAGGCGGTGCAACTGCTTCCTCCGGTTCCGGTATCTCCGGCGGCGGGAACAGTCAGGCAGAACGGATCATCACCCTGCTTGGCGGACGGGAAAATATCACCCTGGTAGATGCCTGCATGACCCGTCTGCGCGTCACAGTCAAGGACCCGTCCAAGGTAGCAGAGCTTCCGGCCTGGAAGGCAGAAGGAGCACTGGGACTGCTGAAAAAAGACAACGGAATCCAGGCAGTCTACGGCCCCAAAGCCGATGTACTGAAATCAGATATTAATGATATACTATAAGCATTGAGCCATGCAGAAATGAGCGTGCAAACTGTCCGTGCAGGCATGCATGGTAAGGAGAGTTTGCCAGGAGGAAAATCCATGAAGATCATGACTATGAATACCCACAGTCTGGCTGAGCCGGATTTTGAACAGAAGCGGGAGCAGTTTGTCCAGGTGCTTCTGCGGGAGCGTCCGGACATTCTGGCCCTGCAGGAGGTGAACCAGACCATGACAGCCCCGGCCGCCGGTTCCGGAAGCAGTTCCGGCTACCTGCCCTGCCCGGGAGTGTCTGTTCCCTTAAGGGAGGACAATTATGCCCTCTGGCTGGCAGAGAGGCTGTCGGCAGAAGGACTGTCTTGTCAGTGGAGCTGGCTGCCCGCCAAGATCGGATATGACAGGTATGATGAGGGCATGGCTCTGTTCAGCCGGGTTCCTGTTGCAGAAGTGGAGGTCTGCCGGATCAGTCAGGCGGATGACTACCACAACTGGAAGACCCGGAAGATTCTGGGGATCCGGACAGAGGGCCCGGACACGGTATGGTATTATTGTGTGCATATGGGCTGGTGGGATGATAATGAGGAGTCCTTTGAAAGCCAGTGGAGAGTGCTGAACCGCCATATGGAGGAGAAAAAGGCAGCAGGCGCCAGAGTCTGGCTGCTGGGAGATTTTAACAGTCCTTCGGACGTCCGTGACCAGGGGTATGACTGCGTCATGAAGGACGGCTGGCTGGACACCTATGACCTGGCGGAGGAGAAGGATTCCGGGATTACCGTCGGACATGTGATTGATGGCTGGAGGGAGCGGCCATCAGGGGAAGAGGCGCAGAAAGGGATGCGTCTGGATTATCTGTTCTGCAGTGAGCCGGTGCAGGTACTCCGTTCCCGGGTAATGTGCAGCGGTATCAGGGATCCCCAGGTGTCGGACCATTACGGAGTTATGATTGAGACAAGAGAAGCTCATCAGAAGTAATCCGCAAAGTGCCCAGGGTGCATTCTGCCGGATCATTCAATGTACCGGAAATGTGTCAGCGGCACATTTACCGTGCAGCCATGAATATGAATAATGATTGTAACAGTTCAGACGGGGCATCTTCTTGCCCCCGAAGAGCGTCGGGGACAAGAAGCTTCGGGCGTTAGCCCGATATCAAATCACAGAAAAAAGCGCTTATGCAAACCAAAAGCAGGTTTGCAACACACTTTCTTCTGCGATTTGCTGCCCGTCTGAACTGTTACTAATAATTAAGCAAGGGGAGGATTTTATATGAATAGAGCCGCAGGTATCTTGTTGTCGGTGACCAGCCTTCCGTCCAGGTATGGGATCGGCTGTTTTTCCAAAAGTGCCTATGAGTTTGTGGACTGGCTGAAGGAGGCGGGGCAGAGCTACTGGCAGATCCTGCCTCTGGGGCCTACCAGCTATGGGGATTCCCCCTACCAGTCTTTCTCTACCTTTGCGGGGAATCCGTATTTTATCAGTCTGGAAGCCCTGGTGGAGGAAGGCGTGCTGACGGCGGCAGAATGCGAAGCGGCCGACTTTGGCGATGAAGGGGGAACCATTGATTATGAGAAACTGTACCAGAGCCGTTATCCGCTGCTGCGCAAGGCCTACCAGCGCAGCAATATCAGCCAGAATCCTGATTACCAGAAATTTCTGGAGGAGAACCGCTGGTGGCTGGATGATTATGCCTTGTTCATGGCAGTGAAGGACCGGTTTGACGGGGCGCCCTGGAATGAATGGGCCCAGGATATCCGTCTGCGTTACGGCTATGCCATGGACTACTACCGCCGGGAACTGTATTTTGATATTGAGTTCCAGCAGTATATGCAGTTTATCTTTTACAGGCAGTGGGGCCGGCTGAAGGCTTATGCCAACGAGAAAGGGATCCGGCTGATCGGGGATATTCCCATCTATGTGGCTATGGACAGCGCGGATGCCTGGGCTCATCCGGAGCTGTTCCAGCTGGACGGGGAAAATGTCCCTGTAGCGGTAGCCGGCTGTCCGCCGGATGGATTTTCAGCTATCGGACAGCTGTGGGGGAATCCGCTGTACCGTTGGGACTATCACAGGCAGACCGGATACCAGTGGTGGATCTCCAGACTGGCCCATTGCTTCCGGCTCTATGATGTGGTGCGGATTGATCATTTCCGGGGCTTTGACGAGTATTACTCGATTCCCTATGGGGAGGAAACAGCCCTGAACGGTCACTGGGAAAAGGGGCCCGGAATGGATCTTTTCCGCCGGGTGGAGGAAGCTCTGGGCAAACAGGAGGTCATCGCGGAGGATCTAGGTTATGTGACGGATTCCGTCCGGCAGCTGGTGGCAGACAGCGGCTTCCCCGGCATGAAGGTGCTGGAATTTGCCTTTGATTCCAGGGATTCAGGCTGTGCCAATGACTATTTGCCCCACAATTACCCCACCAACAGTGTGGCTTATACAGGAACCCATGACAATGAGACCATAGCCGGATGGCTGGGGAGCATCACAAAGAAAGAGAAGGAGCTGGCCCGGGAGTATCTGTGCGATCATTACACACCGGAGGCAAAGCTGTACCAGCCCCTGATCAGTCTGGTGATGCGCAGCCGCGCTGATCTGTGCATCATTCCCATGCAGGATTATCTGGGCTATGACAATTCCTGCCGTATGAACAAGCCGTCAACTGTAGGAGAGAACTGGAAATGGCGGCTGCAGGAGGGGGAACTGGATGAGGAGCTTAAGAGCAGGATTCTGGGCATGACCCGGCGTTATGGACGGCTGGGGGAAGCCGGCTGAAATTAATCGGCCGGGAATTCATAAGTAAGCACGGCCACATGGGGATCTGTATCCGGTGTGATCTCCAGGGTGTTGCCGGGATATTCCACCACCGTGTCAAAGGCACCGGTGAACGGATCCAGGGTGCTGATCACATCATAGCCCAGGGAACCGTTGCGGTAGTGCATGGGGATGATGACCTTTGGCTGGATCTCCTCCACCAGCTTTTTTGCCTGGGCGGCATCAATGGTGTAAAAGCCGCCAATGGGAATCATGACAGCATCCAGGCCTTTCAGGGTCTCCTTCTGGGCGTCGGTAGGATCACAGCCCAGGTCTCCCAGATGGGCCACCCGGAGAGAGTCATTGTCAAAGATGTGGATTATGTCTGTTCCTCTCAGTGTTCCCTGCTGGTCATCATGGAAGGTGTCCAGGGCGGTGATACGGAAGGGGCAGGGCTGTTTTGGCAGAAGGGAGACAGCCTCTGTGTAATTGTGGTCGCCATGGTCATGGCTGCACAGAACCTGGTGGGCCTGCTGGCGGAGAATACCGTAACCGGGTACGTGGTTGTCCCCGTAGGGATCCAGAAGGATCCGGTAGCCGCCGGATTCCAGCAGAAAGCAGGCATGTCCCAGCCAGGTGATGCGGATGGATTGGTCAGATGAATGTTTCATGGTTACCTCCTTGTAAGTTGAAATTTACCCCCAGCAGAGAGGGCAGGTCTACGCTCTCTGCTGGGGGTTTTTGATACGTTTATTCTGCGGGGAATAAGACAATCTTTTCTGCGTGTCCGTCACTGCCGCTCCAGACCAGACACTGGGAGCCTTTCTCCACATCGGTGAGACGGACCAGGTTGCGGGTCAGATAGGGAAGGATGTTGCAGTCGGCGGGAACCTGGATGACGGTGTCGTCGGTTCCGGTAAGGACATAGCTTTCATCTGCCTGCTGTTCCATGGACTTCACTGTCAGGAAGGAAGGAACCGCAAAATCCTGGGGGATCTGGCAGATCACAGTGGTGGCAGTGGTCATAGGCGGAATGCTCATGGTCATGGCCGGTCCGATATAGGCGTAGATGATCTCACCTTCCTTCAGATCAGAGAGCTGAACGGGAAATCCATTTACCGCATCCAGGACCCTGGTAGCTTCCGGATCAATGTTCAGGACGATCTCACCGCTGTAGGAGACGCCGGACTGGTTGTCGATCATAATGGTCTTTTCGTTTATGCTTAGTACCGGGCCCCAGATGGGAGGGATCTCCTCTGCCAGCTCCGGGAATGCAGGTCCCTGTTTCTCTGCGGCTTCTGTACCTGCGAGGATGGTACCGGAAGTTCCTGTACCTTCTGCGGTCTCCTCCGCAGGAGTCTCCGGCTCGGCAGCCGGTTCTGTAACGGCGGCGCTCTCTATGGTCTGTCCCCTGCCTGCCTCAATAGTAGGGGAACCGGCAAGTGCATAACCGGAAAATCCTACAAGCATCACTCCGCCAATGAGAAGGGAAATAGCTTTATAATTCTTTTTCATGATAAAATCTCCTTTACTAAATTAGATACCTGGACATAGGGGCAGATGCCGGTAACGGTCTGTCTGAATGCCCTGGGGTTAGAAAACCGTCAGTGACCAGGTTCGCTGGTTTCTGTGCGACAACCACAGTATAACAGATTGTGGTTGGTTTTACCATTTCCTAATTGAGAACATTCTCTTAAATATTCATTACGCATTATAATTCACGTTACCATTCAAGGCCAGATGCGGAAATTTTTGTAACAGTTCAGCCAGACGATGATCTGGCTGAACTGTAACAAATTTTTCCTGACATCCATTGACGAATCTGGAGACTATCATGTAAGATAGATAAAGTGTGCATTCCTGGAGTCTTTTTGCACCTTGCTTCGCGGCTGGTGTTCCGGGTGCACATAAATGTTCATAGGAGGATAGAGTCATGGCAAAATCAAAGGTGTATTTTACGAATTTCCGTACAGTGGCATTTGGGGATGGTCTTACCGTGAAGCTCCAGAAGATGGCAAAGAAAGCCGGGATCGGTGATATTGACATGGATGGCAAATTTGTGGCTGTCAAGATGCATTTCGGAGAGCTGGGGAATATCAGCTATCTGCGGCCAAACTATGCGCGGGCCGTGGCGGATCTGGTGAAGGAGATGGGCGGGAAGCCGTTCTTAACCGACTGCAACACCATGTATCCGGGCAGCCGCAAGAATGCCCTGGAGCATCTGGAGTGTGCATGGCAGAATGGATTTACCCCGCTGACTGTGGGCTGTCCGGTGATCATCGGGGACGGCCTCAAAGGGACGGATGATATCGCGGTGCCAGTAGAGGGCGGCGAGTATGTGAAGGAAGCCAGGATCGGCCGTGCCGTGATGGATGCGGATGTGTTCATCAGTCTGACCCATTTTAAGGGACACGAGATGACAGGCTTTGGCGGTGCTATCAAGAATATCGGCATGGGCTGCGGCTCACGGGCCGGCAAGACCGAGCAGCACAGTAATGGAAAGCCCCACATTACTCCAGAGCTGTGCCGGGGCTGTAAGAAGTGCCAGAAGGAATGCGCCAACGGCGGTCTGGTCTTTGACGAGGCGTCCCGGAAGATGCATGTGGACCAGGACAACTGCGTAGGCTGCAGCCGGTGTCTGGGTGCCTGCAATTTTGACGCCATTGCCTTCAATAACAGCAATGCCAATTCCGTGCTGAACTGCAAGATGGCAGAGTAC
The DNA here is from genome assembly GCA_910577655.1 of uncultured Lachnospiraceae bacterium. Classification (GTDB taxonomy): domain Bacteria; phylum Bacillota; class Clostridia; order Lachnospirales; family Lachnospiraceae; genus Brotaphodocola. Next base: position 13,654 of record CAJTOW010000041.1, on the reverse strand, counting down.
ACCAAGGCCGTGGTAGATGGGCGTCCCTGCTTCCACATCTCCCTGATCGTGGACGTATCTCCAAATTGCGACTGCCACGGGGAGAACGACGCGCCGATCCTGCCCAATATCGGCATGTTCGCATCCTTTGATCCCCTGGCCCTGGATCAGGCCTGCGTGGATGCCTGTCTGGCCGCCGCGCCCCTGCCGGGAAGCCAGCTCAGCGACCACCTGGCAGATCCCAGCTTCCACAGGCATCACGACCACTTCACCAATTCTGCGCCGGAATCCGAGTGGAAGACCTGCCTGGAGCATGCAGAGAAGATCGGTCTGGGGAGCCGGGAATACGACCTGATTGAGGTGTGATATTGCCGTAACTGTTCAGAGACTGTCTGAACAGTTGCTGTTAAAAAAATAACGCGTATCTTCGCAAAACTCCCTCTTGCAATATCCATATAATGTGCTATAATAGGAAACGCACCCCAACATCTAGTGCATGAGAACCCGAGTGTCCATACGGGATGTTGGGCCGAACCATCGGCGGCGTTTCACAAGGGGTGGAATGCCTGCCTATATTGAGGAGGGACAGAATGCTATTAAAGGTGATTAAGAGGAATGGCGAAGAGGTTATTTTTGAGATCGATAAAATCAAGAATGCGATAAAAAAGGCTAACAACGAGATCGGCAAGATCCATCAGCTGAACTCATACCAGATCGATGCCATCGCGGAGACCATCGAGAAGCAGCTGACTGAGCGCTCCCATGCGGTGAACGTGGAGGACATACAGGATATGGTAGAGCGGGGCATCATGGAGATGCGGGGCTACGAGGTGGCCCAGAAGTACGTGCGCTACCGTTTCCGCCGGGAGATCGCCCGCAAGTCCAACACCACGGACAATGAGATCCTGACCCTGATCGACCGGGCCAATGAGGAGGTCAAGCAGGAGAATTCCAATAAGAATCCGGTGATCAATTCCACCCAGCGGGACTATATGGCAGGTGAAGTCAGCAAGGATCTGACCATGCGGCTCTTACTGCCGGAGGATGTGGTAAGGGCCCATAAGGAGGGCATCATCCATTTCCACGATTCCGATTACTTTGCGCAGCGGGAGCACAACTGTGACCTGATCGATCTGGAAGACATGCTGCAGCACGGTACCGTGATCAGTGAAACCCTGATCGAGAAGCCACATTCCTTCTATACGGCCTGCAACATTACCACCCAGATCGTGGCCCAGGTAGCCAGCAACCAGTATGGCGGGCAGACCTTTACCTTGTCCCATCTGGCCCCCTTTGTGGAGGTGAGCCGCCAGAAGATCCGTTCCACCATCATCGAACTGCGCAAGGAGATGGGAGAGTCCCTGGATGAGCGGATCATCCAGAAGCTGACGGACGCCCAGTTAAAGGATGAGATCACCCGGGGCATCCAGACCATCCAGTATCAGCTGATCACCCTGATGACCTGCAACGGTCAGGCGCCGTTTGTTACTGTGTTCATGTATCTGGATGAGGTACCGGAAGGCCAGACCAGGGATGACCTGGCCATGATCATTGAGGAAGTGCTGCGCCAGAGAATGCAGGGCGTCAAGAACAAGAAGGGTGTCTGGATCACCCCGGCCTTCCCCAAGCTGATTTATGTACTGGATGAGGACAATGTCACCGAAGGCAGCAAATACTGGGAGCTGACCAGGCTGGCAGCCGAGTGTACGGCCAAACGCATGGTGCCCGATTACATTTCCGCCAAGGTGATGAAAGAGCTGAAGCAGGGGGATGTGTATCCCTGCATGGGATGCCGTTCTTTCCTGACGGTAGAGGACTCCCAGCGTGACAAGAACGGGAACCACAAGTTCTATGGCCGTTTCAACCAGGGGGTGGTGACTCTGAACCTGGTGGACGTGGCCTGCTCGGCAGAAGGAGATATGGACCAGTTCTGGAAGATCCTGGACGAGCGTCTGGAGCTGTGTCACAGGGCCCTCCGGTGCCGTCACGAGCGGCTTTTGGGGACGCCGTCGGATGTGGCGCCTATCTTGTGGCAGAATGGCGCTCTGGCCCGCCTGGAGAAGGGGCAGGTGATCGATCCTCTGCTGTATGATGGCTATTCAACCATTTCCCTGGGCTATGCGGGTCTGTGCGAGATGACCATGCGGATGATGGGAAAGCCCCACACAGCGCCGGAGGCCAAGGAGTTCGCCCTGGCTGTCATGCAGCGGCTCAACGACAAGTGTGCCCAGTGGAAGGCAGCAGAGCACATCAGCTATTCCGTATACGGAACTCCCCTGGAGTCCACCACTTATAAATTTGCCAAATGTCTCCGCAACCGGTTTGGCATCATAGAGGGCGTGACAGACAAGAACTACATCACCAACAGCTATCACATCCATGTGACCGAGGAGATTGATGCCTTCTCCAAGCTGAAATTCGAGTCTGAATTCCAGAAGCTGTCTCCTGGCGGCGCCATCAGCTACGTGGAGGTGCCCAACATGCAGAACAACATTCCGGCAGTACTGGGAGTCATGCAGTTCATCTATGACAATATCATGTACGCGGAGCTTAATACCAAGAGTGATTACTGCGAGTGCTGCGGCTTTGACGGGGAGATCAAAGGGATCGAGGACGAGTCCGGCAAGCTGGTCTGGGAATGCCCCAACTGCGGCAACCAGGATCAGAATAAGCTGACCGTGGCACGCCGTACCTGCGGTTACATCGGAACCCAGTTCTGGAACCAGGGCCGTACCCAGGAGATCCGGGACAGGGTACTGCATCTGTAAGCTGAAAAGGCGCCAGTGGCGCCTTTTTTGAAGTGCTTTTGTCGTGTTTTCTTTAGCCGCAGAGTATAATAGAAATCAGAGCCTATGTGAATCAAATAATTCAGGAGGGAAACCATGACCTTTTATGAGATGATCGATGATCTGTCCCTTGCCCTGACCAGGGAGAAGCTTGTGATTTTTGTGGGAGCCGGGGTGTCCAAAAACTCGGGTCTTCCTACCTGGGGGCAGATGGTTCACAGCTTTGCGGCGGCCATCGGGTATCCCATGCCGGACCGTCTGGCTACGGAGGAATACATCCGGATCCCCCAGTATTATTACTGTATGGATGAAAGCGAAGGACACGCTTCTTATTATGATCTTCTGAAATCCATGATTCCGGAGGATGTGAAGCCGAATCTGCTCAATGAGCTGCTGGTTTCTCTCCAGCCGAAGCATATTGTGACCACCAATTTTGATACTCTGCTGGATCAGGTGGCCAGAGGATACCAGGTGATCCGGGAAGACCGGGATCTTTTGACCGGCAAAAGCCGCCACTATCTGCTGAAGCTTCACGGGGATATCCGCCGTCCGGAGAAGATGGTCTTTAAGGAAGACGATTATCTGCAGTATTCGGAAACCCACAGACTGATGGAGACCTTCTTAAAGTCCCTGCTGATCGACCATACGTTTCTGTTTGTGGGGTATTCCCTGAATGATTATAATCTGAAAACCTTTGTAAGCTGGATCGACTACATGGCCAGAGAGATGCATGTAAAGCAGGAAATGCACCGGAACTATTTCCTCTCCAGCAGCCGCCAGGTGGGCCGGGATTATCTCCACAGATATTATGAAGAGAAGGGGCTGGATGTGATCGGATTGTACCGTCTGCCGGAGGAGGTGGAGGCCCGCGCCCGTGAGGTAGCCCTTACCTATGAGCTGGGACGCAGGACGTATGCGGTGCTGGAGCTGATACGGAGGAAGGAGGAGGATAAATGAGGCGCTTTCTCTGTTTGCCGTTTGCGGCAGAATATTCCAATGAGGTGAGACGGACAGCAACAGAATTCTGGATTAAAGCAGTTGTCTGAGGTATGGCAGGTGCATACAGACCTATGCCAGAAATAAATGCTCCACCAGGATCTTCACCCCCATAAGCAACAGGATCCCGCCGCCGGCCAGCTCTGCCCGGGACTTGTAGCGGGCGCCGAAGACGGTTCCCACCCGGACGCCTGCCATAGACAGCAGGAAGGTGGTGCAGCCGATAAATGTTACCGCAGGAACGATCTGTACCCGCAGAAAGGCGAAGGTGACACCTACAGCCAGGGCATCAATGCTGGTGGCCACGGCCAGGACCAGCATGTCTTTGGCGGCGATGGAAGCGTCGCAGGACTCCTCTTCCCCGCTTAGAGATTCCCGGATCATGTTGAAACCGATGATTCCCAGCAGGATAAAGGCGATCCAGTGGTCATAGGCGGTGATGGCATCCTGGAACCGGACGCCCAGCAGGTATCCGGCAAGGGGCATCAGGGCCTGGAAGCCGCCGAAGTAGGCGCCGATGACCAGGGCATGTCTGAGGCGGAACTGGCACATGGAAAGGCCTTTGCAGATGGAGACGGCGAAGGCGTCCATGGAGAGGCCGACGGCGATGAGGAATAATTCGGGTAAGGACATAGAGGTTCCTCCAGTAGGTAGTTTGGGTTCCAGGTGATCCCAGGGATGCCCCACGGACAATGTGCAGTGGTGCATCCCTGGCGACGTTGTTGCTTTGACTGCGGCTTGTAATAGTCTATGTACAGCTTTGTGGAAACAGAACAGCAGACAAAGTATGAAAAGCAAATCCTGAAAGTGACCGGACAGTTTACAGATCATCCCAAATGTTTAATCTTTTTCTTATAAATCCTTATGAACAACGCTGTACTCATGATCACCGAGATGATCTCAGCCAGAGGAAAGGCATACCACACAGCATACAGCCCCAGGTATCTGGCGAAAAGGTAGGCCAGAGGCAGCAGGCAGAGAAGCTGGCGGGCGATGGAGGTCAGAAGGCTGTACATGCCATTGCCCAGTGCCTGGAATACGGAGCCCACGATGATGCAGTAGCCGGCGAACAGGAAGCTGAAGCTGATGGCTCTCAGGGCCGGGATGCCGATCTCCAGCATCTGGGGGGAGGCGTTGAACAGCAGCAGCATGGGACCCGGGAGGATCTGGAAGATGGCAAAGCCCACCAGCATGATGGCTACTGCGATGAAGATGCTGAATCTGGCGGTATCCATGATACGCTTCTTGTTGCGCGCACCGTAGTTGAATGCGATGACAGGGATCATGCCGTTGTTCAGTCCGAAGATGGGCATGAAGATAAAACTCTGGAGCTTGAAGTATACGCCCAGTACCGTTACGGCGGTGGCGGTAAAGCCCACCAGGATCAGATTCAGAAAATAGGTCATCACGGAGCTGATGGACTGCATAATAATAGAAGGAACACCTACTTCGTAGATGACGCGGATGGTGGGCAGGCTGGGCTTAAAGCCGCGCATACTGATGCTGACGTCCGGATTCTTCCGGATGTTGAAAATCAGGGACAGCACCATGGCAAGGATCTGCCCGGTGACCGTAGCGATGGCAGCTCCGCTGATGCCCAGGGCAGGAAAGCCCCAGAGACCAAATATCATGACCGGATCCAGAATGATATTGGTGATGGCGCCCGCCCCCTGGGAGTACATATTGTAGATAGTCCGTCCGGTGGACTGGAGGATCCTTTCAAACACGATCTCCAGAAAGATCCCAAAGGAAAATACCAGACAGACCGTCAGATACTGAACACCATATTCGATGATGACGGCATCGTCGGTCTGGCTGGCAAAGTAGAGCCGCGTTCCGAAGATCCCGAAGAGGGCAAAGGCCACAGCGCCCAGGATGGCAAGGAAGATCCCGTTGACAGCGGCCCGCTGGGCTTCCTCCTGGTTGTTCTCACCCAGGGAGCGGGAGAGGAGGGCATTGACGCCCACGCAGGTTCCGCTGGAGACAGCGATCATCAGGGTCTGGATGGGGAATGCCATAGACACTGCGGTCAGCGCCTGCTCCCCCAGCTGGGCCACGAATATACTGTCGATGATATTGTACATTGCCTGGACCAGCATGGAGATGATCATAGGCAGGGACATAGTGATCAGAAGCCGTTTCACCGGCATGACTCCCATTTTATTCTGCTCAGGCTTGGCAGCAGCTTCGGACATAAGAGGACTCCTTTCAGATAGTTATATTTTTCGCAGTAAAAGCTATTGTACTATTGATAAAATTTCTTGTCAACAAAAGTGCAGCCAGATCTATGCACAAAATGTCAGTGAACTGTTACCAGTGAACTAGAGCTACAAGGAAAAAAATGTTGTATTATTTCCAATCCTGCTCTTTTATTTTCTTTTTTTTGTTCCCAGATAAAGAATAGAACGAAAAAAACGGGGATTAATAAGTAATGGGTTCTGATTTTTCTCTGAATCACAATTAAAAAACTGTGATAACAACATAGAAAAAATTGTAACTGATTTGACAATTCGCGAATCCGTGAATATAATATTCCTTAACCAAATTGAACCGGCCCTGGTTCATGAATCAGATATTCCAGGGCATGTCCGGAAAATGATGGGAATGGCGGCGGTCCGGGGGATCCGGGAGCTGTTGCTGGGAATGAGAGCCGGACGCCCGAAGCTTCTTGTCCCCGACACTTTTCGGGGGCAAGAAGATGACCTGACTGAACTGTTACAAAATGGCAGGAAGATTTGGAGAAAAGGATGGGATATACCTTCCGGACCCCGCCCCCACATGGTTTTATGGGGTCTGAAAGAGACATTCCAAGAAAAGGAGGATTTTCCTATGAAAGAGAAGAAAAGCGGCGGTGCATTACTAGGTGCAGCATTTTTGATGGCGACATCAGCCATTGGCCCTGGGTTTCTGACCCAGACAGCACAGTTCACCGGCACACACAGAGGCAGCTTCGGCTTTGTGATTCTGGTGTCCATTATCCTGGCGGCCATTGCCCAGCTGAACATCTGGCGGGTACTGTGTGTATCAGGTCTGAGAGGCCAGGAGGTGGCCAATAAGGTACTTCCGGGTCTGGGATATTTTGTAGCGTTCATGGTAGCTCTGGGTGGTCTGGCATTCAACATCGGCAATGTAGGCGGCGGCGCCCTGGGCTTCAACACACTCCTGGGAATCCCCACTCCCGTGGGCTGTATCCTGGCCGGCGCCATCGCCATCGCTGTATTCCTGGTGAAGAACGCCAAGTCAGCTATGGATACCCTGGCCAAGGTTCTGGGCGGGATCATGATCGTAGTCATTTTCGGAATCATCATTGTGGTAAAACCGCCAGTGGGAGACGCGCTGAAGAATACCTTTGTTCCTTCTGCAGGCGTGTCCAATCTGGTACCGGCTATCATTACACTCCTTGGCGGAACCGTAGGCGGATATATCACCTTCTCTGGCGCACACCGGCTTCTTGACGGCGGCATCACCGGGGAGGAGAACCTGAAGGAGATCAACAAGAGCTCCCTGATGGGCATGGGGATCGCCACCATTGTACGTATCTTCCTGTTCCTGGCAGTGCTGGGCGTGGTGACAAGACTGGCAGAGGGTGTGACCCTGGATGCAGGAAACCCGGCAGCAGATGCGTTCCGTCTGGGAGCCGGAGAGCTGGGATACCGGTTCGCGGGACTGGTGCTTCTGTGTGCAGCCATCACCTCTATTATCGGTGCTGCTTACACGTCAGTATCATTTTTGAAGACCTTCCACCCGGCTATTGAGAAAAACGAGAACTGGGTGATCATCGGCTTCATCGCGGTATCCACCATCATCATGGTACTGCTGGGACAGCCTGCGACCCTTCTGGTACTGGCCGGCGCCCTCAATGGTCTGATCCTGCCGATCACCCTGGGGATCTGCCTGATCGCGGCAAAGAAGAAATCCATCATGGGAGAGAAGTATTCCCATCCCATGGCTCTGCTGATCCTGGGGGTTATCGTAGTGGTTATCTCTGCTTATCTTGGTATCACTACGTTTGTATCGAATATGGGGAAACTGATATAGGAAAAGCGTAGTACTGACTTGCAGGAATGAATTTTCAAACACGCCTCAGGCAGCAGAAACGCAGAGATTTACAAAGGTGTGATCAGAAAGCTGATTACGCCTTTTTGGCTATCAATATACTGCCATGGACATGGTGGCAGGAGAAAGGAGACAGACCTGAAAATCTTATGCAGAACAATATCAGAATTTTGACCGCAGGGGATTCTTCCCTGCTGATAGAGTTTGGAAAGGAGATCAGCCCGGAGATCAACCGCAAGATCGCGGCCACTGTGCAGCTGATGAAGGAGCAGCATATTGAGGGGGTGGTGGATATGATCCCGGCCTTCTGTTCGCTGTTGATCAATTATGATCCCCGCGTAGTCCGCTATGACAAGATGAAGAAACGTCTGGAGAGTCTGGTGCGGATGGATATTAAGGTTGGCGCGGAGAAACGGAGGATTTTTGAGATTCCCGTAGTATATGGAGGGGAATACGGCCCCGATCTGGCGGCTATCGCCCAGCATGCGGGCCTGAGTGAAGCAGAGGTCATCAATATCCACAGCTCCCAGGATTATCTCATCTATATGCTGGGATTTTTGCCGGGCTTTTGTTATCTGGGGGGCTTAGACGAGCGGATCCATACCCCCCGTCTTGCCAATCCCAGGCTGAAGATCCGGGCGGGTAGCGTAGGCATCGGAGGCTCCCAGACAGGGATCTATCCCCTGGATTCGCCAGGAGGCTGGCAGCTTATGGGCATGACCCCGGTGAAAACCTATGATCCGGACCGGGAGGTGCCGATCCTGGTGGAGGCAGGCAACTATATCCGCTTCGTGCCTGTGGATGAGGCTGAATACCACCGGATCCAGGAACTGGTAGACAGCGGCGATTATCAGTGTGTCATTCACGAGGAGGTGTAGCATGGGGATTCGTATTATAAAAGCCGGTATGATGACGACAGTACAGGATCTGGGGCGGACCGGCTACCAGAGCCAGGGCTTCCCCGTGGCCGGGGTCATGGATGTCCGTTCCTTCCAGATCGCCAATCTCCTTCTGGACAATCCGGAAAATGAAGCAGTTCTGGAGTTCTCCCTGATCGGCCCTACCCTGGAATTCACGGCAGGAACTCTGATCGCCATTACAGGCGGAGACTTCCAGCCCACCATCAATGGAGAACCGGCTCCAATGTATAAGGCCATTGACATTCACAAAGGAGATGTGCTGAAATTCGGCAGCGCCCGGACGGGAAGCCGGGGCTATATTGCATTTTCCAGTTATCTGAAGATTCCCGTGGTCATGGGAAGCCGCTGTACCAATATGAAGAGTTCCATCGGCGGCTTCAAGGGAAGGAAGCTGCAGGACGGCGATTACATCGGATTCCGCATCAAGCGGAGATACCTGCCCTTCTTCCTTTCCAGAACCCTGGATATTGATGAATTCAACCAGGAGGATACAGTCCTGCGGGTGATTATGGGCCCCCAGGATGATTTGTTTGGAAAACAGGGAATCGATATATTCTTAAACAGTGAGTATACAGTGACCAGCGATTTTGACCGGATGGGCTGCCGTCTGGAGGGGCCCTACATTCCCAGGAAGGATACGGCGGATATGATCTCCGACGGAATCGCCTTCGGTTCCATACAGGTACCGGCCCATGGAAAGCCCATCATTCTGCTGGCCGACCGCCAGACCACCGGCGGTTATCCCAAGATTGCCACAGTGGCATCCGTAGATATTCCCTGGCTGGTTCAGAGAAAGCCGGACCACAAGATCCGCTTTAAAGCCATCAGTGTCCAGGAGGCCCAGCGGCTCTATCTGGAGGAATTGGAGGAGCTGAACAGGATGCGCAAGAGGATCCACCAGCCCTGCAGGGAAGTGCTGGAATGCCGTCAGGTATCGCGGCGGATCCGCAGGCTGTTTCCGTAAAAGGAAGAGATCAGATCATCTCTGAACGGTTACGGCATCTGCCATAAGAACTGCTGTGCAGCGGGGCAGATATCCGCTGTCACGATGCATCCCAAGGGACGCCTGCGGTGTACCGCAAAGTGGGACGTACAGATGCCGGGAATGAATTTTCAGACACGCTCTAGTGCTCTATCCGGCCAGTAATCAGACTGCCAGTGCCGATTATTTTGACAGTCTGCAAGGCGGAGGAAGGAGGCGATGCGGTGGCATCGTTGACTGACGACAACGCGGCAGATGGCAAAATAGGCGGTGCTGAAAGTCTGATTACTGGCTGGATGGAGCACTGGTGAGAATAAACATCTGGCTGTCGGCAGATGCAGGCTGCGGGTGCAGCATGGGGCCGGTGGTCATGGTGCCACATCAAGAAAGGACGACGCAGATATGGATTTGGAGAAAATTGCAGGTTTAGTAAAGATTATAGAGGATTCTTCCTTAAAAGAGTTTACTTATAAAGAAGGGGACATGAAGATCACCATGAGTAAGCGGGAGCATCCGCCCATTGTGACAGCAGGTATCCCGGCGGTACCGGGAGCAGGCATGTCCCCGGCAGCACCGGCGGCAGCGGAGGATATAGGAGAGGAAGAATCCCAGTTTATCACCTCTCCGATCGTAGGAACCTTCTATTCCGCGGCAGCACCGGATGTTCCCGCATTCGTGCGGGTCGGTGACCGGGTGAAGGAGGGGCAGACCGTATGTATCCTGGAGGCAATGAAGCTGATGAATGAGATCCAGTGCGAATACGACTGTGAGATCGAGGCAGTGCTGGTCAGCAATGAGCAGAAGGTAGAGTATGGGCAGCCCTTGTTCCGTGTGAAGCGGATTTGAAATGATTGTTCAGGCAGGCAGTAAATCATAAAAGAACGTGTGCCGCTGAGACAGGAGGAAGTCTGTCTGAATGCTTTAGTGTGCAGAAGACGCGCACGGAATGGAGGAAAGAATGATAAAAAAGGTTTTGATTGCCAACCGGGGCGAGATAGCTGTACGCATTATCCGTGCCTGCCGGAATATGGGAATCTTCAGCGTGGCCATCTATTCCAAAGAGGATGAGAAAAGCCTCCACACACAGCTGGCGGATCAGAGAGTCTGCATCGGGGAAGGGCCTGCCAAGGACAGCTACCTGAATATGGACAGGATCATTTCTGCCGCCCTGAATGTAGACGCAGATGCCATCCACCCGGGCTTTGGTTTTCTTTCAGAAAACAGTACCTTTGCCCGCAGATGCAAGGAGAACGGGATTATTTTCATCGGGCCGGATCCGGACGTAATTGACCGTATGGGCAACAAGTCCCAGGCCAGGAAGACCATGATGGATGCCGGGGTGCCGGTGGTGCCCGGAACCCGGGAGCCGGTGTACGATGCTGAGACCGGGAAAAAGCTTGCCCAGGAGGTCGGGTATCCCGTGATGATCAAGGCGTCCTCCGGCGGAGGCGGCAAAGGGATGCGTGTTGCGGTCAATGAGGAGGAATTCGAGTTCCAGTTCAATCTGGCCCAGCGGGAATCCGCCAATGCCTTCGGGGATGATACCATGTATCTGGAGCGTTTTATCGAGAATCCCCGCCATGTGGAGATCCAGATCATGGCGGACAGCCATGGAAATGTAGTTGCACTGGGAGATCGTGACTGTTCGGTCCAGCGCAATCACCAGAAGCTGATCGAGGAGTCCCCCTCCCCGGCGGTAGATGATGCCATCCGGCAGAAGATGAATGAGTACGCGGTGCTGGCGGCGAAAACCGTGGGTTATACCAATGCGGGAACTATTGAGTACATTGTCAGCCCCGGCGGGGAATTCTTCTTCATGGAAATGAATACCCGGATTCAGGTGGAGCATGGTGTCACGGAGATGGTGACAGGCACGGATCTGATCATCGAGCAGATCCGTGTGGCTATGGGCGAACCCTTAAGCTTCACCCAGGAGGAGGTAAAGCCCTGGGGCCATGCCATCGAGTGCCGCATCAATGCCGAGGTACCGGGCCGCAACTTCATGCCCAGCCCCGGTGTGGTAGAGAACATCCATCTTCCGGCAGGTAACGGAGTCCGGGTAGATACAGCGCTGTATACAGGCTACGAGATCCCGGCGGAGTACGACTCCATGATCGCCAAGGTTCTCGTCCATGCCCCCAGCCGGGACGCAGCCATCCGCAAGATGCTGTCCGCCCTGGATGAGATGGTGGTCACCGGTGTGGATACCAACCTGGACTTCCAGTTTCAGATCATCCGGAGCAAGGTATTCCGGGAGGGAAGAGCAGACACAGGGTTTATCGAGAAGTTCATGAATCTGAAGGAGAAGGCACTGGAGGTGCCGGAGACCTGATATACGGAATAACGTGTGCCGGGAATGGATTTGAAGGTTAATTGTCCCAATATTATAGAAAAGCCGTTATGGACGGCTTTTCTATATGCCTTAGAGTGTGTCTGAAAATTGCTTTCTGGCAGATGTGTGCCACAGTTTGTGGAAATGGCGGAAAATGTACTGGGGCGTGTTTTTTTGTATGTGTCAAAAATTTTTTCTGACCAGTTATTGGCATTAAGTGAAAATCAGAAGGAGGAAATTATGTATCGTGTAGATTTGAACAGTGATCTGGGCGAAAGCTTCGGACGATATACTCTGGGTATGGATGATAAGGTGATTCCCCTGATTACATCCGCCAACGTAGCCTGCGGCTATCACGCGTCGGATCCGGTGGTGATGGCAAAGACCGTAGCAATGGTGAAGGAAGCCGGGATCCGGGCAGGCGCCCATCCGGGCTTCCCGGATCTTATGGGTTTCGGCAGAAGGAACATGGCTGTGACTCCGGCGGAAGCGAAAGCCTATGTGCTCTACCAGCTTGGCGCCCTGGACGGATTCTGCCGCTCCGTCGGCATCAAAATGCAGCACGTAAAGCCCCACGGCGCGCTGTACAATATGGCGGCCAGGGATTATGAATTGTCGAAAGGCATCTGTCAGGCCATCGCAGAGTTCGACAAGGATCTGATCGTTCTGGCCTTAAGCGGCGGAGAGCTGGCCCGTGCTGCCCGGGATATGGGGCTTCGCACCGCCCTGGAGGTCTTTGCAGACCGTGCCTATGAGGAAGACGGCACCCTGGTGGGCCGGGGCAAACCCGGCGCCATGATCACCGACGAGGATGAAGCCATCGCCCGGGTGATCCGTATGGTGAAGGAGCAGAAGGTGACGGCTATTACCGGAAAGGATATTCCCATCCGGGCCGATTCCGTGTGCGTCCATGGGGACGGGGAGAAGGCCCTGGCCTTTGTGGAGAAGATCCGGGATGCGCTGAAACGGGAAGGCGTGGAGGTGTGTGCACTGGAGGAGATTGTGTGAGGAGGATGCAGAGACTCTAAGCCTGCAGAAATATCCGTTAAAAGCAGGCAGCCAAATTGGGCCTGCCGGAAAATGGGCTCCGCGGTTTTCCGGCACAAATTATGTCCAGAAATAATCCGGAAGGGAAAGAAAACAGGTGTCTGGCTAAGAACCAGACACCTGTTTTTCGTGGATTCCCATAATCTGCGAACGGTCAAATAAGAACATTCGACCGATAAATACCATCTTTTTCTCTGTCATTTCTCATATATCATCGTAATTTTACCACATGTTGAAGGAAAATACTACTTAAATTTTTATGATTTTTTGGAAATCCAGGGCTGAGCGGTATAAAAATGGAAGATATCATGAAATTCATGGTCAGATTTGTGGTCAATTTCCGAAGAAGAAGAGGGAGTACTGCACTGTTATGGTAAGACACGGAGAAAACATACGGAAGAGGAAAGAAGGGCGTTGGGAGGGCCTCTAGGGGGCATTCTGACGTGCAGATCACTTTAGACTGGTGTGCATCCGTTTATAGGCACAAACGGAAGTGCTGGGATAATCTTTCAGTATTTTATGGTCAGATTTATGGTCAGGCCAGATAGAGGAAGCT
>CAJTOW010000040.1:15614-30118 GCA_910577655.1 uncultured Lachnospiraceae bacterium | reverse complement strand
CCCACAAACTGTGACGCACATCTGCCAGAAAGCAATTTTCAGACACACTCTAGAAAGGGAAAAAGTTAAGAGAAAATGTATAATGAAGCTTCGAATCATAATGAAATTGATATAAATAAAATAGATATAAATTCAGAACCGCCGACAGAAGAGCCGTTTAGGCAGTACTATTTCATGGCAAAATGCCGGGAATGGGTTCTGGACTTTGAAAGGAAAAACGGACGCCGCCCGACCGCGTGTATCCAGACCTTCGGTTGTCCGAACGTGTGAGTAAACAGGATTTTGAAAAGCGACGGAAAAGGAGAAGAAATTATTGCAAATTGAATATAGTAAAAATTCAGTAAAATATATTAATGCAGCAGATAAAACAACCAAGAAACGTCTGAAAGATGCAATTGAAAAAATTCCTTTAGGAGATATTAAAAAATTGCAGGGGATAGATAATGGATACCGTTTAAGAGTTGGAGATTTAAGAGTGCTGTTTTCAATAGAAGATAATATAATATATATTGACAATATCATTCCAAGAGGACAAGCATATAAAAGATTATAGGAAGAGGGGCTGAAATATGAGCAAAGAAATGTTGAAAAATTTAATAGAACTGGTTCCGGAAAAAGATATTGATACTTTGTATAGAGTAATTGTAAAATTCGTGCCTGAAGTGATTCCTGAACCGGAAGAATTAGAAGCTTTAAAAGCTGGGCGGGAAGACAGAGCAGTGAATGGGACAATACCGCATGAAGCTATAATCTGGGATTGAGAAACACAAAAAGAAGCGAGTATCCCGCTTGAGCCATAAAGCTGTACGGTAAAAACCCGCTTCTTTTATACAACTATATAGCAGAAGGGAATAAAAGTCAAGGAAAATGTATCAGGAAATTGATTTAGATAAAATAGATATGAATGCAGAGCCTCCCGCAGAAGAACCTGCCAGACAGTACTACTTCATGGCAAAATGCCGGCAGTGGGTCCGGGAGTTTGAGGGGAAAAACGGACGCCGCCCGACCGCGTGTATCCAGACCTTCGGCTGCCAGATGAATGCCCGTGATTCGGAAAAGCTTCTGGGGATTCTGAGTCAGGCAGGCTTTCAGGAGACAGACAGGGAGGAGGCGGATTTTGTCCTCTACAACACCTGCACGGTCCGGGACAATGCCAACCAGAAGGTCTATGGACATCTGGGCTATCTGCGGAACTTAAAGCGCAGGAATCCGGACATGCTGATTGCCCTGTGCGGCTGTATGATGCAGGAAAAGACCGCGGTGGACAGGATCAAAAAGAGCTACCCCTTTGTGGATATCATCTTTGGCACCCACAATATCTTTAAGCTGGCAGAGCTTATCTGTAAGCGGACCGGCTGTCCATCCGGCCGCCGGGAGATGGTGGTGGATGTGTGGGATTCTACAGAAGCCATTGTGGAGGAGCTTCCCACAGAGAGGAAGTTCCCCTTCAAATCCGGTGTCAATATCATGTTCGGCTGCAACAATTTCTGCAGCTACTGCATCGTGCCCTATGTCCGGGGCCGGGAGCGGAGCCGGGAGCCGGAGGATATTCTGGCGGAGATCCGCCGGCTGGTTCAGGACGGGGTGGTGGAGGTCATGCTCTTAGGCCAGAATGTCAATTCCTATGGGAAGAATCTTGCGCATCCCATTACCTTCGCCCAGCTGCTGCGCCGGGTCAATGAGATCGAAGGGCTGGAGCGGATCCGTTTCATGACCTCCCATCCCAAGGATCTGTCTCCGGAGCTGATCGAAGCCATGAAAGATTGTGACAAGGTGTGCCGCCATCTGCATCTGCCGCTTCAGTCCGGCAGCAGCCGGATCCTTGGGGTCATGAACCGCAGATATACCAAAGAGCGGTATCTGGAGCTGGTGGAAGAGATCCGGGAGGCCATGCCGGATATCTCTTTGACCACGGATATCATTGTGGGCTTTCCGGGGGAGACGGAGGAGGACTTTGAGGAAACCCTGGATGTGGTGCGGCGTGTCCGCTATGACAGCGCCTTCACCTTCCTCTATTCCAAAAGGACCGGTACACCGGCTGCCGCCATGGAGAACCAGGTACCGGAGGATGTGGCGAAGGAGCGGTTCGACCGGCTCTTAAAGGAGGTTCAGGGGATCGCGGGAGAGGTCTGCGGCAGGGATACGGGAACCGTTCAGAAGGTTCTGGTGGAGTGTCCCGACGACCACCAGGAGGGCTATATGACCGGGCGGCTTTCCAACAATACCATTGTTCATTTTCCGGGGGGAAAGGATCTGGTGGGAAGGATCGTGGAGGTACGCCTGGAGGAAGCCAGGGGCTTCTATTACATGGGAAGCCGGATTCAGGACAGATCAGCCTGTGAACCGTGCTGATTCCATAGACAGACATGCTCTGGAACAAGGTGTTCTGCGGCGGATGCCGCAGGGCACCTTTGTCTGGAGAGCGTATTTCTGGAAACACACCATTTAACATAAAGAAAAGGAGTAATAAACGTGACCGGATTATCACCGATGATGACCCAATATGTGGAGACCAAGAAGCAGTATCATGACTGCATCCTATTCTACCGTCTTGGTGATTTTTATGAGATGTTCTTTGAGGATGCCGTCACGGTATCACGGGAGCTGGAGCTGACCCTTACCGGTAAGGAGTGCGGTCTTGCGGAGCGGGCTCCCATGTGCGGCGTGCCCTACCATGCAGTGGACAGCTACTTAAGCCGCCTGGTCCAGAAGGGCTACAAGGTGGCTATCGCAGAGCAGATGGAGGATCCAAAGCTTGCCAAGGGACTGGTGAAGCGTGAGGTGATCCGGGTGGTGACCCCGGGGACCATTACCAGCGCCCAGGCCCTGGATGATTCCAGGAACAACTACCTGATGGGGATCGTCTATCTGGGAGAGCGGATGGGTCTGGCAGCGGCCGACATTACCACTGGGGATTTTCTGGTGACAGAGGTGGACTCCGAACGAGCCCTGGTGGATGAAATCAACAAATTCTCCCCCTCCGAGGTGGTCTGCAACGACGCTTTCACCATGTCCGGCATGGATCTGGAGGAGATCCGGGACCGGTATCATTTTACCCTGGGTACCCTGGAGCCGCGCTTTTTCCAGGAGGATGGGTGCAGGCGCATACTGCGGGAACATTTTAAGGTGGGAAGCCTTGAGGGGCTGGGACTTGTGGATTATGACTGCGGAACAATTGCGGCCGGCGCCGTTTTACAGTATCTTTATGAGACGCAGAAATGCACCCTGGACCATATGACCACCATCGTGCCTTATGCTACGGGCAATTATATGGTGCTGGATTCCTCCACCCGGCGGAATCTGGAGCTTCTGGAGACCATGCGGGAGAAGCAGAAGCGGGGGAGTCTTCTGTGGGTTCTGGACAAGACCCGGACGGCTATGGGAGCACGCCTTCTGCGTACCTGGATCGAGCAGCCCCTGATCTGTCAGGAGAAGATTCAGGAGCGGCAGAAGGCTGTGGAGGAGCTGAATCTGAACTATATCGGACGGGAGGAGCTGGGGGAATATCTGAATCCGGTCTATGACCTGGAACGGCTCATCGGGCGGATCAGCTACAAGACGGCCAATCCAAGGGATCTTCTGGCCTTCTGCAATTCCATTGCCATGGTTCCCCACATCAAACAGCTTCTGGAGGAATTCACCTGCCGGAATCTTTCACGGCTGAAGGAGGAGCTTGATAATCTGGAGGATCTTCATGAACTGGTGGAACGGGCCATTGTGGAGGAGCCTCCGGTCACGGTCCGGGAGGGCGGCATCATCCGGGAGGGCTTCAGCGAGGAAGCGGACCGCCTGCGGGATGCCAAGACCGAAGGGAAGAACTGGCTGGCGGATCTGGAGACCCGTGAGAGGGAGAAGACCGGCATCAAGAATCTGAAGATCAAATTCAACAAGGTGTTCGGATATTATTTTGAAGTGACCAATTCCTTTAAGGACCTGGTGCCGGATTATTTCGTCCGGAAGCAGACCCTGACCAATGCAGAACGCTACACCACCGATGAGCTGAAGAACCTGGAGGACGTGATCCTGGGGGCTGAGGACAAGCTGTTCTCCCTGGAATATGAGCTGTTCTGCGACGTCCGGGACCGGATCGCCGCCCAGGTCGTCCGGATCCAGAAGACAGCCAGGGCCATGGCAGAGGTGGATGTTTATGTGTCCTTATCCACGGTAGCCACCCGCAATAACTACATAAAACCGGCTATCAATGAGAAGGGCATTATCCAGATCCGGGGCGGCCGCCACCCGGTAGTGGAGAAAATGCTCCGGGATGATTTGTTCGTGTCCAATGACACGTATCTGGATAACGGCAAGAACCGGATCTCCATCATCACCGGCCCCAATATGGCCGGCAAGTCCACTTACATGCGCCAGACGGCCCTGATCGTGCTCATGGCCCAGATCGGCAGCTTTGTCCCGGCGGACCAGGCCAATATCGGGATCTGCGACCGGATCTTCACACGGGTAGGCGCCTCCGATGATCTGGCCTCGGGCCAGAGTACCTTCATGGTAGAGATGACGGAGGTGGCCAACATCCTGCGCAATGCCACCCGCAACAGTCTGCTGATTCTGGATGAAATCGGCCGCGGCACCAGCACCTTTGACGGTTTAAGCATCGCCTGGGCCGTGGTGGAGCATATCAGCAATACCAGGCTTCTGGGGGCCAAGACCTTGTTCGCCACCCATTACCATGAACTGACGGAGCTGGAGGGCATTATAAACGGGGTCAACAATTACTGTATCGCGGTCAAGGAGCAGGGGGACAACATCGTATTTTTAAGAAAGATCGTCAGGGGCGGGGCAGACAAGAGCTATGGAATCCAGGTGGCCAAACTGGCCGGGGTTCCTGATTCGGTCATCAGCCGGGCCAAGGAGCTGGTGCAGGAGCTGATTGATTCGGATCTGACTGCCAGAACCAGGGAGATCGCGGAAAGCAGCGCCTCCGCTCCCTCCCACAAGCCGGTGCCGAAACCGGATGAGATTGAGATGAGCCAGCTTACTCTCTTTGACACGGTCCGGGAGACGGATATCATTGAGGAGCTTAAGGGGCTGGAGCTGGGCAACATGACACCCATTGACGCCCTGAATACCCTGTACCGCCTCCAGACAAAGCTGAATAACCGCTGGAGCGGCGGGGAAGGGTGACGTTCCAGAAATAACCAGAAAAGGAGCAGCCAGACCATGGCAAATATTCATGTTCTTGACCAGAGCACCATCAACAAAATCGCAGCCGGTGAGGTCATCGAGCGTCCGGCTTCCGTGGTCAAGGAGCTTCTGGAAAATGCTATTGATGCCAGGGCCTCCGCCATCACGGTAGAAATCCGGGACGGGGGCATTTCCTTCATACGGGTCACGGACAATGGCTGCGGGATCCCGGGAGATGAGATCGCCACAGCCTTCCTGCGCCATTCCACCAGCAAGATCCAGTCGGTGGAGGATCTTTTCGTGGTGTCTTCCCTGGGCTTCCGGGGGGAGGCCCTTTCCAGTATTGCCGCCGTATCCCAGGTGGAGGTTATCACAAGGGTGACTGACCGTCTGACCGGCACCCGCTACCAGATTGAGGGCGGCCTGGAGAAGAGCCTGGAGGAGATCGGCGCACCGGAGGGCACCACCTTCATTGCCCGGAATCTGTTCTACAATACGCCGGTCCGCAGAAAGTTCTTAAAGACCGCCATGACCGAGGGGGCCCATGTGGCGGACCTGGTAGAAAAGATCGCCCTGTCCCATCCGGGGATCTCCATCCGTTTCATCCAGAACAACCAGAATAAGCTGTATACATCCGGCAATCATAATCTTAAGGACATTATCTACACCATCTATGGCCGGGAGATCACCGGTAATCTGATTCCGGTGGAGCTGCGCCATGAGGCGGTATCCATAACCGGGTTTATCGGCAAGCCGGTGATCGCCAGAAACAACAGGGCCTTTGAGAATTATTTTATCAACGGGCGTTATATCAAAAGCAGCATCATCTGCAAGGCCATTGAGGATGCCTACAAGCCTTTTATGATGCAGCACAAGTATCCCTTTACCATGCTCCACATCACCATCGAGCCGGAATACCTGGACGTCAATGTCCATCCTACCAAGATGGAGCTGCGGTTCCAGAACGGGGAGATGATCTTTGGCCAGATCCGGGATGCCATCACAAAGACACTGGGAAAGCGGGAGCTGATTCCGGAGGTGTCCCTGGAAAAGAGGCAGGACAGAAAGCAGACTGGGCCGGAACCTGGGAAAGAGAAAAAGTCGAAGCGCCTGCCCCTGCCGGAGCCCTTTGAGAAACGTCAGCCTTTTGTGTTCCGGGAAAGCCAGACGCCCTATGAGGTGAAGGGAAAGCCGGGACCGGAGGGCGGCACTGCCCCGCAGGGACCGGTGCCGGAGGAGGAAAATGCCGCCAGGGGTGCGGCGTGGCAGGAGGAGAATGCCGCCGTCAGAATGGTGAGGGAGCCAGAAGGTACTGCCAAAGGTGCGACATGGCAGGAGAAAAATGCCGCCGGTGCAGTGGTGCCGGAGCCGGGAGAAAATACTTCCACTGTCAGGACAAAGCCCCTGCAGCCGCCTGACTCACAGCCGGAGCAGGAGAGAAGCATACCGGCAGGGGCCGGGAATGGAACGGATCCTGGGAGTATGCCGGATTCCGGAGGGGAAGACAGCAGTGCAGGCACTGCCAGACAGCTGGATCTTTTTGAGGAAAAGCTGTTAGCGCCAAAGTCCCGCAGCCGCCACAAGCTCATCGGCCAGCTCTTCGAAACCTACTGGCTGGTGGAATTCCAGAACCAGCTCTACATCATTGACCAGCACGCCGCCCATGAGAAGGTGCTCTACGAGAAAACCATGAACAGCTTAAAGACCCGGGAGTTCACAAGCCAGATGGTGAATCCCCCCATCATCCTGACACTGGGAAGCCGGGAGGAGGATCTCTTAAAACGCCATCTGAAGTATTTTCACGATGTGGGCTTTGAGATCGAGCATTTCGGCGGCAAGGAATATGCGGTCCGGGGTGTCCCGGACAATCTGTTTTCCATTGCGAAAAAAGATCTTCTGATGGATATGCTGGACGGTCTGGCAGAGGACACTCTGACGGGAGGTCCGGAGCTGGTGTACGAAAAGGTGGCTTCCATGTCCTGCAAGGCAGCGGTCAAAGGAAGCCATGCCATGAGCGCGGCGGAGGCGGACCGTCTGGTAGACCAGCTTCTGGACTTAGAGAACCCATACGCCTGTCCCCACGGGCGGCCCACCATTATCTCCATGAGCAAATATGAGATTGAGAAGAAATTCAAGAGAATTGTCTGATCAGAGCAGGACATGCTGGTCAAAGGATATCCCAATATCAGGAAAGGAGCAGACAGCTATGGTACAAAATATGGAACCGGTGACGAAGCAGACAGCCAAAGCCGGTACAGTCCAGCCGGAACCATCCCATAAGGCCCACGGCAGCAAGCCGCCCCTGGTCATCCTGACCGGCCCCACTGCGGTGGGCAAGACCGCCCTTTCCATCAGACTGGCCCAGGCTGTGGGCGGGGAGATCATCAGCGCCGATTCCATGCAGGTATACCGGCACATGGACATCGGTTCCGCAAAGATCACCCCAAAGGAGATGCAGGGGATCCCCCACCACCTGATTGATGTTCTGGAACCGGAGGAAGCCTTCAATGTGACCCGTTTCCAGGAACTTGCCAGAAAAGCCATGGAAGGGATTTATGCCCGGGGCCATGTACCCATCATAGCAGGCGGTACCGGCTTCTACATCCAGGCTCTGCTGTATGATATTGACTTTAAGGAAAATGATGACGACCGGCATATACGCCGGGAGCTGGAGCAGCTGGCCGCAGAACAGGGCAATGAAGCGCTTCATGCCATGCTGGCCAGGATCGATCCGGAGTCCGCCGCCCTGATCCACGCCAACAACCGCAAGCGGGTTATTCGCGCCATTGAGTATTACCGTCTGACCGGACAGAAAATATCCAGGCACAATGAAGAGGAGCGGCAGAAGGAATCTCCCTACCGCTTCCTTTACTATGTCCTTACTTGTGACAGAGAGCTTCTCTATACACGGATCGACCAGAGGGTGGACCAGATGCTGGCCGACGGACTCCTGGATGAGGTGCAGAAGCTGAAAAACATGGGATGCCGCCGTGGCCTGGTATCCATGCAGGGCCTGGGATACAAGGAGATACTGGACTATCTGGACGGGCTGTACAGCCTGGATGAGGCTGTGCGGATCCTGAAACGGGACACCCGGCACTTCGCCAAGCGTCAGCTGACCTGGTTTAAGCGGGAGCGGGATGTGCGGTGGCTGAAGCTGGAGCAGTTCGGCCATGACCGGGGCCGGGTGCTGGAGCATATCCTGTCAGAATGCCGGGAGATGGGAATCGGGCATAACAGTTCAGACAAGTCTGCGCATCCGCTGTGCTGACCGTATAAAAACGTAATGGCCGTAAGGCATGGAAACACATGGAAACAGAAGGAGAACAATGACATGAAACTGGATACAATGTACCGGGAACTTGGAATCTGTGACCAGGTTCTGGAGTACGGGAAGAAGATAGAGAAGGAACTGGAGGAACGGTTTGCCGCCATTGACGAGACGGCAGAATATAACCAGATGAAGGTCCTAAAGGCCATGCAGGATGCCCGTGTCAGCGACATACATTTCGCTGCCACTACCGGATACGGATACAATGATCTGGGCCGGGATACCCTGGAGGAAGTATACGCCAAAGCCTTCCATGGGGAGAGCGCCCTGGTGCGCCCCCAGTTAGTCAGCGGCACCCACGCCCTTCATATTGCCTTGTCCGGCAATCTGCGTCCGGGAGACGAGCTGCTTTCCCCCGTAGGGAAGCCTTATGATACATTGGAGGAAGTGATCGGAATCCGGGATTCTGTGGGTTCCTTAAAGGAATACGGGGTAAGCTACTGTCAGGTTGATCTGCTGGCTGACGGTTCCTTTGACTACGAAGGCATCCGGCATTCACTTAATGAGAAGACCCGTCTGGTGACCATCCAGCGTTCCAAGGGCTATGACACCCGCCCCACCTTGTCGGTGGCGCAGATCGGTGAGCTGATCGCTTTCATCAAGAAGCTCCGCCCTGATGTAATCTGCATGGTGGACAACTGCTATGGGGAATTCGTGGAACGGACAGAGCCATCAGATGTGGGCGCAGACATGATGGTAGGCTCCCTGATCAAGAATCCGGGAGGGGGTCTGGCCCCGGTAGGAGGCTACATCGTGGGCCGGAAGGACTGCATCGACCGGGCTGCCTTCCGGCTGACCGCACCGGGTCTTGGCAAAGAGGTGGGGGCCAGCCTGGGGCTGAACCAGCAGCTCTTCCAGGGCTTTTTCCTGGCCCCGGCTGTGGTGGCAGGAGCCTTAAAGGGCGCCATTTTCGCGGCAAATGTTTACGGGCGTCTCGGCTTTTCTGTGGTTCCTGACAAAACCCAGTCCCGCCACGATATCATACAGGCCGTTACCTTCGGCACTCCGGAGGGCGTTATCGCCTTCTGTGAGGGGATCCAGGCAGCCGCCCCGGTGGACAGCTATGTGGCCCCGGAACCCTGGGACATGCCCGGGTATGACGCTCCGGTGATTATGGCTGCGGGTGCCTTTGTCCAGGGTTCCTCCATAGAACTCAGCGCTGACGGCCCCATCAAGCCTCCTTACGCGGTCTACTTCCAGGGAGGACTGACCTGGTGGCATGCGAAGTTTGGAATCCTGAAATCACTGCAGAAGCTGGTGGATGCGGGAATTGTGAATATTGGGAGCTTGTGACGGGGTTTTTCCATGAGTTCGACGTGCATCTTCTTGTTTTCGAAAAGCGTCGAAAACAAGAAGCCCCGGGCGTTCCGCCCTATAGCAAATCATATGAAAAAACGCTTACACAAGCAAAAGCGAGCTTGTGACGCGTTTTTTCATATGATTTGCTGCACGTCTGGGTGTTTGCGCATAAATCTAAAGGAATTCTAAAATTTTCCATTTTCATGTACAGGTTTCCGATTTTGTGCTAGAATGTTATAAGGCCTTTTATCTTTTCTTGCGTACCTGGAGAGTCACAGGGAAAGGAGAATGCCTGATGAAGATCAAAGACATACCAAGTGAAGACAGACCTTATGAGCGCTGTCTGCGGGAGGGCCCCCAGGGGCTTTCGGATGCGGAGCTGCTCTCGGTCATTATAAGAACCGGCTCAAAGGAGGCCAATTCCATGGAGCTGGCCTCCCGGATTCTGGAACTGAACTACCCCAGGGACGGGATTCTGGGGCTTATGCACCTTTCCCTGGCAGAGCTTACCTCTATCAAGGGAATCGGCACTGTCAAGGGGATTCAGCTTTTGTGCGTGGGTGAGCTTTCCAGAAGGATCTGGAAGCGGAAGGTACTTGCGGAACCGCTGACCTTCCAGAACCCAAAGCAGATCGCCGACTATTATCAGGAAGACATGCGTCACAAGGAGCAGGAGGAGTTCCATGTGATGTTCTTTAATACAAAGCAGGTACTGATCCGGGAGATCCTGCTGTCCAAAGGCACGGTCAACGCTGTAGTGGCAGCGCCAAGGGAAGTGCTGGTGGAGGCCCTGCGCAACCAGGCAGTGAATATGATCCTGGTGCACAACCATCCCAGCGGCAGTCCTGAGCCAAGCCAGGAGGATATCCGGCTCACAGGGAATATCCATACTGCCGGGGAGATCGTGGGAGTCCACCTGATCGACCATATCATTATCGGGGACAACCGTTATGTAAGCTTAAAAGAACGAGGATTGATATAGATGGAATCAAATCGCAGCAAATACATTCTCATAGGCCTGACCGCCGTTTGTATCCTTTTGATCGGAATCACCTCCTTTAAGGATGGATTCCTGGAGCCACTGCGGACCAGTATGGGATATTTCCTGATACCGGTCCAGTCCGGCGTCAACCGCGCCGGTACTTCCCTTTACAATAGTATGCGGTCCTACACTACCTTTAAGTCAGCTCTGGACGAGAATAACCAGCTGAAGGCGCAGATCGATGCACTGACCGAGGAGAATACCCGTCTCAGATCCGGGCAGTTTGAGCTGGAACGGCTGCGGGATCTGTACCAGCTTGACCAGGACTACCAGCAGTACGAGAAGATCGGGGCCAGAGTCATCGCCAAGGACTCCGGCGACTGGTTCCAGGTATTCCGGGTCAACAAGGGCTCCGCGGACGGAGTACGGGTGGATGCCAATGTGATCGCCGGAGGCGGTCTGGTGGGCATTGTCACGGATGTAGGTGCCAATTACGCCACGGTCCGGTCCATCATCGACGATGTGAGCCGTGTCAGCGGCATGGCCCCCCAGTCGGGGGATACTTGTATTGTGGCCGGGGATCTGACCCTCTTTTCCGAGGGCCGCCTGCGTATCACCGGGATCCGCAAGGACGGGGATATCAAGGACGGAGACCAGATCGTTACCTCCAATATCAGTTCCAAATTTCTTCCGGGACTTCTGATCGGCTATGCCACGGATGTGACCACGGACAATACCCGTCTGACCAAGTCCGGGTATCTGGTGCCGGTGGCCCAGTTCAGCAGTCTTCAGGAGGTGCTGATCATTACCCAGATCAAGGATGACCAGTTCACCGGCGGTGAGCCGGCGGAAGGAGCCGGCTCATGAAACGGATTCTGGTCAATATCCTTCTGATGCTTTTGGCTTTTACCATACAGAATGGCGTGTTCCCGCTGTTGCCTTTTCTCTCGGCTTCGCCCAACCTGCTGCTGATTCTGACCTTTTCCTTTGGGTTCATCCATGGGCAGGAGCCGGGGATGTGGTACGGACTTTTTGCCGGGATCCTGCTGGATCTTTTTTACAGCGGTCCCTTCGGGTTCTATACCCTGCTGTTCGTCTACATCGGCTATTTGAACGGCATCTGTACCAGATATTACTACGAGGACTATATTACCCTTCCCCTGGCCCTGAGCCTGGTGAACGAGGTCATTTATAATCTGTATATTTACGTATTTCGTTTTCTGATCCGCAACCGGCTGGATTTCTTCTATTATTTCAGGGAGATCATTGTGCCGGAGATGATCTTTACAACTGTAACAACCTTGCTGATTTACCGTTTCTTCCTGTTTACAAACAGACGGATCGAAGAGATGGACAATAGGAGAGACTAATAAGAAGTGCTGAATGATATAAAAGAGATTATACAGGAGCTGGTGCACAAGATCGCGGATTCCAGGCTCTCTGCCCTGGCGGTACTGTTCACCGGCATGTTCCTGGTTCTGATTGTGAAATTATTCAATCTCCAGATCGTGGACGGAGAACAGTATCTGGATGAGTACGTCCAGATGACGGAGAAGACCGTAGCCATCCCCGGCACCAGGGGCAATATTTACGACCGCAACGGATACCTGCTGGCTTACAATGAGCCGGCCTATTCGGTCACCTTCCAGGATACCGGAGTCTACAACCGCAACGCCACCATGAATGCCATGCTCCTTAAGCTGGTGCGGATTCTGGATGCCCATGGATATTCGGTTCAGGGAAGACTGGAGATCGGTCTGGACGAACGGGGCGAGATGATCTATACCAGCAGCTCAGAGGCTGCACGGAAACGTTTCCTCAGGGACTATTACGGCGTGAAATCCGTGGATGACCTGGATGATCCCAAGGGGAAATACCCTACAGGGATCTCTGCGCGTGAGCTTTTTCAGGTACGGTGGGACAGGTATGCCCTGGGAGCCATGAAGGATGAACGGGGGAATCCAGTGATCCTCACAGACCAGGAGGCCCTCCAGATTGTCAATATCCGCTATACCTTATCCTTAAGCGCCTACAAGAAATATGAGACCGTCACCATCACCTCCCATGTGGATGAGGAAACCGTGGCGGATATCCTGGAGCATATGGATCAGATGCAGGGGGTGGGGATCGAGGAATCCACGGTCCGGGTCTACAATGACAGTGTCTACTTTGCCCCTATCATCGGCTATACGGGGAAGGTGCAGGAGGACCAGCTGGATGAGCTTAGAAAGACCAACCCGGAGTATGAGCTGACAGACATTGTAGGAAGAACCGGCATTGAGGCCTCTATGGAAGCGGAGCTCCAGGGAGGCAAGGGATACCGCAGTCTCATCGTGAATAATGTGGGCAGCATCATGCAGGTAACAGAGGAGACAGAGTCCACCACCGGCAATGATATCTACCTGACCATAGACCGCAATCTCCAGATCGGTATCTATCACCTGATCGAGCAGCAGCTGGCCGGTATTATCGCCAACAAGCTGGTCAATGAGGACGTGAATCCATACGACTATCCCAACACCAGTAAGCTGCCAATTCCTGTAAAAGATGCATATTATCAGCTCATTAATAATAATGTATTATCATTGGCCCATATGTCCCAGGAGGATGCCTCAGCCATGGAGCGGGAGATCTACCAGCAGTTCACCGCATCCAGACAGAGCATTATGGAGCGCCTGCGCTATGAGCTGATGAGTGACCATGCCACTCCTATGAAGGATCTGCCCAAGGATATGATGGCGTATATGGTCTATATCTACGGGTATCTGTCAGATTCCTCCGTAGGGATCATCCGCAGGGATAACATTGACGTAAACAGCAGCGCCTATCTGGCCTGGAGAGAGGATGCCATCAGCCTGCGGGAATACCTATACTCCGGAATCTCCGACAGCTGGGTGGATACCACCCAGCTGCAGGTAGAGAACAAATACTCCAGTGCAGACGATATTTACCAGGTGCTGGTGGACTATGTGCTGGGAGAACTGGAGAACGACGAGAAATTCTATAAGAGGATATTCCGTTATCTGATCAATGACGAGGTGATTACCGGCAGACAGCTGTGTATCGCCCTTTATGACCAGGGAATCCTGCCTTACGACGAGCACCAGGTACAGCTTCTCATGACAGGGGGCAGCCAGTATGCCTATACCTTCATGAAGGAGCGGATATCCAACATCGACATCACCCCGGCTCAGCTGGCCCTGGATCCCTGTACCGGCGGAGTGGTCATCACAGATGTCAACACCGGGGAGGTGCGGGCCCTGGTGACTTATCCCAGCTATGACAACAACCTGCTCTCAGGGACAGTGGATGCCGCCTACTACAACCGGCTCCAGGATGATCTGTCTCTGCCCCTTTACAACAATGCCACCCAGGCCAAGAAGGCCCCAGGCTCCACCTTCAAGCCTATCACGGCTATCGCGGGTCTGGAAGAGAAGGTGATTACGCCGGAGGATATGATCAGCTGTACAGGCCGTTATGACGATGCAACCCTGCCGATCCGCTGCTGGATCTATCCGGGCTTTCACGGCCCTCTGGATGTGCGGGGCGGGATCCAGAACTCCTGCAACTATTTCTTTTCCGAGGTAGCCCACCGGCTCTCCACAGATGAGAACGGAATCTATTCCACAGACAAAGGAATAGAGACTATCCGGAACTACGCCGCCATGTTTGGTCTGGACAAGGTGTCCGGTATCGAGATCTCGGAGACACAGCCGGAGATCTCTACCACGGACCCGGAGCGTTCGGCCATGG
>CAJTOW010000040.1:0-15604 GCA_910577655.1 uncultured Lachnospiraceae bacterium | reverse complement strand
TTCCTTTTCCAATGTGCAGCTGTCCCGGTATGTGGCTGCCCTGGCAAACAGGGGGACGGTCTTTGAGCTGAGCCTCATAGACAAGATGACTGACGCAGACGGCAACCTGGTAGAGGATTTCACCCCCCAGGTAACCAGAAAACTTGATTTTGACGAATCCACCTGGGACAATGTCCAGCAGGGTATGCGTTCCGTGATATCAGACGGTTCGGCCAAGAGGATCTTTATGGATCTGGAGGTGGATATCGCCGGAAAGACAGGAACGGCCGAGGAGTCCAAGACCCGGGGAAACCATGCGTTTTTCATTTCTTACGGGCCCTATGCCAACCCGGATATCTGTGTCACCGTCAATATTCCTTATGGATATTCCTCCTCCAACGCGGCGACCATCGGGAAGAATGTCTACCGGTTTTACTACGGATACACGGATCTTGACCATATCCTGAATACCGGGGCCCTGGCCGTATCGGATGTCCAGATCGGAGATTAGATTCAGATGCTGTAACAGTTCAGGGATTCTCTGAACTGCTGTGATTAATACTGGAAAGAAGGAAAGTAACCTTGAAAAGCAGAGTCGTAATCAAAAGCAGCAAGTCCGGAATGAGTGTTTACCTGGATCCGGATTGTACCTTTGAGGAGCTTCTGGAGGATATCGGTACCAAGTTCCGGGACAGCGCGAAATTCTGGGGGAATGTTCAGATCGCGCTGATCCTGGAGGGGCGTCTCCTCACTCCGGGAGAGGAACTGCAGATCATCAATACCATAACGGCAAATTCCGGCATCGAGATCCTGTGCCTGGTGGACCAGGACGCGGACCGGATCGAGCGGTGTGAGAAGGCGCTGAACCAGAAGCTGATGGAGCTGTCTTCCCGGACAGGACAGTTCTATAAGGGAGATTTACACCGGGGAGAGTCCATTGAGTCGGAGGCCAGCATCGTGATCATCGGCGATGTGCTCCACGGAGCCAGGGTCACGGCCAGGGGCAATATCATCGTCCTGGGAGAGCTGCGGGGAAGCGTCCACGCCGGGATTGCCGGCAACGAGGATTCGGTGGTGGTTGCCCTGGAGATGGTCCCCTTATCGATCAGGATCGGTACCTGCTCCCGCTCCTATGGGGAGAAAGGGAAGAAGCTGGGCAAAGGCCCCACCATGGCTTTTGTAGAAAATTGTAATATTTGTACGAAACAATTAAAAAAATCCTTTTTAAGTATGTTAAATTTTAATTAGCACTGGAAATTTTCCAGACTTTCATGTAAAATGTAGGAGAGGTTTTATTTCAACCTAATTTTCAGGAGGGATACTATGAGTCAGGTCATTGTGATTACTTCTGGAAAAGGCGGCGTCGGCAAGACAACCACTACCGCGAATATCGGGACAGGCCTTGCACTTCTGGGATACCGCGTAGTACTGATCGACACAGATATCGGACTGCGCAATCTGGATGTGGTGATGGGCCTGGAGAACCGGATCATCTACAATCTGGTAGATGTCGTGGAGGGGAACTGCCGTATGAAGCAGGCGCTGATAAAAGACAAAAGATATCCGAATCTTTTTTTGCTTCCGTCAGCACAGACCAGGGACAAGACCTCCGTCAGTCCCGGACAGATGTGCAAACTGACCGATGATCTAAGAGAAGATTTTGATTATATACTTCTGGACTGTCCTGCCGGGATCGAGCGGGGCTTCCAGAATGCCATCGCCGGAGCGGACCGCGCCCTGGTAGTCACCACGCCGGAGGTATCCGCGATTCGGGATGCGGACCGTATCATCGGTCTTCTGGAGGCATCCGGGATGCAGGAGATCGACCTGATCGTCAACCGGATCCGGATGGATATGGTGCGCCGTGGGGATATGATGTCCATTGATGATGTGGCAGATATCCTTTCCACCCATATCATCGGCGCCGTCCCGGACGACGAGGAGATTGTGGTATCCACAAACCAGGGAGAGCCTCTGGTAGATACGGATTCTTTGTCAGGACAGGCTTTTTTCAATATCTGTAAACGTATCTCCGGTGAGACAGTACCCATGCTGGATCTGGATGCCCAGAAAGGGATCCTTGTGAGGCTCTCCAGCTTCCTGAAACGGGCATAGGAGGTCAGAGGTATGAGACAGGTATTCTGGTTTTACAGGAAGAACTCCGGCCGGATCGCGAGAAACCGCCTGAAACTGCTTCTGGTTTCCGACGAGATGGGGTGTCGGCCCGGGATCGTGGAGTCTATCCGGGAAGATTTTGCAAAGGTTCTTTCCCGGTATGCAGAATTCGACCCCATGGCCATTGATATCAGTCTGGCCCGGAATGAATCTGCGGGAGCCAGCGACCGGATCCCGGTTTTGTCTGCCCGGATTCCGATTTTATACCTTCACAATACGAGGAATGAATGATGCTTCTGGATTATAACTTCAAAAAATACAACATCCGGCTGGTGCTTTATGTTTTGATGCTGAATTTACTGGGAATCATGGTAATCAGAAGCGCCACCAACCAGGATATGACTTATGTGGGAAAGCAGGTCATGGGAATCATTGTCGGTTTCTCCATTGTGCTGTTTTTGTCTCTTCTGGACTACCACAGGATCCTGTCTCTGGGGATGCTCACCTATACGGTCTGTGCTGGGAGCCTGGTTGCTGTTATTCTATTCGGCGAGCGGGTGAATAATGCCACCCGGTGGCTGAAGCTTCCGGGGATCGGCCAGATCCAGCCGTCGGAATTTGTCAAGATCGGCCTGATCGCCTTCTTTGCCTGGTATTTCAGCAAATACCAGGAGAAGATAAACCGGATCGGGGTGCTGGCTATCGCCGGGGCCTTGTTCTTTGTTCTGTTTTTGCTTATTTTCAAAGAACCGGATCTGTCCACAGGGCTTGTAGCCATGTTTGTTTTCCTCTGCATGCTGTTTGTGGCCGGCTTAAGCTACAAGTGGATCTTCGGATCCATGGCTGTGGCCGTGCCTTGTGGGATCCTCATGATCTATCTGACACAGTATGATATGGTTCCTTTTCTGGAGGGCTATCAGGTCAGAAGGATCCTTGCCTTCATCAATCCGGAGAAGTACGCAGAGGCCAATCTCCAGCAGGACAACTCCATCATGGCGATCGGCTCCGGGATGCTCCACGGAAAGGGGCTCAACAACAATACCCTTGCCTCCGTGAAGAACGGCAATTTTCTCTCGGAGGAGCAGACCGATTTCATCTTTGCGGTGATCGGTGAGGAGCTGGGCTTTGTCGGATGCGTCGGTGTGATTCTTCTGATCGCCCTGATCACCTATGAATGCCTGCTGATGGCAGCCAGGGCCAGGGACCTGGCCGGAACCCTGATCTGTACCGGGATGGCGGCTCTTATCGCATTTCAAAGTTTTGCCAATATAGCAGTAGCTACCGGGGTATTCCCCAATACAGGACTGCCGCTTCCCTTTGTCAGCTATGGAGTGAGTTCCCTGATCAGTATTTATATCGGGATCGGACTGGCTATGAATGTTGGACTACAAAGAAAACTCAGCAACTGATACAATTACAAGGAGGAGATACGTATGAATATAGGCTTGATTGCACATGATTCCAAGAAGAAGCTGATGCAGAATTTCTGCATTGCCTACCGGGGGATATTGAATAAACATGAGCTGTTCGCTACGGGCACTACGGGAAGACTTATCGAAGAAGTGACCAATCTCAATGTCCACAAATATCTGGCAGGCCACCTGGGCGGCCAGCAGCAGATCGCTGCCCAGATCGAGCACAACGAGATGGATCTTGTGATCTTTCTCAGGGATCCGCTGACACCCAAGTCCCATGAACCGGATGTGAACAATGTAGTAAAGCTGTGTGATATTTACAATATTCCGTTTGCGACAAATCTGGCTACGGCAGAGCTTCTGATCAAGGCCCTGGACCGGGGAGATCTGGAGTGGCGTGAGATCTATCGATAGGAGAACAGTTTGAACAGGAATAAGTGCATGATGGCCGTCATACTTGCAGTCTTTCTGACTGTGGCAGGATGTGCCCATACAGAAGCAGAGCACAAGGAGACGGACTTTTCGGAGCGGGAGGACGCGGTCTGGCAGCGGATTCTGGAATCCTCCGGGCAGGATCAGCAGGTGGATACCTTTTCCCATGAGCTTTGTGTAATCTATGGGGGTGAAGCAGGCCCGGACAGCCAGGTGGAGGCGGAAGCTGCCGCAGTCTTTTCCCTGGACTCCCAGAAGGTGGTTCTCCAGAAGAATGCCATGGAGCGGCTTTATCCGGCAAGCATGACCAAGGTTCTTACAGCCCTGGTGGCGATCCGCTATGGTAATCTGTCGGATGTGGTGACCGTGGGAGAGGAGGCTGTCATTACAGAAGCTGGCGCTTCCTTGTGCAAGATCAATCCCGGGGATACGCTGACTCTGGAGCAGCTTCTCTATGGGCTGATGCTGCCCTCCGGCAATGATGCAGGTGCGGCCATTGCGGTTCATATTTCCGGAAGTATTGAGGCCTTCAGTGATCTGATGAATGCGGAGGCTCACAGGCTTGGCGCTACGGATACACATTTTACCAATCCTCACGGACTTCACGACGAGAACCATTATACAACCGCTTATGATCTGTATCTGATCTTTCAGGAAGCACTGAAGGAACCGGTTTTCCGTTCCCTGATCGGGGCCCCCTCCTACACGGCCCGCTACACGGACCCGGATGGAAACCCAAAGGAGCAGACCTGGAAGAACAGCAATAAATACATAAACGGTGATGTTGCCATGCCGGAAGGTCTTCTGGCCATTGGCGGCAAGACCGGCACCACCAATGCCGCAGGCAGCTGTCTGATCATGGGAAGCTTAGACCAGGAGCAGCATGAATATATTTCCATCATTATGAAATCCGCAAACCGGAACCAGCTATATGATGAAATGACAAATATAATTCAGAAAGTTGTCAATTAGTGATTGCTTATTTTATGGATTTGTACTATAATTGAAATATATTTATATCACTTTTTTATACAAATTAGTTACGATATCAAATAAACCCAAGGAGGAGACTGTTATGGTGCAGATTATCGCAGGCAATAAGGGAAAAGGAAAAACCAAGCATCTGTTAGATATGGCGAATGCCGCTATCAAAGAAGCGAATGGTTCGATTGTTTACTTGGATAAAAGCTCCAAACATATGTATGAACTGAACAACCGGATTCGTTTGATCAATGTGAACGAATACCCCATTACCAGCGGAGAGGGCTTTATCGGCTTTATCTGCGGGATCGTTTCCCAGGATCGCGATATTGAGACGATGTATTTGGATAGTTTCCTGAAACTGGCATGCCTGGAGGGCGAAGATATTTCCGGGACAGTCGCTGCTCTGGAAAGGATCGGAGAAAAATACAGTCTTACCTTTGTTTTGAGCATTTCCATGGATGCACACGAGATGCCGGAAGCAGTTCAGAAGGACATCATTGTCTCTTTGTAAGCCTTTCCCATGGATAAGCTTTTGATTTCAGGAAAGCGCCGTTGACGTTTTTTCCATTACATCATACAAAAAGAAGGCTATTAGCAGCCTTCTTTTTTTAAAGTCAGTATTTTTGCTTGCGCTTTTTCCCCTTTCCTTTTATAATTAGCAAGATGGCCACGGATGCTTTGGGGAGGATTTTCTATTGGCGAAAAAAAAGAACAAAAAGGTTATCCGGTACCGCCGGAGACTTAATACGAATGTAGGCATTATCATTTTCGCGATCATCTTTATCTATCTGGCTTTTAGCGTTTATACCTATATGAAGAAGGAGAAGGTCCAGTTCTATGAGGTTGTGGAGGGCAATATCGTCAATGACAGCCAGCACACAGGCATCATTCTCCGGGATGAGATGGTACAGACTGCGGAGGATACCGGTTATATCAATTATTATGTACGGGAGGGGAAACGGGCAGCTATCGGCACACGGATTTATTCCATCGACCAGACGGGAAGTCTTGCCGCTTTTCTGGCAGACAATCCGGATGCCAACGCATCCCTGACGGATGCCAATATGACGGATATCAAAAGACAGCTTTCCTCATTTTCCTTGTCTTACACGGACAGGCTCTTTGATGAGATATATGATCTGCAGCATACCCTGGAGGCGGCGGTTCTGGAATATGTGAACTTCAACACCCTGGGCAGTCTGGACGCGCTGATCGAACAGACAGGGATCACCTTTCAGCAGGTGCGGGCGCCTGTGTCTGGTGTGGTATCCTATTCCATTGACGGCTATGAGGGCATGACCCCTTCCCAGATCACGGAAGCTTCCTTTGACCGGAGCGGCTATGCCAAGGCCATCACCAAGGCTGGACAGCTGATCGAGAAGGACGCTCCTGTGTATAAGCTGGTTAGCTCCGATCACTGGAGCATCGTGTTTCCCATGAGCCAGGAGGATATAGAGCGTTACGGCGGCAAAA
Organism: uncultured Lachnospiraceae bacterium; assembly: GCA_910577655.1. GTDB lineage: Bacteria > Bacillota > Clostridia > Lachnospirales > Lachnospiraceae > Brotaphodocola. Next base: position 9,206 of record CAJTOW010000040.1, on the reverse strand, counting down.
GCCAGCTTAATGTCCGTTTTAATACCAATGATCTGGAAACCACAGCTGACTTTGCCATGATTACCGGGAGTGACGGGAAGCCCTATGGACAGCTGGATTTTGACCAGTATATGGTTCAGTTTGTCTCGGAACGCTTTGTCACCTTTGAGGTGGATTCGGAGCGGGTGGAGGGACTCAAGATACCGGTATCTGCAGTGACGGACAAGATGTTTTACCTGGTACCTGTCTCCTACCTGGTGCCAGGAGGCAGCACTACTGGATTTCTCAAGGAGGTATATTCTGCTGAGGGCACTACTGCGGAATTTGTCCCGGCTACTATCTATTATTCCACGGATACAGACTATTACATTGATATGGGGGACCAGGCTCCTTTAAAGAGTGGAGATTATATCGTGAAGCCGGATTCCAGCGAACGCTACCAGATTGGGCGGACAGACTCCCTAAAGGGCGTCTACAATATCAACAAGGGATATGCTGTGTTCAAACAGATCGAGATTCTCAAGTCCAACGACGAGTATTATACCATCCGCAAGGGAATGGATTACGGATTATATGTATATGACCATATTGTCCTGAATGCGGAAACCGTGTATGAAGGGGAACTGATCTACCAGTAACCAGGAAATTCCAGAATGAGGTGAGAAGATGAATACATATATTGAAGGAAACCTGAAAGAAGTACATAAAAGAATTGAGGAGGCCTGCGCCCGACGCGGCAGATCTCCAGAGGAGATTACCCTGATCGCAGTCAGCAAGACCAAGCCTTTAGAGGACCTTAAAGAGGCTTACCGGTGCGGAGAGCGCACCTTTGGTGAGAACAAGGTTCAGGAGATCATTGCCAAGGCGCCGGATATGCCGGAGGATGTTCGGTTTCATATGATCGGCCATCTGCAGCGCAACAAAGTGAGACAGGTGATTCCCCATACAGCTCTGATCCACTCGGTGGATTCTCTGCGGCTTGCAAAGCAGATCCAGGAGGATGCGGCCAGAGAGGGACGGACCGTGGATATCCTTTTAGAGGTCAATGTGGCCCGTGAGGAGAGCAAATTCGGCTTTTTTGCAGAGGAAGTGGAAGATGCGGTCCGGGAAATCTGTCAGTTTCCCAATGTCAGGATCCGCGGACTGATGACGATCGCCCCATTTGTGGAGGATCCGGAGGAAAATCGTGCGATTTTTCGGAAATTAAATGAATTATCGGTTGACATAGCCAGGAAAAACATTGATAATGTTATTATGGGCGTCCTTTCAATGGGAATGACTGGTGACTATGAGGTTGCCATAGAAGAGGGCGCAACTATGATTAGAGTTGGCACCGGTATTTTTGGTGCCAGATAGATTGGAGAGAAGAAGAATGGGTCTTTTGAACAAACTGATCGATACGATGCGTTTGACGGATGATGATGATTACTTCGAGGAAGAAGATGACTTCGAGGAAAGACCAGCAAGAAAACCTCGTTATAATAATACACGGGACGAAGAGGAATATGAGGAAGAGGAAGACAAGCCGCGTTTCTTCTCCCGTCCATCACCGAAGGTGGTTCCCATGCGGAGAGGTATGGAGGTTTCTTTAGTGAAGCCCACTACCATTGAAGATGCCCGGGAGATCTGTGATTATCTTCTGGAGGGAAAGGCGGTTGTGTTGAACATGGAGGGGATCCATATGGAGCTGGCGCAGCGGATCATTGATTTCACCTGCGGTTCCACTTATTCGATGCATGGGAATCTCCAGAAGATTTCCAATTATATATTTATCGCTACACCTGAGTCCGTGGAGCTTTCCGGGGATTTCCAGGACATGCTGACCAGCGGCAGTCTGGACGTATCCGGCGGGAGTATCCGGCTGTAGCTATAGTTTGATCCAGTACGAAAAGCAGGCGCCGGCAACGCCTTTTCTGTTGCCCCAGAACGTGTCTGGATTCTGGATATAGGAGGAGATGACATGTCAAACCGGCTGACAGTCCACAAGGATGGCAGGGAGATCTATGATATTGTGATGGAAAACTCCTTTGAGAGGCTGGGAGCAGAGGTCTCGCGTCTTCTTGTGGCGGAAAGACGCCTCTGTATTGTAACCGACAGCTGTGTGGCTCCATTGTATCTGGAGTCAGTGAGAGAACAACTGCGGCTTAGTTGCAGGCAGGTGGATTCCTTCACCTTTCCTGAGGGGGAGGAGCATAAGAATCTGGATACGGTACGCAGCTTGTATGAGTATCTCATTCAGGCCCGCTATGACCGGAATGATATGCTGGTAGCCCTTGGCGGAGGCGTAGTAGGGGATCTCTGCGGATTCACAGCTGCTACCTATCTTCGGGGGATTCCTTTTATCCAGATCCCTACGACCCTGCTGTCCCAGGTGGACAGCAGCATCGGCGGCAAGACCGGTGTGGATTTTGACGCCTATAAGAATATGGTGGGGGCGTTTCACATGCCTTCCCTGGTCTATATCAATACAGCCGTTTTAAATACCCTTCCTGATGAGCAGCTGGTCTCTGGGATGGGAGAGATCGTGAAACACGGTCTGATCAGGAACCGGGAGTATTATCATTGGATGAAGGAGCATTCAAGAAGAATCATTACCCGGGATTTGTCTGTCTGTGAGGAACTGATTCTGGAGAGTGACCGGATCAAACGGGACGTGGTGGAGCAGGATCCCACAGAGAAGGGGGCAAGGGCCCTTCTGAATTTTGGGCATACTCTGGGGCATGGGGTGGAGAAGCTGATGAACTTTCAGATGCTCCACGGACAGTGTGTTGCCGTGGGGTGTGCTGGTGCTGCCTATATTTCTTTCCGGAGAGGATATATCCGGGAGGAGGAGCTGGCGGATATACTTCATACGCTGAAGCAGTTCGGGCTTCCCGTGTCTCTGGCTGGTACCGGACTGGTGCCGGAACAGATCCTGGCGGCTACGAAGAATGACAAGAAGATGGATTCCGGCAGGATAAGGTTCATCCTTCTCCATGAGATCGGGGAGGCTTATGTAGACAGAACCGTGACGGATGAAGAGATGCTGGATGCGGTCCGGTGGCTGATGGAAGAGCCCGGACAGACCAGGCTTTGACCGGGCTGCCTGACGGCAACGGAGGAACTATATGAAAGAAAAGGTGATCAATCTGCTTAGCTGGCTCTGCGCCTCAGCAGTACTGGTAATGTTTGACCAGTATACGAAGCAGCTGGCTGTGCTGCACCTGAAAGGCCAGGAGCCTTTTGTCCTTGTTTCCGGTGTATTTGAGCTTCTGTACTCGGAGAACCGGGGAGCGGCTTTTGGGATGCTCCAGGGACAGCAGGGATTCTTCTTTATCGTCGGGATCCTGGTACTGGCGGCCGCGGCTTATGTGATGGTCCGTATGCCGTCATACCGCTATTCCCGGTACCATTTTCTGAAGCTCTGCACCGTCATGATCACAGCCGGAGCTGTGGGGAATATGGTGGACCGGATCTCCCAGGGATATGTGGTGGATTTTTTGTATTTCCGTCTCATTGATTTCCCGATTTTCAATGTGGCGGATATCTATGTGACTACGGCTACGGGACTGCTTCTGGTATTGTTTCTTTTCTATTATAAGGATGAGGATTTTGAGATTTTCCGTTGGGGGAACCGGAGACAGGAGTGACTTCCGGAGCCCCTTTATTGTTTGGTGGTAACCGTTCTGGAGGCATCCGAACTGTTGCGTCTGTTGCGCACAGTTCTGGCGTATCCAGGTTAGGAGGGATTAACAATGGTTCGGGAACTGGCAGTGGAGGAAGACGGCGTCCGGCTTGACAAATATCTCAGTGTCCGGCTTGCTGATCTGACCCGCTCTTATCTGCAAAAGCTGTTAAAGGATGGCGATATCACAGTCAACGGCGGGACTGTCAAAAGCAACTATAAAGTGAGATGCGGGGACAAGATCTGTGTAAAGATCCCGGAGCCGGTAGAGCCTGAGATCCTGCCGGAGGAGCTGGAACTGGATATTCTCTATGAGGATCCGGACATTCTCCTGGTCAATAAGCCCAAGGGTATGGTAGTGCATCCGGCTGCCGGTCATGCATCCGGCACCCTTGTCAACGGGCTTATGGCACATTGCAGGAATCAGCTGTCCGGGATCAACGGTGTCCTGCGTCCGGGGATCGTTCACCGGATCGATATGGACACCACAGGCGTCCTGATCGTATGCAAAAATGACAAGGCCCACAACCAGATAGCAGAGCAATTGAAGGTGCATTCCATCACCAGAAAGTATTATGCCGTTGTCCATGGCATTATCCGGGATGACAGGGGCACAGTCCATGCTCCCATCGGCAGGCATCCCACAGACCGGAAGAAGATGTGCATCAATGAGAAGAACGGCAAGGATGCTGTCACTCATTACCAGGTTTTGGCCAGATACCGGCGTTTTACTTATATTGAGTGCCAGCTGGAGACAGGAAGGACCCACCAGATCCGCGTCCACATGGCCAGTATCGGTCATCCGATCCTGGGAGACCAGGTATATGGCCCTTCCAGGTGTCCTTTTGCCGGACTCCAGGGGCAGACCCTTCATGCGGGAGTACTGGGTATCCGTCATCCAGAGACGAATGAATACATGGAATTCCATGCACCATTGCCAGAATATTTCCAATGCCTTCTAAAAAAACTAGAAACAGATTAAATCCGGGTATACTTTTCAGACATTTTAGTGTATAATAATCATATACATAGGATTATATCATGAGTTGCCTGAAAGGAGAGGATCATATGAAGGGGAATCTGGTCATTACAATAGGAAGGCAGTGCGGCAGCAATGGTAAGATAATCGGACAAAAGATTGCAGAGAAGCTGGGTGTCAAGTGCTATGATAAGGAACTGCTGAATCTGGCAGCGAAGAACAGCGGTTTGTGTGAAGAACTGTTTGAGACCCATGACGAAAAGCCCACCAGCAGTTTCTTGTATTCGCTTGTTATGGATACCTATTCACTGGGCTATACCACATCTGCCTACATGGATATGCCCATTAATCACAAGATCTTCCTGGCGCAGTTTGACACCATCAAACAGCTTGCCAATGAGGAATCCTGCGTGATTGTGGGACGCTGCGCAGACTATGCGCTGGCTGATTATCCCAATACGGTTACTGTTTTCATATCCGGTGACGATCCCGACAAGATCGCCAATTTAAAGCATCGCCACAACCTGGACGATGCCAAAGCCAAAGATGTGATGGTAAAGACGGATAAGAAGCGCGCCAGCTACTATAATTATTATTCCAGCAAGAAATGGGGCGATTCCCGCAGCTATGATCTTTGTGTCAACAGCAGCGCAGTGGGGATCGATGGGGCTGTTGATACCATCATACATTTTTCGAAGATGAAGCAGGCGTGGAAGAATAAACAGTAACCGTTCTGACGGGCGGCAAACAGGAGAACAAAGAATCCTGCTGTGCAGGATTCTCCGCCTGCGGCGGATCGCCTCAGCGATATAATTCCTCTCCGCCGCAGGCATTGGCTCACTTAGCGAATGTAATGAGCTTAGAGCGTGTTGCGATCCTGTCCGGAGGGCTTTTACTTTAGAGCGTGTTTGAAAATTGCTCTAGAGCGTGTCTGAAAATTAAATTCTGCACAAAATCTGGTATGAAATCGCTGGAAATATCCTGGAAGCCCCGGTTATCTGCCCCTGAAGCGCAGAAAAAAGAGTGAACCGGAGTCTGACTTTTACCTGCTTTCGGCATATTGATAAATATCCAGCAATTTTCAGACACGCTCTAGAGTGTGTCTGAAAATTGCTTTCTGGCAGATGTGCGTCACAGTTTGTGGGAGATTTGGGCCAAATGAAGGGCGCATAGTGGGCTATGTAACCTGAATTTGGCCCAAATATCCCAAGGGACGCCTGCGGTGTACCGCGAAGTGGGGCGTGCACACCGAAGGCGTCCCTTGTGGAGATGCCGGGAATGAATTTTCAGACACGCTCTAGAGCGGGTTACCCGGACGGACCGCCGGCGGAAAGGAAGAGACTACATGGGGATTGCACTGCAGGAGCTGCTGGCACTGGAATATTTCAAGGATTTTCAAGTAGTTGCCGGGAAGAACGGGCTCCAGAAGGAGGTTCAGGGGATCACGGTCCTGGACGCGCCGGACGCCTACCGCTGGGCACGGGGCCGGGAGCTGGTGCTCTCCTCGGGCTATGCCATCGCCCAGGAGCCGGAGTGCATCTATCAGGGCTTTGAGGAAGGGACCATCCAGATGACCTCCGGCCTGGTGATCAAGCGGGAGCGCCATATGCCCAGGATCCCGGAGGATATGCTCCGGCTTTTCGACGAATATGCTGTTCCTCTTTTGACCATGCCTTTTTCCGTGGCCTACATGGAGGTCATGAATCAGGTGAATATCGCGGTGATCAACCGGACGGTGCGTCGTTTCCGGATCCACGGAAGCTCCAGCTATCAGATGGCCAACCAGACCTACAAGGTACAGAAGATCCGGCGGATTCTCCAGGCCGTGGAAGTGGAGATGAATTTCCCGGCATTTCTCTACGATCTGTCCGAGGAAAAGAGCTATTACAGCTCGCCCAATTTCAGGCGGATTTCCGAGTCCTTCGGTCTGACGGAGGCCGATTACTGGGAGCCGTCCCGCCATACCCTCTGTGATTACATCCATATGACCCGTTTCCGCCTGATCAATCCGGGAAATGCAGCCGGCCCCAGGGTCAGCTGGATCCTGGTACCCATCCGGATGAACGGTGTGGATCAGGCGTATTTTGTGGTCATGGAGTCCAGGGAATTTCTGGATTATTATGATGAGTACGCCATCCGGCTGGGATTTCTCATGCTCCAGGGGGTCTACGAACAGATCATGGTGGCACAGAATGTGGGAAATGTGGGCTTTGAGAATTTCGTCCAGTATGCCCTGAATTATCAGGAGGAGGACACGAAAAAGCTCCTCTACCAGGCCAACATCCAAGGGATATCCATGAGCCAGGGCTATGTATATGCGGTATTCAGCCAGAACGGCGGCGAGAGGACGATCCGGGGGGAACGGCGGGAGCTTCTGGAAGCATTTCAGCGATGCAGCTTTGCCCGGACAGCCAGGATTGCCCTGCTGGAGGAGCATGAAGGTGTATTGTTTCTGGATGCAGGAGAGCCGGAGGTATGCCGGCGGGAGCATCTGGGGATACTGCTTTCGGAATTTTGTGCCAGAGTGTCGGAACGCTGCGGGATTTACCTGGAACTGGGGGTGTGCCGGGAGGCACGGACCCTTCTGGACATCCGGTCCGGTGTGAAGAAATGCCGCAATGTGATGAAGATGGGCCGGATCCTTTTTCCCAGGGAGCATATCTGGGATTATGAGCAGCTGGGGCTTCTGGCCTGGCTGGAGATTCCCGGCCAGGAGCTGGAGGAGCTTCTCGGCGGGCTGCGGGAGCTGGCGGAGGATGAAAAGCAGGCGGAGCTTCTGCGTACCCTGAAGGTATATCTGGAGAACAACATGAACTACAGCATTACCGCGGAGAAGCTGTTTGTTCACATCAATACCATCCGCAAACGGATCGATAAAGTCACCAACCTGGTCCCGGTGGACTGGGAGCAGCCGGTGGGACGGATGAAGCTGGAGCTTCTGCTGCAGTTTCTGGGGTTGTAGGGATATGGGAAGTAATGTAATTCAGTCCGGTTTTCCACATCGGGCGGATGCCCGATGCTTCTTGTCAGGCGCAGCCGGACAAGAAGATGCACCCCGTGAATAGTAATGAATATAAAGAAAGGAAGAAATATTATGAAGGATGCTAATTGCGCGTATTGTATGCAGGGGGAACTGGTGGCCAAATTCGCATATCCTGTTTGCAAGATGGATACGGGGTTTCTCTATGTGTTTAAGGAGCAGAGCCATCCCGGCCGTCTGGTTCTGGCCCATGACAAGCATATCAGTGAGATGATCGAGCTCAGCGATGAGGAGAGGAACGCATTTTTCGCAGATGTGGCCAAGGCTGCCCGCGCCATCCACAAGGTATTCAAGCCCAACAAGGTGAATTATGGTGCCTACGGCGATACCGGCTGTCACCTGCACTTCCATCTGGTGCCCAAGTACGAGGGCGGCCCGGAGTGGGGCGGCACCTTTGAAATGAATCCCGGTAAGGTCATCGCGGACGATGCCCAGCTGGAGGAGATCGCGGAGAAGATCCGGCAGGCACTATAGGCTGTTGGAAGCGCAGGCCGGAAGCGGGAAATGATACAGGCTGCTGGAAGCGCAGGCCGGAAGCGGGAAAGCAATACAGGCTGCTGGAAGCGCAGGCCGGAAGCGGGAAAGCAATACAGGCCGTTGGAAAATCAGGAGAAGCCTTTGACAGGGGCGGATTCTGGTTTCGGTATATTTTTCGTCTGTATATAGAGAAGAATCAGGAGAATACCCAGATGAAAGAAAATGGAAAGTCCGGGGGAGTATCCCCGGAAAAGACGGTTCCGGAGACCCGGATCGCCGTGGTGGGAATCATCATAGAGAGTCAGGAATCCGTCTCCAAGGTCAATGAAATCCTGCACCAGTACGGCAGCCACATCATTGGCCGCATGGGGATTCCATACCGGGAAAAAAAATTGAATATTATCAGCGTGGTACTGGATGCTCCCGCCGACGTCATCAGCGCCGTCTCCGGCAAACTGGGCCGCTTATCGGGGGTCAGTTCCAAGGCGCTTTACTCACGGACTACGTGAAACACAGCGAATCGTGTGAGAAGGATAGAGCGCCTGCCGGTCAGTAATATCCAGACATATCATGTGGTAAAAGCTGTCAGCTTCCCTTTCCGGGAGCTTCATATCCCAGCTGCAGCGTAGTCACTGCGTCTTCATCGATCCGTTCTCCCAGCTTGTTGTAGGAGGCCAGGGTTTCTTTCAGGCACTCCTCCACGCTGGGAGAATTCTGTATAGGGGGAATCAGGGCAGCCAGAGTTTCCATCACATCTTTTCCGGTCTCCAGCTCGGGCAGCTTTAGTCCGGCCTGCCGGTACGCCATGCCAAGGACACAGCAGATCTCACGGCAGTTGATAAACCGCGGAATATGGTCAAAATCATACAGCTTGCGTCTCACAGCAGCAAGAGTCAGCTCATGGATCATGGGATACACCTCCGTAATTATTATAATAAACGATTGGAAGCAATAGAGTGTGTCTGAAAATTCAATTCTGCACAAAATCTGGTATGAAACCGCTGGAAATATTCTGGAAGCCCCGGTTATCTGCCACTAAAGCGCAGAAAAAGAGTGAACCAGGGTAT
>CAJTOW010000039.1:14153-30781 GCA_910577655.1 uncultured Lachnospiraceae bacterium | reverse complement strand
AAGGAAGGGGGCCAGAAAAGAAATGTTGAAATTGTATATCGGAAGGAACGCGGGCAGGACCGTCTGCCTGACGCTGCCAGCCTCCTATGAGGAGGTGGATAAGGCTCTTGCGGAGTTTGGGGATGCCAGGCCGGAGGCACCGGTACTGGTCCAGGAGGCACAGACACCGGTCCCCCACCTGGGAGAACGGCTCAAAGGGATTTCCTGTGAAAAGCAGGAAAACCGGCAGGAACTGGACTTTCTGACCAGACGGATCAGATATCTGACGCAGACAGAACAGGACGTGTTCTCCGCAGTGCTCCGGATGGAGGGGCCGGGAGCTCTGGGAGAGATCATCAACCTCTCCTATAACCTGGACCAGTATGAGCTGATCCCCCACGGGACGGATCAGAGTGAGCTGTCCCGGATGATGCTGAAAAAGGATAAGGGAATCGAAGTCCCTGCAGAGATCGCAGGATTCCTGGACCATGAGCGGGTGTCCTCCGCCTATTTCCTCCGCCATAAAGGGGAATTCTCCCCCAGCGGGCTGGTCTTAAAGAAAGAAGGGGCCGTGCCTGAGGAAGTCTATGGGAACGGCAGGCATATCCATCCCGGATATGAAAAGGGCGGCCTGATCCTGCTGCATCTGTATCAGAAAGGATACAGGAGTCCCTACGGGGACTATGCCCTGTCGATTCCGGCTCCCAGGGAGCGGATTGCGCTGGCAAGGGAACATTTTGGGGTGGAGAACCTGGATGGATTTGGCTTTTATACGTCCTTTGTGGGGCGGGAGGACCTGACGGACTATCTGCCGGCCGGTCTGGGGGCGGAGGAGATCAACCGGGCGGCCACATTTTTCATGGAAGAAGTGCTGGATGGGACAGAGGAACGGCTCCAGCAGCTGTATGCCGTGCTGGAGGCAGAGTGTCCCAGAACGCTGGAAGAAGCACTGGAGGCTGCAGGGAACCTGATGGACTACCGGCTGTGTCCGGAAGGCGTGGACATGGACCGTATGGCAAAGGCGCTGATGGAGGAGACCGGGGCGGTGGAGACCTCCCATGGCATTGTGACCAGCGATAAGTGGCGTTTTCGGGACCTTTCCGGAGATCTGGTCACAACCCGCCTGTTCAGCCCGCTCCAGGGGGAGTTTTTTGAAGAGGATGAATGGGGAAATATGGGGGAGACACCGTCCGTCCTGGATGGCCGGGACCTGATGCAGTATGCGTCCGCCATACAGGAGCGGATTAATGAGGAGGACTGGTCCCATGAAGGAGACAGGGGACTGGCTGTGTATCTGGACAACCAGCTGTTAAAACAGCGGGTGGTCAGCATGTTCCCCGGCATTGAGGAAGTGAATGGCTGCCTGTACGGGGTGATGACCGTAGTGAGCCGGGGCGGGCTGCTCCCGCAGGAGCTGGGGACGGTCATGGAAAGCTGGAGCGGCCAGGCTTCCGATGGATGGGGAGAAGGTTTTGAGCAGAGGGAGTTCCAGGAGGAAGGCGGGATCCTGTATGTCAGGTTCTGGCAGCCGGAAGATTCCTTTGAGATCCTGCCGGAGGATGTGTTCTTTAACAGGATCCGGCAGAGCAGCGGACCCCAGATGGGAGGGATGTAGATGTATGTGACGATCGCAGCAACAAAATATGCAGACTGCCCGGAATACCGGGGTGCGGAGCTGAAAGTGCCTGCTGTCAGAGCACTGGTGCAGGATGCCATGGAGCGGGCCAGGGTACCGGTGGACGGGGAGTACCGGATGATCACCTTCCGGGGCTGGCCGGATTTCCTGGGGGAACGGCTGGCCAGGACAGAAGCGGATGTGCAGGAGGTGAACTTTCTTGCCGGCAGGGTCGGGCAGATGGACCAGAAAGAAATTTCCCGGTATGAAGGGGTGCTGGCCTGTATGGAGACCGAGCGCAGGGGCCATGAATGCTCCATCAAAGACCTGATCAATGCCACGGTCAACCTGGAATACTTCGATTTTCTGCCCGGTATCGTGAAAGATACGGATCTGGGGGAGAATGCGCTGGACGGAGACTTTGTGCGGATCCTGCAGGACCTGCCGGATGAAGTGATCGCCCTGATGGATCCGGCAAAAGTGGGGGCATATCTCAGACATTCGGAAAAGGGCGCATTTACCAGAGAGGGGTACTGCTTCCGATCCAGGGAGGGCTGGCAGGAGATCTATGACGGCCAAAAGCTGCCGGAAACAGAACTGGGGACAAAGACGTTTTTGTCTGTACGCATCGAGGAGCGGGACCATCCGGAAAATGGTGATGTGTGGATTTTTCTGCCCTGCCACAGCGGGGAACTGGTCCATGTATGGAATTTCGTCTCTTCCCCATGCCTGAGCAGCTGCAGGATCACAGAGGTCAGCAGTATGATTCCTGTTTTTGAGGAACACATCGGTCCAGATGAGGACATCGGGGTGCTGAATGAACTGGCAGGTAAATTGGAGAAGATGACCTCTGGGGAACGTCTGAAATACAAGGCAGTCCTGGAGTTTGACGGCTGGAAGAGCGTGGAACGGTCCCTCTGGCTGGCAGACCGGCTGGATGAGTATATGTTCGATCCCAGTCAGGTCAGCTATGGGGATTATGGAAGAGAATGCCTGGAGAACCTGGGTGTGGACTGTTCGGACCCGGCTTTTGAAAGATTTGATTTTTATCAATACGGTATGGCCCAGTACGAAACGGCAGGTATGAAACTGACCTCTTATGGTGCGGTATCCATGGAGCAGGGACTGGATCTTTCGGAAAACGAAGTCCAGGAGGACGGCCTGCAGATGGGAGGATGTGCCTGCCAGACCATGTGACCAGAGATATTAATGAAAAGGAAGTTCTCCATGTATATTCAGTAAATCAGAAGAAGGAGGTGACAGAAGATCAACAGTTTTATTTCATGGGTCGGCGGGAAAAAAGCGCTGCGGAAAGTCATCTATGACATGTTCCCCGCCCGCTATGACCGTTATATCGAGGTGTTCGGGGGCGGAGGCTGGGTGCTGTTCGGCAGGCCTCCGGACGGGAAGGTGATGGAGGTCTACAATGACTTCAATTCCAACCTGGCAAACTTATATTCCTGTGTCAGGGAGCAGACCTGGGAGTTTTTGCGTGACTTGGGTTTTTTACCGTTAAACAGCCGGGATGAATTTAACGTGATCCGGCAGTTTCTGGACAAGGGGGAGTTTGATGCCCCGTTTATGGCCAGGGAGCTGGAGCTGGCAAAGCATAACCTGCCCCTGCCGGAGTTTGAGGATATGAGAACCCTGATGCTGGAGAATGCGTCCCCAGGGGATGTGCGGCGTGCCGTGGCCTTCTACAAGCTGATTCGCTACAGCTACGGGAGCGGCTGTACTTCCTATGGCTGCCAGCCCTTTGATGTGCGAAAAACCTTCTCCCTGATCTGGGAGGCGTCCAGGCGGCTTGCCAACACGGTGATCGAGAACAAGGACTTTGAGGCGCTCATCCGCCAGTATGACCGGGAAACCGCCTTTATTTATTGTGACCCGCCCTATTACATGACAGAGGACCACTATGCGGTGGAGTTCCCGAAGCAGGACCATGTGCGTCTTAGGGATACCCTGAACAACTGCCAGGGGAAATGGATGGTCAGCTACAATGACTGCGGGTATATCCGGGATCTGTATGAAGGGCGGCAGATCACGGCGGTGACCCGGATGAACAACCTGGCGCAGCGGTATGACAACGGCTGTGAATACCCGGAGCTGATCATTACCAACTATGACCCGGAGGAGCGGAAGCTGGCCGGGCCGCAGCAGATGAGCCTGTTCGGGGACTGGATGCCGGGAGGTGATAAGGACAATGGAGGCACTTGAAAAGTTACGATGGGCAGAGGCCCTGATCCGGGAAAAGACCGGAGGGAAGCAGAAACTTTGTGCAGGCTGGGACGGGATGCCGGCAGTACAGGTCGCAGACGGATGTATGGTGGGACTTTACTTTGCCCTCTTAAAAAATCAGAAGACGGGACTCTACGACTGCCGGGTGAAGGGCTATATCCGCACCTGCGGAGGCTATAACCCCAGTGCCTGGCTGAAGGAGCTGACAGAGGAATGCGCCCGGATCGCGGCGCTTGTGGCACAGCTGGAAGCGGCGGACATCCATGGGAATGAGGAGGCCGTAGCCGCATTCTGTGAGGAACTGAAAAGAAAGACGGAGCCGGATGGAAATGGAGAGGGAGGTGGATGACATGAACCAGATGGAAGTAAAGGGGGCTATTGCCGGTGACGGCAGCCTCATCCTGCCCCCTGGCGTGCTGGAGACCATGGGGGCAGGGCCAGGGGATCCGGTGTATCTCGCCTATGGCAGCCGGAAGCCTGTCCGGGCGGAGAACAGCTATGGGAGACTGTTCCTCTCTGCAGAAGGTTTTTGGAAGGCCGAATGTATGGAACCACCGGAAGAGGCGGAGATGAAGCTGCCCCATGTACTGTTAGTAAAAGCAGGAATCCCACTGGATGCAGAGCTGGTGGTCCAGACCGTGGAAGGGGCGGTTCTGATCGGAAAAGAGGAACCGCTGACTGCAGCCAGAAGGCCGTTTTACGGAATGCTCCGGCTGCTGGACATGACAGAGAAAGAGGCCATGGAGATCCTGGAGAAAGGAGGATTTTTGGATGGGTAAATCCGTGTACAAGCTGGTAGATCAGAAAGGACGGGTGTTGATTCCGAAGGAAATGCGGAATGCAGCCGGGATGGAGTATGGGGACATCGTTGGCCTGGGATTGCAGGATGGAAAGGTGTCGGTGCGGAAGGTCAGCATTGTTGAAGTAGGAGATCAGTCCCCGGAGGCAGTGGAAGCCTATGTGCGGGCGGCCATCCGGACCATGCCGGACGATACCCGCCTGAGCCTGATCTCCGACCTGTCCGGGCTGATGCGCCAGAAGGAGGGATGAAGGGATGGATAGACCGACAGAAGAAAAGGATGAAAAGCGTGCCTATACAGCAGAGGACTGTGAGGAAACTGGATACGGCATGTGCCTGACAGGGAAAGTGATCGTGGTCTGCCAGGATGCATTTCCGGACGGCTGCGGGAACCAGCTTTATTTCTGCACAGGAGGGAGCGGGGCAGAACCGGATTCCGTGGAGCATACCGTGTCAGGAGTCAGCCTGAAGAACGGGGAGGTAACCTGCTTCCGGCGATCCCAGATCCTGGGAACCTTAAAGCCGCAGCTTCTTCCGGAACAGGCAAAGCTGCAGCTGTCCCAGATCCGCCCCATCGGGGCGCTCCCATTAGAAGGGCATGAACCGCTCTATTCCGGATACAGTTTTCTGGAAGACGGGCGCTATGCAGCCGGGGTCTGGCTGTGCAGCGAGAAGGAAGCCATGGACTATGTTGAAATGCAGAAACCCTACCAGCATAAAGTGATGCTGTGTGACCGGGACGATTTCTGCGTGATGGAGGTGGTGGCCGGGAAAATGGTGTTCCCGGATGAAGCAGACTTACGGAAGCTGCAGGGGCAGGCGGACGGCGGGAGCATGGAACTCACATAGGAAGGAGGGATGCCCTGTGCGGGGGATACGCATGGAAAACGGAAGGATCCTGTACTTCGGGAACCTGGCCGGGTATGTCACCGGGAACAAGGCCGTGGTGGACCCGCTTTTTTCCGGTGACGGGCTGAACCGTTTTCTGGAGAAACAGAAAGGGATCCGGGAGGTGGAATGGCGGGACGGCGTCTATGACCGCCTGATGAACGGGCAGGATGACCTGTCGGACGGCCTGGTGTTAAAGAACATCCGGATCTGGCAGCTGAAGCCGTCCGTGGACGTGCATATGAAGTTCATCGGCTATGACCGGATGCGGGAGCGGTTCGGGGAGCCTTCGCCGGAGGATTACCAGCTGGTGTTTGACGGGGAGGCCGAGACCAATAACCTGGAGGAGATCTACAACAAGTTCAACGCGGGCCTGCATCCTCCGGGATATACGGGCCATTCTCTGTCCATGTCGGACGTGATCGAGCTGTATGACGGGGAGGGGAGCGAATTCCACTACGTGGATGAGCGGGGCTTTAAGACCATCGCCTTTGGAGGGCCGGAGCCGGCGCAGAGTCCCATCATGCAGTTGTAACAGAAGTGATCGCGGTATGTCCGTGAGAGAGCAGCAACGTCTGCGGGGCAGACAAAAAAGAAAAGAGGAGGAACCGTACCATGAAAAAAAGGATCAGGAATTTAAGGAACAGCGTATCCGGCAGGATCTTTGCCGGGTATATGGCACTGAAAGAGCAGAAGGGAGAAGGGTTCGTGGATACCGCCATCAAGATCCTGATGGCGGTGGTCATTGGAGCGCTGGTGCTGGCGGGACTGTATGCCCTGTTTGACGAGACTGTGCTGCCGACCCTGACCCGCCGTGTGCAGGAGATGTTCAGCTATTCAGGCTGACAGCCGGAAAGGAGATGGAAATGGCAAAAACACAGAAAACAGCAACAGTGCAGCCAGCGGCAGCCGTGCAGGAAAGAGGATATGCCCCTCTCCAGTATGATGTAAAAATCCATTCCCTCTATCCGGAGGGGAGCTGCCGGGCTTCGGCCTCGGTGAACTTAAACGGGAGCTTCGCCATCCGGGGACTGAAGGTCATGGAAGGGGCAAACGGCCTGTTCGTCTCCATGCCAAGCTACCGGACCGGAAACGGAGAGTATAAGGATATCTGTTTCCCCTGCACCAAAGAGGCCAGAAGCCAGCTGAATGAGGCGGTATTACATGCCTACCACCAGTCCCTGTCCCAGAATCAGGATCAGGGAAACCAGAACCAGCCGGTGCAGGATCAGGGCCAGGCGGCTCCGCAGATGAGCATGTGAAAGAAGGAGGAAGGCCGTGGCAACCTTTTTTGAAAAAGAAATGAGAAAGCTGTTCCGGCAGGGACTGGATTTTCCGGAAACTGTCTTCGCTGGCCGTGTCTGCTATGGAAAACTGAATGAGGATGTCCGGGTGCGGATGGAGTTTGCCACCGAAGGGGTGTCGGACCAGTATTCCGCGCTGAAGGTGACCCTGCTGAACCGGAGGGAAGGCCCTCTGGACAGTCTTCTGCTGAGATTTGCGGATGTACTGGGAAAGAAGCCGACCACAAATCCCAACTTCAAGGAAGGGATCATTCCACATATCTGGAAGAATGGAAATGACTTTGCCTGGTATGTCTACCAGCCCACGGCGGCGGACTATAAGACCCTTGCGGATGCGGTGGGCAGTTATACATCCATGTTCCAGGTGGAGGATCTGTCCCAGGGCATGGGCGGCATGACAATTTAGTGGATATGCTTCATTCTATGGAAAATCCTTGTTGGTATTGGTCATAGCTATTCCGCCCGGTTTTCCATATACTTGGCTTGCAGGAAGGAGGACGGCAATGGAAAAACGGAAGAATTTATGTGCCATGATCCCGGAGGAGCTGCACGGGAGGGTGAAGCAGGAGCAGGAGGCCCTTGCGCTGACCCTGGCGCAGTATGTGGAGATGGTACTGGAGGAACATTTTAAGAAAGGCGGGAAAGAGATGGCAAACGGGACAAGGACGCTGGCATTCCAGGTATCGGAGGAGTTGTTCGGACGGGTAAAGGAATACCTGGCGAAGCATTCGGGACTGAGCCAGAGGGAATTCGTGATCGGGCTAATCACAAAGGAACTGGAACGGTACGAGGCCGAAGCGGCTGGAGAAAATAGGACGGAGGCCGAAGGAGCCGAAAGGAATAACGATGAGGCGGGAGAAGCCAGGGAAGAGCAGGAAGCAGATACAGAAGCATCATAGAGGAGAGGGAAGGCCGCCGCTTTTTGTGGCGGCTTTCTGCAGGAAAGAAGCTCTGAAGCCCCAACGGGGATTTAGATAAAAAAGAAGATGGAGGAAAAAGAATGCCGAGAAGAGAAGACCAGACACAGAGGACAGCCGTACAGGCTTCCCAGCAGGAAGCAGCACAGCCGGAGGTCCTGCCGGTAACCGGGGTGGCGATCCACACGGACAGCCAGAGGGGAGAATTCCTGGCCACCGCAGATGTAGAACTGGCGGGCATCTGCACCATCCGCAACGTCAAGATCAAGGAGGATGACTATGACCTGACGGTGGTGATGCCCAGGACAAAAATGGCGGACACCAGGGAATACAAGGATGCCTGCTTCTTTGAGAGCCGTGGCCTGCGGGAACAGTTCGACCAGGCGGTGCGGGAGGCGTATACCCAGACCCTGGCCATGCAGGAGGAGCAGGCTTCGGGAGAGGAACAGACTTCCGGGGAAGCGCAGACTGCGGGAGAAGGGCAGGTTTCCGGGGAGGAACCGGACCTGGACGATGCCAACTTCCAGGAAGAGGAGGCTCCGGAGCAGGAGGAGGGCATGGGCGGGATGTCCATGTAGCAGCGGCAGGCAGGAGATCGACAGAAAACGGAGAGAATCAGAAACCAAAGAGACCAATGAAATGCGGCAATCTCCCGATGGAACGGGAGGTGCCGGATGAGGCAGGCGCATCTGTACGCCTGCCTCCGTCTGTTTTATCAGCAGAAAAAGGAGGAGACGATTTTGAGAAAAGTAATGATCCAGTTAGGAAACCGTGTGTCCCGCAGGGCATTCCAGATCCGTCAGGCACTCACCAACAGGTCAGGGGAAGGGTTCGTGGATACTGCCATCAAGATCCTGATGGCAGTGGTCATCGGGGCGCTGGTGCTGGCAGGCCTGTACGCGCTGTTTGATGAGACAGTCCTGCCCACGCTGACCCGCCGTGTGCAGGAAATGTTTAACTATGCCGGCTAGGGCTGGTATGGCCCTGATTATGCCGGCTCCCTGGCTTGTGTCCGGGATACAGGGGGTGGCCATCCAGCCGGGGCAGATTCTGGCCCTGATGCAGATAATTTTGTTTGCGGCGCTGTTACTGGCAGCGGCCTGGATCGACTACCAGGAGCATATCATCCCGGATATCCTGAACCTGGGGATCGCATTGTCGGCGCTTCTGTGTTTCCGGCCAGCGAATCTCTGGGGACTCCTGGCTGCGGTACCTTTCCTGGTTGCGGCCATGGGAGGAGGGATGGGCGGTGGGGATGTGAAGATGGTGTCAGCCTGCGGCCTGGTCCTGGGGTTCTGGGATGCGATGTTTGGATGCCTCATCGGGCTGTTCCTGATGCTGTGTTCCTGCCTGGTCGTTTCAGGAGGATTGCGGGGGAAGGAAGCCCGGCCCATGGCTCCATTTCTGTCTGCCGGCTTTCTGGCAGCTTACTTTCTTCCATAGGGAGAAGGTGTGCTTCCTGCGGGAAAATGTCAACCATCTGTGACAGGGGGCATTTTGGAAACTGTTTATGGCTGTCGGATCCGGCAGCCTGTTTTTCTTTCAGGAAGGAGGAGATGCGTATGAAGAAAATCCTGCTTGTTGCAGGTGCCCTTGCTTCGGTGTCCGCCGCAGTTTTCTGTGTATTGCGCCGCCGTAAGAAGCATTATGGATCGCCCTGCTAAAAAGAAACTGTGAATAAGGAAAAGACTGCGGCATGCCGGAAGGATACAGGCTGCCGCAGCCTTGTATCGGAAGGAGGAAACAATGAGCTTTTTTAAGAATCGGACGGTGATCGGGGTGATCTGCATCATCCTTTCTCTGATCATCTGTTTTGCGGTAACCCCGCTGTTCAACAAATCCATGAGCCAGAAGGTGGAGATCGTCCGGGTGGTGAAGGAGATCCATTTGGGGGATGAGATCACAAAGGATATGGTACGGATGGTGGAGGTGGGCGGCTACAACCTTCCGGAAGGTGTGGTGAAGGATACGGCCACGGTGATTGGCAGGTTCGCCTCTGCGGACATGGTTCCCGGCGATTACATCATCAGCTCCAAGATCGCAGATGCCCCTGCGGCGGAGAATGCCTATCTCTACAACTTGAACGGGGAGAAGCAGGCTATCTCCGTCACGGTCAAGGCCTTTGCCAACGGTCTGTCCGGCAAGCTGATGAGTGGGGACATCGTCTCGGTCATTGCCCCGGACTATAAGAAGCAGGGAGTCACGGTTATCCCGGCAGAACTGCAGTATGTGGAGGTCATCGCCGTCACGGCCAACAGCGGCTACGATGCCAATACCGGAGAACAGGCGGAGGATGAGGACCGGGAGCTTCCGGGAACGGTCACTCTTCTGGTGTCCCCGGAACAGAGCAAAGTGCTGGCGGATCTGGAGGCGGACGGAAAGCTGCACCTTTCCCTGGTGTACCGGGGAACGAAGGAGAATGCGGGGAAATTCATAGAAGCCCAGGACGAACTGCTGGAAGCGCTGTATGCCCCGGAGGAAGAGGACAGCGAAGGGGAGGAAACAGAAGGAGAGAAAACGGAAGAAGGGGAAGCGGAAGGCACAGGAGATGAGGCGGATTCCCAGGAGACACAGGAATCTTCAGAGCAGAAAGAAGGAAGCAGCGAAAAAACAGAGGACACAGCGAACACGGAGGGAGACAGGGAGGCTCCTGCCAGCGGGGACGGGGAGGAGCAGTAGATGAACTTTAAAAAGAATGGAATCTTTGGCCGCAGGGAGGATGGCGGCCAGAGGGAAGCGGAGTATGACGGGTACGGCTCCCCGAACCAGGTGCTGGCAGTCTGGGGAAGCCCTGGCAGCGGCAAGACCACCGTGGCGGTGAAGCTGGCCAAATATCTGGCAGGGAAGAAGAAAAACGTCATCCTCTTGCTGTGCGATATGACCGCCCCCATGCTGCCCTGCATCTGCCCGCCCGGAGAACTGGAATGCGAGCATTCCCTGGGCAGCGTTCTGGCGGCGGTGCGGGTGTCGGAATCCCTGGTGAAGCACAACCTGGTCACTCATAAGAAGTACGGCTGTCTCACCTTCCTTGGGATGTTAAAGGGAGAGAACGAGTACACTTATCCGCCCTTTACGGCCAGCCAGGCATCGGAGCTGATCCAGTGCCTGAAAGGGATCGCCCCTTATATCATCATCGACTGCGGCAGCTATATCGCCAACGACATCCTCTCGGCGGTGGCCCTGATGGAATCGGATGCGGTGCTGCGGCTGGTGAACTGCGATCTGAAGAGCATCAGCTACCTGTCCAGCCAGCTTCCTCTCCTGCGGGACAACAAATGGGATGCGGACAAGCAGTATAAGGTGGCCAGCAACGTAAGGACGGATGAAGCCAGCGATCATGCGGAACAGGTGCTTGGAAACGTGACCTTCCGTCTGCCCCATTCCCCGGAACTTGCCAGACAGACTCTGGCCGGGAACCTTCTGGCAGACCTGTCTCTTCGGGACAGCCGGGGCTTCCGGAAGGAACTGGAAGCAGTCAGCAGGGAGGTGTTCGGATGTTAGGGGAAAAAAGATCGCAGGAACTGTTTGGCCCGGCAATGGGGCAGGCGGCTTCCGGGAATGGGCAGAGGGCAGGCACGGCGGATGGAAGGGACAGCCAGGATATCAGGACGGTAGAGGGACATATCGGAAACAAAAACGGGAGGGGAGAGTCCGAAAGAATGTTGGATGCAAATGGGGGATCTGGAAAAAGCAGGGAGAAGGATTCTGATCTATCTGTGATAAAAGAGCCTGGAAAACCGGCAGAAAAGGAAAACTTTGCTGCTCCGGCATTTCCTTCCCGCTCCCGGATCCCGACTGCAACGGTGGGCGTGACCAATGCCCAGGCACACGCAGCTCCCATGGAGCCTCCGGCTGTCCTGGATGTGGAGGAGGAAGACGAGGCGGTGCAGTTCCAGAAGGGCGGGACGGCACTTAGGACCCATGACCTGTTCTTCTCTCCGCAGGACAACGCCAGGGACTTCTCCTCTGTCCTGCAGGAGGTACAGGAGTACATCTCCAGTAAATATTCCACGCTGATCATGGATGAGGGCGGGGAGGATACCAAGGCCCAGATCAAACGTTATATCACCAAATATGTGCAGGACTACCGGATTGCCGTCAAGGGCATGAGCGGCCAGGAACTGGTGGACACCATCTATACGGAGATGGCGGAGTTCTCCTTCCTGACCAGATATGTGTTCGGGGCCGGCATCGAGGAGATCGACATTAACAGCTGGAAGGACATCGAGATCCAGTATGCCGGCGGGGAGACGAGGAAGCTGGAAGAGCGGTTTGAAAGTCCCCAGCATGCCATCAACGTGGTGCGGCGGATGCTGCATACCTCCGGTATGGTGCTGGACAACGCAAGCCCGGCAGTATTGGGGCATTTAAGCAAAAACATCCGGATCGCCGCCATGAAGACCCCGCTGGTGGATGAGGACATCGGGGTGGCGGCTTCCATCCGTATCGTCAATCCTCAGTCCATGCAGGCCGCTGACTTTGTAAAGGGCGGCACGGCGACAGGGGAGATGCTGGACTTCTTAACGGAATGTGTCCGCTACGGGATCTCCGTCTGTGTGGCAGGGGCCACCAGTTCCGGAAAGACCACCCTGATGGGCTGGCTTCTGACCACCATCCCGGATAAGAAGCGGATCTACACCATAGAATCCGGCTCCAGGGAACTGGCCCTGGTGCGGGAAAAAGAGGGGAAGGTGAGCAATTCCGTCATCCATACCCTGACCCGCGACAGTGAGAATGACCGCCAGCGGGTGGACCAGATCGCCCTTTTAGACATGGCCCTGCGCTTCAATCCGGATGTGATCGTGGTGGGGGAGATGCGCGGGCCGGAGGCCAATGCGGCCCAGGAGGCGGCAAGGACCGGCGTGGCGGTGATCACCACCATCCACTCCAACAGCTGTGAGGCCACTTACCGGAGGATGGTGTCCTTATGCAAGCGTGCGGTGGACATGAGCGATGAGACGCTGATGGCCTATGTGACGGAGGCCTACCCCATCGTGGCCTTCTGCAAGCAGCTGGAGAACCGGCAGCGCCGCCTGATGGAGATCATGGAATGTGAGATCCGTCCGGACGGGAGCCGCCATTACCGTCCTCTGTTTCAGTATGAGATCACGGAGAACCGGATGGAGGAGGGGAAATTTATCATTGAAGGCAGCCACAGAAGGGTCAATCCCATTTCGGAGGGACTGGCCAGGAGGCTGACCGAGAACGGGATGCCCGGCAGTGTGCTGGAGCGCCTGAAAGGGGGTGTAGAACAATGACCATGATCCAGTTACTGGCCTGTGCCGGGATGATCGCCGGCTGTTTCTTTCTGCTGCGCTTAAGGCCGGTGGAATTTACGGATGACCTGTTTTCCTTTCTTCTGCGGAAACCAAAGACGCTGAAGGAGGAGATCAACGAGGCCACCAGAAGAAAGAGGCCGGGGATTCTGAAGAAGGAGATCACGGAGGCCCAGGACATTCTTGTGATGACCGGGAGAGGGAATCGATTTTCTCTTGTCTGTGCTGTGAGTCTTGCCCTGTTCGCCGCAGGCGGCTCCTTTGCCATCATGATCGGGAACTTTTTTCTGGCACCGGTGATGGCCTGCGGTTTTCTGTTCATACCATTCTGGTATGTGCGCCTGACCGCAAACCACTATAAAAAGAATGTATCAGCGGAACTGGAGACGGCGCTCTCCATCATCACTACGGCATACCTGCGCAACGAAGACATTTTGACAGCGGTGGAGGAAAATCTGCATTATTTAAATCCGCCCGTTCAGAACGTGTTCCGGGATTTTGTCACCCAGGTAAAGATGGTGAACCCGGATGTGGAGGTGGCGCTGAAGGTTCTGCGGGGCCGGATCGAGAATGACGTGTTCGAGGAATGGTGTGATGCCTTAAGCGACTGCCAGCTGGACCGGAGTCTGAAGACGACCCTGACTCCCATCGTGAACAAGATGTCCGACATGCGGATTGTGAACGCAGAGCTGGAGTTTCTGGTGACGGAGCCGAGAAAAGAATTCATCACCATGGTTTTTCTGGTGATCGGCAACATTCCGCTGATGTATTTTCTAAACCGCAGCTGGTATGAGACACTGATGTTCACAACCGTGGGGCAGATCATTCTGGCGGTGACGGCGGCCCTGATCTTTGTTTCCACGGCCCTGGTCATCCGTCTGACCAAACCGTTAGAGTACAGGAGGTGATACAGGTGACAACCATGTTGATGATTGGGCTGCTGGCGGCCTTTGGGGTGCTTCTGGCAGGAGGGCTGTTCTTTGTGACAGCGGATCTGCTGCGCCTTCCCTACCTTCGGACCTCAAAGGCCATGGTCAATACGGGCAGGGAGAAGAAGACAGCGGCGAAGACGCTTGAGACCTACCTGCTGACACTGGCGGCCAGATTTGCTCCTTATATCCGGATGGATGCCTATAAAAGGAGCCGTCTGAAAAATATCTTAAAGGCCAGCGGGCTGAACCTGGAGCCGGAGGTCTATCAGGCCTATGCGCTTGTGAAAGCAGGTGCCGTGATGCTGGGGATCCTCCCGGCGCTGCTTGTATTCCCCCTGCTGTCAGTGATGGTGGTGTTCCTTTCCGTGATGGTCTATTTTAAGGAGATCAACCGTGCGGATGAGCTGCTTGCGAAGAAGCGGGGAGTCATCGAGACGGAACTGCCCCGGTTTGTATCCACCATCGAGCAGGAGCTGAAGAACAGCCGGGACGTGCTCTCCATCGTGGAGAACTATAAGAAGAATGCGGGGGAGCAGTTTTCCGGGGAACTGGACGTGCTGGTGGCGGACATGCGCTCCAGCAGCTATGAGGCGGCCCTGACCCGGTTCGAAGCCAGGCTCAATTCCCCCATGCTCTCCGATGTGGTCCGGGGGCTCATCGGGGTGCTGCGGGGAGATGACGGAGCCATGTATTTCCAGATGCTCTCCCATGACTTCAAGCAGCTGGAGCTGCAGCGGTTGAAGAAGGAGGCCCAGAAGATCCCGCCGAAAATCCGGGTGTTCAGCTTTGTGATGCTGATGTGTTTCCTGTTCATGTACCTGGCGATCATTGTGATTGAGATCATCAAATCCATGGGGAGTATGTTTTAGGGGAGGTGAAAGATGCCGCCAAAGCCGGTCAGTTATAAGGGAAAGGAATACGGCTCCAGGAAAGAATTGTGCCAGGAGTATGGAATTGATGAGAAAAGGGTGACAGGACGCCTCTGTTCAGGGTGGACACTTGAGGAGGCCGTGGAGACTGCCCTTGGAGAGAAGGTGACCAACGGGATCCAGACAGAGTATGAAGGCGTGCAGTATCCATCTTTAAGTTCCATGGCGGAAAAGCTGGACCTTCCGCTCTCCATCCTGCAGCATGCCTACTACCGGACAAAGGATATCGGACAGTCCGTGGAATATGCTAGAGAATATGCCAGCCGTGACATGGCGGTATGGGGGAAGGAGTACCAGAGCCTGTCCCAGGTCGCCATGGTGTTTGGCATCAGCCACTATCATCTGGTCAGCCAGGTACGGGAAGGGGTAAGGCTCCAGGAAGCAGTGAAGAAGGCGCTGGAGACGGAACCTGTTCAATTCCAGGGAAAGACCTATGAACATTTCGGGGACTTGTGTGCCGCATACCGGATACAGCCGGCCAATGTGTACTTCCGTCTGGAATATGGGATGGATCTGGAGGAGGCACTGACACGGCCTGTCAAGGGGACGGGAAAGAAAAATAAGGTGACCTATCGGGGGGAGGCGTATGAGAGCCAGATCGACCTGTGCCGGGTTTACGGCATCTCAGTCCTGTGCGTGAGGGAGCAGCTTCGGAGCCAGCCCCTTACTTTTCTGGAGGAGTTTGATGTTTTAAACCAGATGAAGGAACGGCTGGGGATGGGGAAGGAGGAGATGCTGAACTATATTCCCCACTGCCGGATCCGGGGAAGGAACTATAAGACCATGGCAGGACTCCTGCGGGAGTTTGGCATCACTGCAAGTGCTTTCTATACCCGGAAATGCCGGAATGAGGATAAGGATGTGTTCGCTGTCCTAAAGGAGATGCAAAAGGAAATAAGGAGGGCTTATGTGGTGGATGGGAAGCCCATGCTTCAGGAGGAACTGGAGAAGATGGGGTATACGAAATACCGGATCAGCCGGCTGGCCAAAGGAGAACTTCCCAAATATCCAAGGCTCCAGGGATTCGACCTGGACACAGGATGTATGGATGGGGAGAAGCTGTACTATGAGATCCTGAATGAAAAACTGCAGGAAGCCGGGCAGGTGCCAGGGGAAGAGATAGAAATCAAAATGGAGTGAAGGAAGGAGGGCCAATGACTGAAGAACAGAAAGAAAAAAAGAGCAGGGAGCGTCTGTTGGAAGGACTCTGTCAGCTGACTGGGGAGGAAAAGGCACAGGAGGTGAGGGAGCATTGAGGAAACTGTGGAAGGAGGAAAAAGGGGAAGGCTACATCGATATCGCCGTGCTGGTGCTGTGTGTCTTTCTGGTTTTGGCCCTGTCCGTAAAGCTCCTGCCGGTATTCATCGCCAAACAGCAGCTGGATACCTACGCCACGGAGCTGTGCCGGGAGGCGGAGATTTCCGGGCGGGTGGGGAGCGAGACCAGCAGGCGGGCGGCGGTGCTGACGGAGCAGACGGGCCTGACACCGGAGATCCAGTGGTCAAGGAGCGGGCGGATCCAGCTGAACGAGGAGGTCAGTGTCCAGCTGACTTACCGATATGACCTGGGGCTGTTCGGCAGCTTCAGTTCCTTTCCGGTGACGCTGAAGGCAGAAGCCTCCGGAAAATCGGAGGTGTACTGGAAATGAGGAAGCTGAAGGAATGTTTCAGGGATGAGAGCGGAGTGTCCTTTCCTCTGGTGATCGCCGTAACCCTGTCCCTGCTTTTGATCCTGTGCGGGGTCATGGAATA
>CAJTOW010000039.1:0-14138 GCA_910577655.1 uncultured Lachnospiraceae bacterium | reverse complement strand
TGAACCTGATGGCTGCCGGCGTGAAGGAAGCGGTGCAGGATGCCATCGTGGTGGTGGTCAACGACAATTACGCCAACGTGTACCATGGGGTGCGGGAAGGGTATTCCGGGGGATACACAAGCGATGGTTCCGGTTTTGAGGCCACGGTGGATGACGGGGACATTTACTATGAACTGGACCGGGTGCTGGGTACCCATTCAGAAGGCGGTGCCCATGTCAAATATGCGGAGGGCGTGCTGGAATATAAGATCACCGGCCTGCAGGTGACCATCCGGAACGCGCCCCTGGCCCCGTCAGATCCCCGGAATGCCCAGCGTTTCGAGGCGGATGCCATGGTCACGCTGGAGGTGCCGGTGCGGTTTGCCGGGAAGGTGTTTCCGTCTCTTCGGATGCGCCTGAAGGTACAGGCGGGATATATGGAAGTATTCTGAAAATTCCATACGATAATGCTGGACTTTTGGAAAAACTTCGGGTATGTTGTGTCGTACAAAGAGATGCATACCGGTACTTGGAAACGTAAGATTCACTGAAAAAAGGAGGAGAAGCATGAAACGGAATCCAAAACAGAAAAAATGGATGATGATCGCAGGAGGTGCCGTCATCTGCATCGTACTGGCGGTGGCGATCGGGAGCCAGTTCAGGAAGCAGCCTGGGGCGGGGGATGTGATCCTTCCGGAAGAGACCGAGGATACCCGGATCATCCTGGCAGACCTTCCACACAGGGTGGATATCGAACTGGAAAGAACAGAAGGAGAGCGTGACGATCATGAGGCAGAAGAGCCGGAAGTGATCGTAAGAACAGAAGCAGGAAATACTGAAACAGTGGAGGAAGCCCTTCCGGTCCAGACGGACAGAGAAGAGCAGAAGCTCCAGAAGGAAGTGGAAAGGCCGGAAACAGTTCCGGAGGAGATCCTTCACGACCCTACAAAGAAACCGAATGGGGAGACCGTGGAAGGAGAGCCAGTGCCGGAAGAACATGCGGAAGGGACCAGGCCGGAAGAGCCGGTGGTGCCGGAGGGTACCCCACAGGCCGGGGATACTTCCGGAGGGCAGATCTACATCCCCGGCTTCGGATGGGTGGAGAACCAGGGCGGAGGCGCTTCGGGGACCACAGCCGGGGACATGTATGAGAACGGGAACAAGATCGGGTCCATGGACTGAGAAACGGTATGGCAGAAAGAAAAATATCGGACAGGAAAAGGGCATCGTCAAAGTGGCGGTGCTTTTTCTGTCACCGGGAGTTATACCCGTGAGCCAAATGATTTGCCAACACAGTTCCTGTATTTCCATAAAAGATACCGAATCATTTGGCAAATAAGTATGCTCGCAGGTATATGTTCCGTGACAGGATTTTGTGAAAAAATATCGTCCGGCGATGCAGTAATGATATGGTCTACGGACAGAAAGGAGCCGAATGAAACAGATTTTTCAGAAGGTGCTGACAGGCATGCTGCTCTGTCTGCTGCTTTTCCCTTCCACCGCCTATGCTGTGGGGGAAGGAAACATTGACAACGGAGGCGGAGGCATGGGGCAGGGAACGAACCAGAACAGCTGGACACCGGGCATGGAGGGTGTGCGGGTGACGGTGGTGGAGGCGGAGGGAGGGACTCCGGTGACCGTGCCCATCGACCTGACCAACAAGCGCTTAAGCAACATCGCCTATTCCTTTGGAAAGGTGTGCAAGATCTCCTACCTGGGAGGGCAGGGGATCGCGCCGGATACCGGAGTCTACCAGTATGTGAACCCTGGCCAGTCCCTGCCCAGGATCATCAGTTCCAAAAGCCTGGGGGCAGCCAGCATCGAAGCGATCAAGAGCTATTTTACAGACGAGCAGGTGGTGCGCAGCATCGCCGGGCTGGTGGGGATGGACTTCGATACCCTGATCGGCGGCAGGTACAAGCTGTTCCTGGAACCGGTGATGTATGTGAAATTCCAGGGTGTGTACGTGGCCATGACTGCCACTGAGGCCGCCTGCTACGATGAGGTGACCGGGGGAGCCGTCCGCAGGGTGCTGCCCACCGTGGCCTTCCAGAACCTGCCGCTGTCCATGTTTCTGGAAAGCGGGGATCTGGGGTTCCCGGCGTGGGGAGGGCCAAGATCCGGCGTCCGGTCCAATCAGGAGGTGAAATCCTCCCTGGGCCTTGGCATTGTCCGGTTCAATGAAGTGGTCACTCCACCGGCAGTGTCTGTCTATGATTACGAATACCGGGTGAATACGGAGGTCATCACTTCGGTCATGGTGCGGGGAGGACAGGCAGATCCGGACCATCCGGTATCCGTGACCTTCCATGTGGGCGGGCGGACCATGCGGGTGAATGATGTGTATTACCCTTCCGAAGACAGCCAGCTGGTGTGGATCCGCTGGACCACCCCGGCCACACCCCAGGTGATGGAGATCACCGTCTCGGCAACCGGCAGGGGGCATGCGGAAAAGAGCGTGATCACTGCCAACATCGTGGATCTGGACCAGAACCCGCCCCCGGATCCCCAAGCCGATGACCGGAACGATGGGTTCACGCCGGGAACTATGCCGGTGAATGAGCAGAAGACATCCCTGGACTGGAGCGTATGGAGGCCCTGGTGGCAGGAACACTGGGTCTGGCACAGCAGAGGGGAGGATGACGGCTACTGGTGCGACCATGGCTGGTGGGAGTTTGACCTGGATACCTATCATGCAAGCCTGTCGGCCACTATGGGGATCACACCGGATGGGAAGAACCCCACCGCTTCCGGAAGCACCTTAAAATCCGGTTACGGGATCCAGGAGACCGTGACGGCCAGGGTAAGCACCAGACAGAGTTCGGCCACCACTCCGGCCCAGAATGCGGTGACGTATTTCCCGGAGTTCCAGTATGGGCGGTTCTGGCGTCTCCTGGAACGGACCGGGAGCGGGTACCAGGCACGGTTTGAGTTTCAGGAAAACGAGTACAGCACCTATCAGCGGAGGACCCATTTCACACCGATCTGGTACCCGGACGGGAGTTATACCCCCTACACCTGGCTCATCGACAGCTGGACTCCTGCCGGGATGCTGTCCATGAACCTGTCGGACAGTGTAAGCATCCGGGGAAATCTGTGGATGGACTGGCATATCGCCCCGCAGGATCCGTCATAGGAGGGCAGGAGCATGGCATATGAGAGGATAAAGCGTCCAAAAGGAGCCGTCTACCATTATACAAAGAGAGAGAACCTGGACGGGATCCGGAAGGATGGCAGGCTGCGCCGTTTCGGGGACCGGGAATGCTGGGTGTGCAGCTGTCTGGAGGATACGCTCCGGCTGATGGAGCTGACAGTGATGCAGGAAGGAAAGCCCTACTATGCAATGGGTGGTATCCTGAAACGCTATCCTCCTTTTGTGCCGGAGAAGTATGTGATCTTGAAGCTGCAGCCCAGGTACCAAAGCGGGGACTGGGTCATTTGGAGACAGGCAATGCCTGTGGATGCGCCGCAGGAACTTTTGGATCTGGCAGAGGAATTCAGCTTTTTGAAGAAAGGATTCCGGGGAGATTTAAGGTTTTATGGGGAGCCGGAGGTCTTCGAGGTTGCTGATTTCCTGGAAATGAGAACATCCGGGCCGGAGCTTCGGATGGAATAAAAGAACAGATCATCAGAGAAAAAGGAGGAAAAATCAATGAGAAAGAAAAAATGGATGGCAATGCTGGCAGTAAGCATGCTCCTGGCGATGATGTTTGCCACCACTGCCTTCGCAGCCGGGACCGGGGATGTGGCAGGGGCCATTGAAGGAACCTGGACCACAGCATCGGCCCAGATCAAGACGGTGGTTAACAAGGTGGTGTTTCCGGCCATCGACCTGATCCTGGCCGTGCTGTTCTTCGTGAAGGTGGGGACGGCCTATATGGACTACCGCAAGCACGGACAGATCGAATGGGCGCCACCGGTGATCCTGTTCGCCTGCCTGGTGTTCATGCTGACGGCCCCGCTTTATATCTGGGGGATCATCGGGATCTGAGGAAAGGAAACTGTGTTTATATGCGGCCTGTCTTTCTGGCAGGCTGCGGAAAGGAGGCCGGTATGGATAAAGAGACATTCTGGAAAGTGATCGGGGAAGTCAACCGATGTGTGGAGGATGGTGACCAGGAGGCTGTTCTGGAAGCAACCCAGAGGAAACTGATGGAATATTCTGCTGCGGACATCGCCAGATGGCATGAGATCAAGGGCGTGTATATGCAGCTTGCAGACAGGAACGATTTGTGGGCGGCCTGTGCGGCTACAGGGACACACTGTACGGATGACGGGTTTATCGACTTTCGCTCCTGGCTGATTTCTCAGGGAAAGGATGTGTATATGCAGGTGCTCCAGGATCCGGATTCCCTGGCGGAGGTGGAAATCCCGAAAGAAGGGGCGGATTTTGAAGCTTATGGATATGTTGCCTTATATGCCTACGGGCAGAAAAAAGAAATCGAGACGAAAGGGCTGGCATCCGTCCTGAAAGACTATCTAACTTGGATCGGAAGAGAAGGGCAGACCAGTGCAGAAAGCTATCTGCGGGTGCTGGAATATAGAAATGATGCCTATCAGGAGATTGACGCACATCCCCTTGGGGAAAAGGAAAAAGATGAGATCCTTTCGGAAGTGGAACTGAGACCGGACATCAGCAGCTGCTGGAACAGGGAGATGCTGCCGGAGATCGTTCCCAGGCTGTGCTGGAAATATGGTGTCGGGCAGGGGATGGACATGTCCTGACAGTCCATGTGTTTTGGTCTCCGGAAAAGAAAGGAGGAACAGGCAGACCTATGTTTATATGGGATTTTGTGGCGGACACGGTTCTTGGGCAGATCGTGGACTGGATCTACGGGCAGATCATCGGGTTCCTTGGGAACTTTTTTTCCGCCATGGGAAATATGGGGGCGGAGCTGTTTGAGATGGCCTGGGTCCAGGCAATCGTGCAGTTCTTTTTCCAGTTTGGATGGGCACTGTACGGAGTAGGACTTGTGGTGGCTGTGTTTGAGTGCGGCATCGAATACCAGTCCGGCAGGGGCAGCGTGAAGGATACAGCTCTGAATGCCGTCAAGGGATTTCTGGCAGTGGGGCTGTTTTCCGTGGTGCCGGTGCGGCTCTACCAGCTGTGCGTATCCCTGCAGGCCAGCTTTACGGCAGGGATCACGGGCTTTGGGACGGATGTAGGCACGCTTGCCAATAACATCATCGGCACCCTGCAGGATGCGAGTCTGGAGGAGGTCATGAGCAGCGGCGGTGTTTTCGGCGGCCTGACGGAGATCACCAGCCCTATTCTGATGATCTTTATCCTGATCATGATGGGATACGCCACCATCAAGGTGTTCTTTGCCAACTTAAAGCGGGGCGGGATCCTGGTGATCCAGATTGCGGTGGGGAGCCTTTACATGTTCAGCATCCCCAGGGGATACCTGGATGGCTTTACCAGCTGGTGCAGGCAGGTCATTGGATTGTGTCTGACAGCTTTTCTGCAGGCAACGATCCTGATCGCCGGTCTTATGGTGTTAAAGGATCATGCCCTTCTGGGGCTTGGACTGATGCTCTCAGCTGGGGAGGTGCCCAGGATTGCCGGGCAGTTCGGGCTGGATACCAACACCAGGGCCAACATCATGAGTACGGTCTATGCGGCTCAGAGCGCTATTAACATGACCAGAACTGTAGTAAAGGCGGTGGCAAAATGACAGAGGGTAAATTGGTATATATCGCATCCCCCTACGCCGGGGATGTGGAAGGGAATGTGGCGTTTGCGAAAGCGGCCTGCCGGTATGCGGCGGCAAAGGGGTATACGCCGGTAGCGGTTCACCTGATGTATCCCCAGTTTCTGGATGACCGGGTGCCAAAGGAACGGGAGGCCGGGCTTAAGATGGGCCGGAGGGTACTCGCAGTCTGTGAGGAAATCTGGCTGTGCGGGGAACGGATGTCTGCCGGGATGAAAGCGGAGGAGGCGGAGGCTAAAAGACTGGGGATTCCCATACGGAAAGTGCCGTCTTCGGATATCTGTTCCTTCCAGAAGCAGATAGAGGGACAGCGCCGGGAGGAACCTGCAGGGATGGAGGCGATGACGTTATGTTAAGAAAGGGGAGTGAACGATGTATATTTATCCGGACCACCTGAAGGCGAAGGCAACCATGTGGTTGTGGCAGCTTAAGGATCTTACCATTGTAGGCGTGGGTGTCCTTCTTTCTGTCCTGGCCATTACCCAGACGGGGATCGTCATCCCGGCGATCCTGACTGCTGTGTATGCGTTTCTGACGATTCGCTTTGAGGATACCAGCATCCTGGATTTCCTCTGCTATGCCAGTGCGTTCTTTTTCCGGCAGCAATTTTTTGAATGGAGGTTTCACCAATGAGCAGAAAAGAAAAAAGGGAGAGGGGGCAGAAGCTCTCCACCCGCCAGCTCATCAACACGAAGGCGGTCAGCGACTACAGCCTGGAAACTTACGATGGGGACGACCTGGTGTATTTCATGATCCGGCCCACCAACCTGTCGGTGCTGTCCGATTCCAGCGTGGGGGCCAGGGTGTATGCCCTGATGAATGTGTTAAAAGGTGTGGCGGAGATTGAAATGCTGTGTTTAAACAGCCGGGAGAATTTTGAAGAGAACAAGAGCTTCTTAAGGAAACGGGCAGAGGAGGAGAGGAACCCGGTAGTACGGAAGCTGCTGGAGCGTGACCAGAATTTCCTGGACCGGATTCAGGTGCAGATGGCCACGGCCAGGGAATTTTTAATCATCATCCGGCTCCACAACGAGAAAGGGACGGAGGTGTTCTCCTACCTGGACCGCATCGAAAAATCCTTAAAAGAGCAGGGATTCTCTGCCAGCCGGGCGGGGAGCGAAGATATCAAGCGGATCATGGCTGTATACTATGAGCAGAACGTGACCAGTGAGAAGTTTGAGGACTTTGACGGGGAGCGGTGGATCATCCCGGATGATTAAGGGAAAATAGTGGATTACTACCCGGCAAAAGTGTGGTATACTTTGGAAAAAGGAAGAAGGGAGCAGCATATGGACTATCCGGAATTATTACGGAAACGGGATGCATATCAGGAAGGAAAGCACCTGATTCCGGAACTGACCATTGCCAGCTATGAGCGGGCATTTGAGATCGAATATACCCACCATTCCACGGCGATAGAGGGGAACACGCTGACACTGATGGAAACAAAGCTGGTGCTGGAGGACCGGATCAGCGTGGGCGGCAAGCGTCTGCGGGAGCTTTATGAGACGATAAACCATGAGAAGGCTTTCCACTATGTGAAAGACTGTATTGGAAAAGGGTATGCGCTGGATGAGAAGATCGTCAAAGATATCCATGCAATCCTGATGAAGAACATCCTGGCAGGCGGAGTTTACCGAAATGTGGATGTGTATATTTCCGGCGCACAGCATACCCCGCCTTCCCCCGATGAGATGTACCGGCAGGCAAAAGACTTTTATGCAGACCTGGGCTGGAAGGGACAGCAGCTGAACCTGATCGAACTGGCGGCATGGACCCATGCGGAATTCGTAAAGATTCATCCCTACCCGGACGGGAATGGGAGGACATCGAGGCTGATCATGAATTACCAGCTGATGGCAAACGGCTTTGCACCCATATCTATAGACAAGAAGGAGCGGCTGGATTATTTTAACGCACTGGAAGCCTATGCGGTGGAAGGAAATATCGGGCCGTTTGCGGAGATGATTGCGGGACTGGAGGAGGTGCAGCTTGACCGGTATCTTGCCATGATCGAACAGGCCCAGGGGATGAACCAGCAGTTGTGAAAACAGGATTGTAAAAAATTTAGAGACAGGAAGCGTCAGATGTGAAAAGCGTCTGGCGTCTTTTTATGCAGAAAAACAGGACAGGAGGAACAGAATTGAGGAATACAAATACAGACCAGTCCGGACATCCGGGAGATGTGCGTGTGCAGGAGTTCCTGGATATGATCGCCCCTTCGGTGATCAAGTTCAACACGGACCATTTCATCTGCGGCAATACCTTTCGGTGTGTCTGGGCGCTTAGGGAATACCCTACTTCCACGGAGGAACAGGCCATCTTAAAAAGGCTGGGGGAGAAGGACGGGGTGACGCTTCGGATCTATACCCGCCATGTGAATGCCGCCGAGGAGAGGAAGATCATCAGCAACGCCGCCAGCAAGAACCGGATGGAGCGGGCCAACACCAATGACCTGCAGCAGACCGTGATGGCGGAGAGTAACCTGCAGGATGTGGCTACGATTGTCGCCCAGACCCACCGGAACCGGGAACCGCTGCTGCACACGGCAGTGTACATTGAACTGTCTGCCAGTGATTATGACCGTCTGAAGCTGTTACAGACAGAGGTCCTGACAGAGCTGATCCGCTCCAAGCTGAACGTGGACCGGCTGATGCTGCGGCAGCAACAGGGCTTCCAGTCCGTGATGCCCAGCGGAAAAAATGTGTTCTGGGACCAGTTCGAACGGGTGCTGCCTGCCAGCAGCGTGGCCAACCTCTATCCCTTCAACTACAGCGGAAAGACGGATCCCCATGGCTTCTATGTGGGCCGTGACAAGTTCGGCAGCAATGTCCTGGTGGACTTTAACCAGAGGGCGGAGGACAAGACCAACGGCTCCATCCTGATCCTGGGAAACTCCGGCCAGGGCAAGTCCTATCTGCTGAAGCTGATCCTGTGCAACCTGCGGGAGTCGGGCATGAACGTCATCTGCCTGGACCCGGAGATGGAGTATGAGGATCTGACCAACAACCTGCAGGGGTGCTTCATTGACCTGATGGGAGGGCGTTATATCATCAATCCCCTGGAGCCGAAGGTATGGGATGAGGGGGACGGGCCGGAGGATCCGGATGCCCCGGAGACCTTCCGGATCAGCAGCCGTCTGAGCCAGCACATCAGTTTTTTAAAGGATTTCTTCCGCAGCTACAAGGACTTCACAGACCGGGAGATCGATGTGATCGAGATCATGCTGCAGAAGCTGTACCAGAGCCGGGGCCTGAGTGACCAGACGGATTTTAAACTGCTGGGGCCGGAGGATTACCCAACCCTTTCGG
Source organism: uncultured Lachnospiraceae bacterium (assembly GCA_910577655.1). Lineage (GTDB taxonomy): Bacteria > Bacillota > Clostridia > Lachnospirales > Lachnospiraceae > Brotaphodocola. Next base: position 5,134 of record CAJTOW010000039.1, on the reverse strand, counting down.
AGATGTACGATTTTATCGAGGCGGAATACAAAGGCTTTGATGAAAAGGAACGGCAGCTTTACACGGCGGAGCTTCTGCAGAACATCCTCCTGGGGCTGCATTCCATGTGTAAGGGGGCGGAGTCCAAGTTCTTCAACGGGCATACCAACATCACGGATTCCACCTTTGTCACCTTCGGGGTGAAGGGGCTTTTACAGGCCAGCAAAAGCCTGAAGAATGCCCTGCTGTTCAACGTGCTGTCCTACATGAGCAACGAGCTTCTGACCACCGGGGATACGGCGGCCAGCCTGGATGAATTCTATTTATTTCTTTCCAACCTAACGGCTGTGGAGTATGTGCGGAACTTTATGAAACGGGTGAGGAAGAAAAATTCGGCGGTCATTATTGCCAGCCAGAACCTGGAGGACTTCAATATCGAGGGAATCCGGGAGTACACCAAGCCCCTGTTCTCCATCCCCACCCACCAGTTCCTGTTCAATGCTGGTGCCATTGATGAGAAGTTCTATATCGACACTCTGCAGCTGGAACCCAGTGAATTCTCCCTGATCCGTTATCCCCAGAGAGGGGTGTGCCTCTATAAGTGCGGCAATGAACGGTATAACCTGATGGTGACGGCTCCGGATTACAAGGCCAGGCTGTTCGGAAAGGCAGGCGGGCGCTGATGGAGGCCGGAATATCCTGACAGGAGAGGAGGTGGACAGGCATAGATCTGAAGGACCAGAAGTTTGGCATTGAGATCGAACTGACCGGGATCAGCCGAAGACGAGCGGCAGAAGTGGCAGCGGCACACTTTGGCACATCGTCCTATTATGTGGGGACTTATTATGACACCTATGCGGCAAAGGACCAACAGCAGCGGGAATGGAAATTCATGAGTGATGCCAGTATCAAGGCCCAGAGAAAAGAAGGAAAAAACAGGTTTGACGCATCCCCGGAATACCGGACGGAAATGGTCAGCCCGATCTGCAGGTATGAGGACATCGTGACGGTCCAGGAATTGATCCGGAAGCTGCGGGAAGCGGGTGCGTTTGCAAACAAAAGCTGCGGGATCCATGTGCATATCGATGCTTCCCCTTTTGATGCCCGGACGCTCCGGAACATCACCAACATCATGGCGGCAAAGGAGGACCTGATCTACAAGGCCCTGCAGGTTTCGGTAGCCAGGCAGCACCGCTGGTGCCAGCCGGTGGAACAGCGTTTTCTGGACGATTTGAACAGCCGGAAGCCAAAGAGCATGGAGGCGGTGGAGCGCATCTGGTATGGCGGAAACAGCCGCAGGGACACCCACTATGATGACAGCCGGTATCATTGTCTGAACCTGCACAGCGTATTCCAGAAAGGCACGGTGGAGTTCCGGCTGTTCAACGGCACGGTCCATGCAGGGAAGATCAAGGCGTATATCCAGCTCTGTCTGGCGATCGGGGCGCAGGCGCTGAACCAGAGCTGCGCCAGCCGAAGAAAGACTGTGACAGAGAATGAAAAATACACCTTCCGTACCTGGCTTTTGCGCCTGGGGCTCATCGGGGATGAGTTCAAGACCGCCAGGGGGCACCTGCTGGAGCATCTGGACGGCTGCATCGCCTGGAAGGATCCGGCCCAGGCCCTGGCGCAGAAGGAACGGATGCGGCAGAAAAAAGAGAAGGAGATGGCGGAGGCTGCGGAAAGGCAGGCCGCAACAGAAGAGCAGACAGAAGAACAGCATACAGAGGGACAGGAAGCCGGGGAGGAGTCTCCGGCTTTTACCATGTCCATGTAGAGGACAGGAAGCAGGAGGAATGGGAATGAAGAGAGAAGAGGAACGGTTATATATCGCATATGGGAGCAACTTAAACCTCTCCCAGATGGAGAAGCGGTGTCCCGGCGCAACAGTCGTGGGGACCGGTGAGGTCAAAGGCTATGAGCTTCTGTTCCGGGGAGTGGCCACCATAGAGCCACGGGAAAACGCCAGTGTGCCTGTGCTTTTATGGAAGATCTCTCCCCGGAATGAAAAGGCACTGGACCGCTATGAAGGGTGGCCGCACCTCTACCGGAAGGAGAACCTTGAGGTGGAGATTGAAGGGAAAAACGTGTCTGCCATGGTCTATGTGATGAATGACGGGAGGCAGGCTGCCATGCCTCACAGCGGTTATTATAGTGTAATCGTGAAAGGGTACCAGACAGCCGGCATGGATGAGAATGTGCTGAAGGCGGCTTTGATGAGAACGAAAGAAGTGATGAAGCAGGAGAGGAGCCACCGGGTTGAGGAGCCACCTCAGCAGTACAGCATGTTTGACGGCATGAATATGTAAGAAGGTATGTACAGGAACAGACATGCAGGTAACCATAGGCAAAAGATATGTGTCTGATGGTGCGGCAACAGGGAAATGGCAGATGGCTGCTGGAAGCATCAGGTATTGCAGATATAAAAAGCTGTGCTTTTCGGCACAGCTAACGGGATTCCGCAATCGTTATGGTCTTGATATAAGCGGCCAGAAGTTCCTCCAGACATGGCAGGTACTGAGGGTCGATGCCGGAGAGCATCTGGAGGATGCCGGATGTGTCCGGCGCATTTTCCCTGCCGAACAGGAGATAATCAGCAGATACTCCGAGGGCCTTGCAGAGCCTTGCCAGTACCGGGACGGAAAAGTTCTTGGTGCCATGTTCGACTTCCGCCAGGAAGGAATTGGATACGTCCGCGGCCTCTGCCAGCTTCTCCCGGCTGTATTTCAGTTTTTTACGGCATTCCAGGATACGGCTGCCGATCACCTTTGCGTCTGTTCCTTCCATGGGTTCACCTCTGTTTTTCGCTATAGAGGTAGTTTAACCAACAATTTAGCAAATAAACAGTATCCTAATCGGTTGAAAAAAGACCGATATAGAGTATAATTCAGAAAGGAGATGATGGAGATGGCCGCATCCGCAGCCATTACCCTGGCAGTAAAGGCAGCCGCTGTGGCAGTCACGGACAAGCGGGCCAGGACAGCGATCGCCTCCGTGGTCGTTGCGGTGTTCCTGCCGTTCATCCTGATGACCTTCATGATCCTGGGCGCACTGGACGGCACCAGTACGCACAATTTCTCTGCTGTGGATCTGTCCTTCCATGGCGGGACGCTGTCAGAAAAGGTGCCGGAGGAGTACCGGGAATACATCGAGGATATCCGAAAGAGTTTCCAGAATCTGGACAGCCTGATCGCCGGCGTGGACGACCTGGAGGGCGGGGAGATCGATGCGAGCCGGGTTAAAGCCTGGTTCTATGCCCTGTACTTTGGCGAAGGGCAGCCCTCCCGCCGTGTGCAGAAGGACTTTCTGGAATGCTTCCTGCGCTACGAGGAACGTACCAGGGAGGTAGAGGAAGAGGATGGGAGCATCACGGAGGAAACCTATACGGTGGCCATTTTCCTCACTGATCAGGAGGAGATCTGCCGGAATCTGGAAAGCCTGCTGGGAAAAACCCTGACTATGGAGGACCGGGCCAACGCCCAGCGGATCTACACCACGGCAGTCTATGGCCGGGTGGGGCCTGGCAGCTTCGAGGCAGGGGAGGCCATGGGGGATGGAAGCTACGGGGCGCTGTTCGCGGAGGCTTCCCGCTATATTGGCTTTCCCTATGTGTGGGGCGGCTCTTCCCCGGCCACGTCCTTTGACTGCAGCGGATATATCTGCTGGATCTATACGCAGTCCGGCGTCTACAACCTGCCCAGGACAACGGCGGAAGGGATTTATAACCAGTGCGCCATCGTACCCCGTGAGGAGGCAAGGCCTGGTGACCTGATCTTTTTCACCGGAACCTATGCATCCCCCGGTCCGGTGAGCCATGTGGGGATGTATGTGGGGGATGGGAAAATGCTTCACGCGGGGGACCCAATTGGTTTTGGTGACCTGAATTCCAACTACTGGCGCAGCCATTACTACGCCACGGGACGTCTGCCGGGGATCCCGTAAAGGAGAGGAAGAAGCCGAAATCTGCAGAGAAAAAAAGGGATCTTTGTGGGTTTTGGGTATCGACTTTTCGGAGATGTTCCGGTATGGTGTGTTGCTGAAAGAGAACAGCAGCCGGTTCATAAAACGGCAGAACAGGAGGAAGCGATGGCATTACAGAAACCAATGCCCGGCACAGCCAGGAGAAGGAGAGCCGACTGGGTACGGGGAAGAGGCCCCGGCAGCATGCGGGGCGAACTGAAGCGGGGGATCTCCCTGCGGAGGAAGCAGCTGAACAAAAAGATGCGCCATGGGACAAAGGAGGCACTGCAGCACGCGGAATATAAGAGGGTGGTGAAAACCCTTTACGAAGTGGATTTTACCTGAAGGAAGGAGGGATGTGCGATCAATCCAGTAGATATGCTGTTTTTATACAAGCCGGATTTTCAGTTCCAGAAGGCGGAGATTGAAAAAAAGGTGTGCCTGCCAGCCGGTGAGTTTGAAGAGTTTCTGAGAAATCCCCTGGAGGGGCTGCCCTGCATTGAGGAAAATATCGATCTGATGCAGGAGGACCGAGACGGGATCTATCACTGTCTCCTTGTGACGGGAGAGGGAAGGCGTGACGGTGTCCTGGTAGAATCTGAGGGATATGGTTATGCCCGTTACGCCTCCTATGTGCCGGATGCCGCCGCCCTGGAATATGATTCCTTGTCGGAGTTCGGGGCAGGGTTGTCCCGGCTGGCGGACCAAATGATCCAGACTGGGACCGATGGAACGAGAGACGGGAACTGGATCTTTTATCTGGATCAGGTACAGGAAGGGTGTGATTTTTCTCTTTCTGAAAATCCGGCACTGGCAGAACTTCTGGCGGACATGCTTGTAGAGAGGCCGGAGGTCAGCATGGCATATGTTCGCAGCGACTGTCTGGAGCTGCGTTTTTATCCGGAGCTTTGCCCCAACTGCCAGAAGGAAACGGAGAACCGTCAGGATCTGGCGGGGGCAGCTCCGCAGGCCAGGGATCCCGGAGAGATGATGCAACAGAAAGATGAGGGACAGACTATGGAAGCCTGCCTGAAAGATCTGCTGTGCGCCCGATGGGAGAACTTGCATCTGGTGCATGACGAGATCGACTACGGGCTGCCCCACACTATCGTGGAACTGGACGGGACTACGTTGACAACGGCAGGGAAGGAAGCCTGGGCGGATGTGCTGGACGCAAAAGTGGCGCGGGTATTCC
>CAJTOW010000038.1 GCA_910577655.1 uncultured Lachnospiraceae bacterium | reverse complement strand
CCAGGGAGGAGACCGGCCGCAGGATGCGGCAGCAGCCCAGGAGGGAGGCCGGCCGCAGAATACGGCAGCAGCCCAGGGCGGTGGACAGTCGGGAGACGTGGCACCTGCCCGGGAGACAGAAAGGACGGTGAAAGAATGAACAGACTCAAACAAGCAGTTGATTACCTGGGCGTATCCAGGACTGTGGTGATCGGATTCCTTCTGGTGCTGATCCTCTCGGTGTTTCCCCTGGGGATCAATCCGGGCATGATCTACTCCGACTGTCTGGTCCGGATCGGCATGAACGGATTCCTGGTGCTGGCCATGATGATTTCCATTGTCTGCGGCGCGGGCCTGAACTTCGGACTGCCCATCGGGATCCTGTGCGGGCTGTTCGGCGGTTCCATCGCGGTACAGTTCAACTGGTCGGGACTGGCCGGCTTCTGGGGAGCCTGCCTGGTGTCGGTGCCATTTGCCATAGCGGCCGGCTGGCTCTACGCCCTGCTGTTAAATAATGTAAAAGGCTCGGAGATGACCGTAGGAAACTACATGGCATTCTCCATCGTGTCCCTGATGTCTATCGCATGGCTGGTGCTGCCTTACTCCAATCCCAAGATTGTGTGGCCCATCACCGGCGTAGGTCTGCGTACCACGATGACCCTGGAAGAGAACTATGACAAGGTGCTGGATAATTTCTTAAAGATAGACTTCCGGGCCATGGGCATTCTCCAGGACAATCCCTACTGGAAGGACTTTTCCCTGTCCACGGGGCTTCTGCTGGTGTTTGCCGCAGGCTGCCTGCTTATGTGGCTGTTCATGAAGACCAGGGCAGGGGTGATCATGCGGTGCAGCGGCGTCAATCCCGGCTTTTCCAGAACCCTGGGTGTCAATAATAATCGGGTGCGTACCATCGGTATCATCGCTTCCACGGTGATCGCGGCCATTGGGATCAATATTTACTCCCAGAGCTACGGCTTCTACCAGTTCTACTCCGCGCCCCTGATGATGGCATTTCCGGCCATGGCGGCAATCCTGATCGGCGGCGCCACGCCCAGGAAGGCAGGGGTATTCAATGTGGTTCTGGGTGTGATCCTGTTCCAGAGCCTTTTGACCCTGGCTACCCCCGTGGCCAACGCGGTGATCAATGCAGGAAGCATATCAGAGGTGGTGCGTATCATCGTACAGAACGGCATCATCCTGTACGCGCTGACCAAGATTCGAGCAAATGGAGGGAAATGACCATGGAGAACAAGAAACATAACAAAGCAGTGGAATTTCTTCAGGACAATATGGTTCCTATCCTGTTTACGGTTCTCTGTCTGGCCAGCATCAAGATATCCGGGCAGAATGCCGGGTACGTGATCACAGAGACCATATCCCGTGTAGGGCGGAACGCGATACTGATCGTGTCCCTGATCCTGCCGGTACTCTGCGGCATGGGCCTGAACTTCAGTATCGTCCTGGGGGCCATGGCCGGAGAGGTGGGGCTGATCCTGATCACCCACTGGAGCTTTGACGGTCTTAAGGGCATTGTCCTGGCGGCAGTGATCGCCACGATCCTGTCGGTGATCCTGGGCACCCTGACCGGCATTCTTTTCAATAAGGTAAAGGGCCAGGAAATGATCACCGGTATGATCCTGGGCTTCTTCGCCGTAGGTGTCTATGACCTGATCTTCATCTTCATGGTAGGCAGCATCATCCCTATGGTGAACCCGGAGATCATGCTGAACTCCCAGAATGAAGCCGGTGAGACCATCTATGTAGGACTGAGAAATACCATTGACTTCCACGCGGAAACCAAGTACGCGGTGGACAACGCCTGGAAGGTGATGTTTGTCAAGTTCCTTCCCGTATTCCTGGCCTGCTTCGCGGCAGTCACGGCAGTAATCCTGGCCTGGAAGCTTCTTAAGAAAAAGGAAAGCGTTAAGGAAGCCTGTCTGTCCTCCAGAGGCTTCATCATCACCAGTATCCTGCTGGCGGTGCTGCAGGTGCTGATCAAGACAGTGCCTGCGGTGACAAAGGCATTTTTCATCGTCCAGGTGCCGGTGCTGACAGCCATTGTCATCGCGGCTGTCTGTCTGCTGGTGGTCTTCATCACCAGAACCAAGCTGGGGCAGGATATCCGGACCGTGGGTATGAACATGCAGGTGGCCTCCGCTGCCGGGATCGACGTAGACCGGACCCGGATCGTGGCCACGGTACTGTCTACCATTATCGCTTCCTGGGGACAGATCATTTTCCTTCAGAATATCGGAAATGTCCAGACCTTCAACAGCCATGAGCAGGTGGGTACCTACGCTGTGGCGGCGCTGCTGGTAGGCGGCGCGTCCATTGACAAGGCCACTATGGGGCAGGTGTTCACGGGGACGGTGCTGTTCCATATTCTGTTCTTTATGACGCCCCTGGCAGGAAAGGTGCTGTTCAATGATCCCCAGCTGGGCGAATATTTCCGGGTGTTCCTCTGCTACGGAATTATTGCGATTTCCCTGTTCTTATATGCCTGGAAGAAGGTAGTGGCTGAGAAGAGACGGATGCAGAAGGAATATGAAGAGCAGCTGGCCCAGCTGGATGGGAAGCAGGGCCAGACAGGGATGACTATATAATGGAGGTTTGATCCATGAAGGAGAAAAGGATTGAGCGGGTTTTGGAGAAACTCGGGGCCATGGGACTGGAGCAGATGGTTGTTGCCGATGCCATTTCGATCCTGTATCTTACGGATATCTGGGTGGATGCAGGGGAGAGGCTGGTAGCCCTTTATCTGAACAGGAATAGAAAGCATTGCTTATTCGTCAATCATATGTTTACCCTACCGGCAGAGCCGGGGGTGGAGGTGGTCCGGTTCTCGGATACGGATCCTTATCTGGAGCTGCTGGGAGCGAGGATAGACAGGGAGAAGGTTCTTGGGGTGGATAAGGTGATGCCGGCCAGATTTCTGCTGCCCCTGATGGAGCAGGGCTGTGCGGCCGGATTTGTCAACAGCTCCCTCTGTGTGGATGAGACCAGGGCCATCAAGGATGAGGAGGAGAAGGAAGCCATGAAGCGGGTTTCCGCCATCAATGATCAGGCCATGGCACGGTTCAAAGAGCTTTTGAAGGAGGGCGTGACAGAGCGCCAGGTGGCAGGGCAGATGAAGGAAATCTACCAGAGCCTGGGTGCCGATGATCTCTCCTTCCCGCCGTCGGTGTGCTTTGGCGCCAATGGTGCCGTGGGCCATTACCGGTGCGGGGATGTGGCTTTAAAGCCCGGAGACTGTGTGCTCATGGATGTGGGCTGCATCAAAGACCATTACTGTGCGGATATGACCAGAACCTTCTTTTTCAAAAAGATGGAGAAGGAGGAGCACCAGAGGGTCTATGAGCTTGTGCTGGCCGCCAACCGGGCGGCGGAGGCTATGGTCCGTCCGGGGGTACGGTTTAAGGATATCGACCGCGCGGCCAGGAACATCATTGAGGAAGCAGGCTACGGAAGCTGCTTCACCCACCGGCTGGGGCATTTCATCGGCATGGAGGTGCACGATTACGGGGATGTGTCCGCTGCCAATGAGGAGTATACCCAGGCAGGACAGATTTTCTCCATCGAACCAGGCATCTATCTGGAAGGGGAGATGGGGGTCAGGATCGAAGATCTGGTGCTGGTGACGGAGGATGGGTGCGAGATTCTGAATTCCTACAGCAAGGAGCTGGAGGTTTTGCAGTAAGGCGACAGTCCGGACGGGTGGCAGTGGCGGGAACCAACGGCCGGAATTTGCATAACGATACACAAACAAGGAAAGGAAGGGTACAACAACATGGTAGAAGCATTAAACAAACGGATTGAGGAAAATGCAGACGCAATGGTCAGATCTCTTTCGGAGATCATCCAGATTCCCAGTGTCTACGGGGAGCCCGAAGAGGGCGCGCCGTACGGCAGGGAGTCCAGAAGGGCGTTGCAGTATGCCATGGATCTTGGGAAAAGGCTTGGTTTTGAGACAGTGGAAAATGTAGGCGACAAGGTCTGTTACATCGAGTACGGTACCGGCAGCAAGGTGGTGGGGGTGTTCGCCCATCTGGATATTGTACCTGAGGGCGAGGGCTGGACTTATCCTCCCTTTGGCGGTGAGATCCACAATAACCGGGTCTACGGCCGCGGGACCGTGGACAATAAAGGGCCATTCATCGCTTCTCTCTACGCCCTTTACGCCATCAAGGAGCTGGGGCTGCCCCTGGGTGATTACCGGATCCGGGTAGTAGGCGGCACCAATGAGGAAAAGGGGATGGACGACATGCGCTACTACGTGGAGCAGTGCGGCGCGCCGGATGCAGGCTTCACGCCGGACGGGCTGTTCCCCATGTCCTTTACAGAGCGGGGCATCAACTATTACTTCATGTCCTGTGGATTTGCCGAACCCACAGACGGAGCCTTTAAGGTGCTCAGCTTAAACGGCGGACAGATCCTCAACATGGTTCCCGATAAGGCCGGGGCCCTGCTGGAGGCAGCAGACGAGGCCGGGGCAGCGGCTCTGGTGAAGGCACTGGATGAGTACCGGGAGCGCACAGGCCAGGATGTGTCCGGCGCGGCCCAGGGCAACAGGGTGCAGGTGACATCCAGAGGTTTGTGCGCCCATTCCTGCACACCCTTCAACGGGAAAAATGCCATCGTTGCCATCCTGATGTTCCTGGCAGAGCAGAAGCTGGGCGGATCTCTGGGGAAATTCCTGGATTTCTTCCAGGAGAAGATCGGCACGACCACAGACGGAAGCCTGCTGGGCATGAAGCGGGAGGACGAGTGCGGCAAGCTGACCTTCAGCCTGTCCAAAATGGAGCTGGATGAGAAGGGGCTCAAATGGGTAGTCAATATCCGTATCCCCTACACCTACAAGGATCAGGTAACTGATGACTTCAAGGCCCAGGTAGAGCCGGTAGGCATTGTCATCGATGATATGGATATTCACAGAACCTACCGGTTCCCCACGGATCATCCGCTGATTCTGACACTCAGGAAGGTATATGAGGAGCTGACCGGCAGGGATTCCACCCCCAGCCATGAAGGCGGTACCTATGCCCAGGCCGTGCCCAACATCGTGCCCTTCGGCTCCATCTTTCCGGGGACTCCCGATCTGTGCCACAGACCGGATGAGAGTATTGATATTGACGAGTATATACTGGACGCGAAGCTGTTCGGGAATGCCATGTATGCGTTGACGCAGGAGTAAAAATGCAGGTGATTGGGGCCAAATGAAGGAAGCGCAGAGGCTGCGCTGACTGAATTTGGCCCAATTCATCTGCCGGGAGGGAGGACGCTGAAGGTGATTGAAGTGAAAAATCTGGTGAAACAGTATGGGAGCTTTTTGGCGGTGGATCACCTGGATTTTACCATTGAGCGCGGCAGCATTTACGGATTTCTGGGGCCTAATGGGGCAGGGAAGTCTACGACTATGAATATGATAACCGGGTATCTTCCGCCCACGTCGGGGACAGTCTTAATTGATGGCTTTGATATCTGTGAGGAGCCGGAGGAGGCCAGACGGCGGATCGGGTATCTTCCTGAGATTCCGCCGGTGTATCTGGATATGACGCCGGAGGAGTATCTTACTTTTGCGGCAGAGATTAAAGGGGCCGGACGTGCCGGGAGGAAGATTTCCGGAAACGGGAAGTCTGCCGGAGCCGGCCATAAGGAGTCAGCCAGACCGGCGGATGCACACAGGGAGCCATCTGGAATGCCGGGAACCAGAGCCGGGGCAGGTTCTGGCAGAGAAAAGTGTACCCGGATTTTCAGGCGGAAAATGCTGCGCGGGGAGGTGGAACGTGTCATGGCGGCGGTGGGAATCACCCACATGCGCAGGCGTCTGATCCGCAATCTTTCCAAGGGTTACCGCCAGCGGGTGGGCTTTGCCTGCGCTCTTCTGGGGGATCCGGAGGTGATCATCCTGGACGAGCCTACAGTGGGACTGGATCCAAAGCAGATCATGGAGATCCGGGATCTGATCCGTTCCCTGGGAGGACAGCACACGGTGATTCTCAGCAGCCATATTCTGTCGGAGGTCAGTGCCGTCTGTGACCATATCCTCATTCTTTCCAAAGGGAAGCTGGCGGCCAGGGATACCCCGGAGAACCTGACGCGCCGGATGCAGGGAACCAGTTTCTATGACCTGCTGGTGGAGGGGGAGCCGGAGACTTTGAAAGCCCTGCTGGGGCAGGTGGAGGGCCTTATGACTCTGGAAGCCGGAATGGACAAATCCGGTTTTGCATCGGTTCATCTTGAGACTGCCGGAGATGTGGATCCAAGGGCGGAAGTGTTCCGGATTCTGGCAAAGGCGGACTGTCCCATCATGGAGCTGACCTCCCGGTCGGTGAGCCTGGAGGATGTATTCATGGAGCTGACCGGAACAGATGGCAGTGCGGACGCTGGTGGCCGGATGAAGAAACCAGGAAAAGGGGGAAACAGCTGTGTGGGCGGTTTATAAGAAGGAGACGGGGACATTTTTCCGCTCCATGACAGGTTACCTTTATATGGCGTTCCTTTTGCTGGTTTCCGGGATCTACTTCACGGCCTTTAATCTTCAGGGAGGCATGGCGGAGTTTGGCTATGTCCTGGGCAACACCACGGTGGTGCTGCTGATCGTAATTCCGGTGCTGACCATGCGGACTCTGGGGGAGGAACAGCGTCTGAAGACAGACCAGCTTCTCTTTACGGCTCCGGTAAGCATCACCAGTATCGTGCTGGGGAAATATCTGGCAGTGCTCACCGTGTTTGCGGCGCCGTTTGCCGTGCTGGGGTTCTGTCCGCTGGTGCTGTCACGGTATGGAACTGTGCTTCTGGGGCAGTCCTATGCCTGCTTTGTGGCCTTCCTTTTCATGGGAGCGGCCTGCATAGCCATAGGCATGTGGGTGTCCAGTCTGACAGACAACCAGATCATCGCGGCGGTGGGAACCTTTGCCATCCTCTTGTTCAGCTATCTGGCCCAGGGCATCGGCAGTCTCATCAGCGGCCTTGTGGGCGGTCTCACGGGCGGTGTGACAAGGGGCGGGAATACAGGCCTTGTGGAGGCATTTTCCCTGTTCCAGAGGTATTATGACTTTGTGGACGGGGTGTTTGACGTGACCCATCTGGTCTATTATATGGGGGTGACGGTGCTTTTCCTGTATCTGACGGTGCGGTCAGTGGACAGGCGGTTTCACAAGGGGATTTACGGTCCGGTCATGTGTGGACTGGTGCTGGCCATCGTGGTGCTGGCGGATCTGATCGTGCTGAAGCTTCCGGTGGGCTGTACCAGGCTGGATATTTCCTCAGACCGGATTTATACCCTTTCCCGGCAGACCCGGGAGGTGATCCAGGGACTGGACAGTCAGGTGCGCCTGTATCTGGTGGCTCCCAGGGGGCAGGAGGATGAGCGGCTGGTGCGGCTTCTGGAACGGTATCAGGATCTGGACAGGCACATTTTTGCAGAACAGGTAGATCCGGTGGCAGATCCGGGCTTTGTCTCCTCCTACACCACGGACAAGGTCAGTGACAACAGCATCCTGGTGGCTGGGGAGCAGCGGTTCCGTCTGGTGCGCAATGCCCAGCTGTATCCATCCAGCTATGATTATGACACGGGACGTATCAGCACAGTCTTTGACGGAGAGGGGCAGATTACCAGTGCGGTCCACTATGTGGTGTCAGAGCATCTGTCCCGGATCTATCTGGTCACAGGCCACGGGGAGACGGAGCTTTCCGAGAAAATGCAGGCAGCCCTGGACAAGGAGGGCCTGGAGTATTGTCCCCTGAATCTGACAGCGGCCGGCGAGGTGCCGGAGGATGCCGGGGCAGTGTGGCTCCATGTGCCGGTGGCGGATCTGACCCAGAAAGAAGCACAGATCCTGGCGGATTATCTGGAGCGGGGCGGGAACATGCTTCTGATAACCGGAATTACTTCCATAGAAATGCCCTGGCTGGACTGGGTCATGGCGGCTTATGGCCTGGAAGCGGTCCAGGGGATGATCGTGGAGGGGGACGGCAACAGCAGCATCCCTTCCTATCCCAATTTCCTGCTTCCCGGTATCCGGGAGCATGTGATCACCCAGCCATTTCTGGAGACGGACGGACTCCTGCTTCTGCCAAATGCCCATGGGATCGGCAGAACCGGGGAGGTGCGTGGCAGCGTGGAGTTGGAGGATCTGCTGGTGACCTCCGGGCGGTCGGTTCTGCGGGGAACTGGAGGGACCGGAGACCAGGGCATCGGCCAGACAAAAGATATACCAGGGCCATTTCCGGTAGCGGTCACAGCCAGGGAACGGACCGCCTCCGGGGAGACCCGGATCACCTGGATCTCCAGCAGCAGTCTTCTTATGGACGAGATTGATGAAATGGCAGGCGGCAACAATAAGGATCTGGTGCTCAATGCCATCGGCTGGATGACAGGCCAGAACCAGGGCATCAGCATCAGGCCCAGATCCACCTCATCCCCGGTGCTGCGGCTCACCTCAGCCCAGGCTGTCCGGTGGAGTATCCTGTTTGCTGGGGTGATTCCTGCAGGTATCCTGGGCGCAGGCATTGTGGTGTGTGTGAGAAGGAGGAAGGTATAGTGAGAACACGCCAGAAAATACGGCTTACGTTGACAGCTTTGACAGCTGTGCTTCTGCTGGGGGTATATCTGTGGCTGCTTATGGAGGAACGCCATGGAGGAGAGGGGGATGACAGTCTTTGCATCTACACCCTGGAAGCGTCCTCCATCGAACGCCTGACCTTTACCGGCGCGGACGGCCTTGTTGCCCTCAGGCGGCAGGATGACCGGTGGGTCTGGGAGCAGGAGGAGGATTTTCCCCTGAACCAGAATTTTACCGGGACTATGGTGGCAAAGACTGCGGCGCTGTGGGCCAAACGTGCCGTAGCAGAGGGAGAGGAACACTTTGCCGTCTATGGGCTGGATCAGCCCTCCAATGTGATCACAGTCACAGCCGGAGACCAGAAAAAGGTCATTTACCTGGGGAGTGCCAACAGTGCCTCCGGGGATTACTATATGGCCCTGGAAGGGTCCGGGAAAATCTATACCGTGGATGCTTCCTTCTATAATATATTTTCAGGGAGCATCCTGGCCATGGCTGTCCGGGAGAGCCTGCCGGATTTTACCATTGATGATATGATCCAGGTTACGGTGACAGAAGGGGAGCAGGAGATCATATTTGCACGAGAGACAAAAAGCAATGGGGCAGAGCCTGGGAGGTGGCTTGTCTGGAGCCGGGAGGAGGGAGAGAAAAGCACTTCGGGGCTTGTGGAGCCGCCGGTCAGCGCCGGCCCTGGCGACGAAGCTCTGGTTTCCCGGCTTCTGGCCCAGATCCCGAAGCTCCGGTATGAGGAGCTGGCGGCTTATCATCCAGACGGACAAGAGCTGGAAGCCCGGGGCCTTGGGAAGCCTGGGGCACGTCTTCAGGTCCTGTACCAGACGGACGGAATCCAGGAAATCTATTCTCTCCTCATTGGCGACGAAACCGGTGGTTACCGGTTCGTATATCCGGAAAACGGCCAGGGAATCTACAAGGTGTCCGCCAGCAGTCTGTCCCCCTTCCAGAATCTGGCGGCGGAGGCATATCTCTCCTTATCCGTGGCCCAGGTCCGACGGGAGGAGCTGGAAGGTATTACAATATCCGGGGAGTCATTTCAGACAGAATACACCCTGGAAAGCCAGACAGACGGCAGTGTTTTCTTCTATCATGACGGGGAAGAAATCACAGAAAAGGAGTTCAACAGTATCTATTTTCCATTGTACAGCCTGACAGCGGAAAAGCGGGTCACAGATATCGCCGGCCAGCTGACCAGGCCTGAGGCGCTGACTATTAACTACCGCCGCCTGTCCGGTCTGGGAGAAGATATCCTGGTGGAACTGATTGCCTATGACCAGAATTATTACGCGGCCCGGGTCAATGGAAAGGCCGAACTGCTTGTGAACCGGCAGAGGGTTAACGGGATTTTGGAGTTGTGGAAATAGTTGGGGTTAGTTACTGTTTATGAGGGTGTTTCGAAGGGGACGCTCTGGAAAAAGTTTTCCCCGGATTGCGGGTTTCGGATGCAATCCGGGGAAAACTTTTTCCAGAGCTGGTATCCGCTGGCAAAGAAAAACAACCTGGCTGTGAATAGTGACAAACTGTTACGTATAGTAAATGAAATCCATAGAAAACTATTCTATTTATCAGATGTTTATTGTATAATGGAAATCACGATAAAGAGAAAACGGGATTGGGCAGGTTCTGGTGAAAAATAAATTGGATATTCACGATCAAAAACTTCTTGATAATGCAGAAGCCGATTATGTTGTGTACCGTTTGAAACAGCTTGCGCTAAATCCATTATGTGGGGATTACCATGCAGAACATTTATTGAAAATGTAACACAGAGACACCAGCAGAAAACGGCGTAACAGCGGCAGACTGCTTTGTACATAAAAATAGTTAAAGTATTTGTGTTAGAAGGATTGTTGGAGAAAATGTGATTATTGAGAAGAAAGAGAAGACAGGTAGATTGATTGGTGAATAATTTATAAATTTGTTGAGCTATTTATAGATATGGAATATAATTACTTTGAGCAAAGGTGTCTATCTGTTTTTATTCGTAGTCGAAATGTATATAAACTACGCATTTACGATTCGGTACAGTGAATTATGAGAGTTCTTAAGTCTTGTTGTAGGCAGCTTTAGATGTGTAAATGCCGTTTCTATGAGTGGCTGGAAACTATGAATACTTATCTGGGATAGAGAAGAGGGAGTTGAATAGTTCTTTTGAAAAAGGGGAAGAATGTTTAGAAAATCAGATTATTGCATATGTTGATGGTAGTTTTGATGAAGATATTGGCAAGTATGCGTTTGGTTGTATTATAATTACCCCTAATGGTGAGGTCGTTCAGGAGTCCGGAAATGGAGATAATCCTGATTCAATAGCATTGCGAAACGTCACGGGAGAGATGCTCGGAGCAATGTTTGCAGTAAAATGGTGTGATAAGAATGGATATTCCACAATAGAGATATGTTATGATTATTTAGGCATAGAGAAATGGGCTACTGGCGAGTGGAAAGCCAAAAACAGTTTGACAAAGAAGTATGCGGATTTCATGAAAGAGAATAGTAATAAGCTTAATATTTCGTTCAAAAAAATTACTGCACATACAGGGAACAAATATAATGAAGAAGCTGATAAGTTAGCAAAAGCAGCATTGACGGATGGGAAAGGAATTCCTAAAATAAAAAAAGGAGATTTTTGGTTTACCAAATAAACTTGTTATGCAAGGAAAACCCAAACAGCTCTTTTCAACAATTTTGTCATATGTGACTGAATTAGTAGAAATTGAGAAAATCCCACAGATATACAATGATACATACAAAATTAATATTGATAAAAATGAAATTAGTTCAAAAGTTCAATATTATATGCCGAATGCTTATGATAAATTACCGGCAAAATTGTCAAAGACATTGCACCAGGCAGTTTACAATTTAAAACTAGATGGGAATATGTTTGATGGCACATATTTGGCTCAACCAGTAATCAGAGCAATAGATGGTCATTTAAAAATGGTCCTTTTGAATTTGGAGATTATTCCTGATTGGAAATATATAAAAGTAAATGGTTATGATATGTTTGAGAAAGTAGGGGCAAAATATAGGTTATGTTCTGACAGATGTGGGAAAGCTACTACAGAACAAGTGAAATATATAGGAAATTGTTATACTTTCTTTAATAGTAACCGAAATAAATTATCTCATTGGGATGATCCTACAGCACCTTTGGACACAACAGATTTGCTTGATGTAGGAAGAGCACATGATTTAATTAAAAGAACATTATCGCTTATTGATGAATATTATGAATAAGTAGTAAAACGAAGAAAGGAGAAGACATATGAATAATTTTGACATTGTAAATCTTGATAATAAAGAAATAAAAATCCTAGTTATTATGAAAACCAGTGATTCTCCTTTTGATTTTGTTAATGAACTTCAAGAACAATTAAGAACAATAGATTTTTCCGGTTTGTTTGTTATTGATGAATTACTGCATAGTGGCAATAATGAGGAGCGATTTATTAGTGGTTTTTTTGATGGAAATTCGTTTGATAATTCAAAATTTAAATTTGAAAATATAGATAAAAAAAGTATTATTCGTAGTTACATGTGCAATTATCTTAAATCTGATTTAGAAGTTTTGAATTATAGTAGTTTGACAGACAAACAGCAAAAATTGATTTCTCATGGTTGTGTTATATAGGTGTAGTGTAAAGAGCAGATGTGATTAGATATATCTGTTCTTTTTTACCCCATCGTACCATTACCAGAAGGCAATACCAGGACAACCATTACATTCTGCTGTCAGTTTGCCGACCATAAAGAATTTCCGTTAAATAGGAAACTTTTTGAGGAAAACAGTCGATATGTGAGAACGGCCCTGGTAGCGTACAACGCATTTTCTCAGATGGAACAGATTTTTCCAAAAAAGAATACCTTGAAAGAATTGTCTACGATGCACTTGGTAAGTAGCAGTGATCATTAAAACAGCTTTCAACCTGGATTAATTACCAGAAATGGTAAATTGTCCGGGTTGATGTTATATAATGGAGTCAGCCGCAAGACGGAGACAACAAAGTAAAGTAAATACAGATACAGAATTGTGCAGAGGGAGCAGATATTGCATGTACAGGATCGGAATATGTGATGATGACAAAATCTTATGTTCCATGCTGGAGGAACAGTTTCAAAAACTTTCGGCAGAGCTTTTGGTCAAATTTGAAATAGAGGTATGGTATAGCGGTGAGGGGCTGGAGCGTGATCTGGAAAAAGGGGCTGGATTGGATATTCTTTTTCTTGATATTGAGCTGCTTCAAAAAAGCGGTATTGAAACAGGGGCTTTTATCCGTGATGAACTGGGGGATACAGATATCCATATAGTCTACATTTCCTCAAAGCAGGGCTATGCCATGGAGCTTTTCAAAATGCAGCCCCTGGATTTTCTTATAAAACCCGTTTCCTCCGCTAAGCTGAGGGAAGTGCTTGAACGAAGCATGAAAAGGAAGAAATGTGCAGAAAGCTGCTTTGAATATCAGAAAGGAAGTCAGATTTTCCGCATTCCCGTAAAGGAAATAATATATTTTATGAGTATGGACAAAAAGGTTTTGATTATAAAAAAGGATGGGCAGGAGGAATTTTACGGACAGCTGAAACATGTCATGGAGCAGCTTCCGGAAGGCTTTCTGATGATACATCATTCCTATGTGATACACCGGGAATATGTAAGTGAGTATTCCTACGAAAGTATAAAGATGATCAATGGCGATGTTCTGAGTGTCAGCAAACCATACCGGAAGGAAGTCAGGGCCAGAATCAAACAATCCCTGAAAGAAAAAATGCACCATGTATTGTAAATCGGGATATGAACCAGCGGTAATTTTAATCGTCAATATTCTGCACGCGGCGTTGCTGAAAAAGGTCCTGGACACCTTTCTGATTATAGAGAATAAGCACAGGCTGGTGTGGAGAATTGTTTTCGCGGGATACTATCTGATCACAACAGCCGCCTGCATGATATTTCATGTATCGTTTTTCTATGGAGTGTGTAATCTGGCAGGCGTGATTGGCGTGGCCTGTTTTTACCGTGGGGCATGGGCGAAAAGGCTATGGATTTCCATGTTTTTTTTCTGTATAGATACAGGAAGCGGGGCAGCTGCGGCCTTTATGGGTTCAGGGGATATAAGAATGCAGCAAAATGCAGTCAGAACCCTGATTTTGCTGGTGTGCGTGGCAGTTATCTGCCATATTCCCGACCCGAAGGAAAGCCGGGAAACAGCCCTTGATGGAAAACAGATGTTTTGGCTGTCTGTAATTCCCATATTAAGCGTGGCTGTGTTTATGAGGCTGATGTATGGGGATGTGGACCAGGTGACAGCGGTATCCTTGTGCGGGGCAGTTACAGGGCTGAATCTGTGCGTGTTTTACCTGTATCATATTCTTCTTGGAAATTATGTGCAGCTAAGAGAACAGGATATCTATAAGCAGCAGACCATCGCCTACCAGAACCAGCTGGATGTTATCATGGAGTCCCAGAGCCGTATCAGGGCCCTGAAGCATGATATGAAAAACCACTTCCTGGCGCTTGAAGGACTGGCTAAGGGGGCCAATCCGGAAAAACTGGTTGAGTATCTTGACTGTATGCAGGAGTTTATGCAGAATCCGTCAGAGCATGTTTATACCGGCAATGAGGCCCTGGACAGCCTTCTGAATTTCAAGCTGCAGAGGGCCCGGGAAGAACTGAAAAAGGTAGAAACAGATATTGTGCTTCCAGAGAAGATGAAGCTGCATTCTTTTGATTTTAATGTTATCATCGGGAACCTCCTGGATAATGCATTAGCGGCGTCTGCCCGGACAGATGAGCAGTTTTTGAAGCTCTGTATGCGGATGGAGAACGGGATTTTGTTTTTGTATATGGTAAATAGCTGTTGGGGGATTCCCGAAGGGGTATGCGACATACACAGACTACCAGACAGGTCTGCCCCGGGCCATGGGTCAGGGCTTGCAAATGTCCGGAGAATTGTGGAGAAATACCATGGGGATCTGGAAATGTGCTGTAAAGGTAATTGTATGGAAACAGAGGTCATGTTGTATATGAAATTTTTGTAAATACTGGAAGCTGCTGGTAAGTGCCTGGAGTTTTGGGCTGATTTCGGAAGAAATATGGTAGAATTTCGCCATAATCAGGAACTCCCGGATAAGAGGTGTATAATCCGTATCATACCCTGTATGGGGAATTTTACAGGAGGTATGTGAGGAATGAAAAAAGGATTTTTAGGTGTACTGCTTGCAGGTGTACTGGGAGCATGTTCTGTGACGGGATGCCAGAAAGCGCCGGAGCCCTCTGCGAACAGCGATGTTTATCATGCAAAGGGTTCTTTGGAGGGTGAGGTGGAGAATATCCGGACAGAGGAAGGGGACGCAAACAGAGATCCGGCAGATGAAACAGAGTCTGGCATAAGCTGCGATGCCATGGTCGGGACAGAGCAGAATGGTATCTGGATATGCGCAGACATTCCGGCGGTGCCTCAGACGGTTCCGACACTGACTTTGCAGCCCCGGGATGACTGGGACGAAAAGAAGCTGGAAGAACTGCTTGATGGCAGGAACAAAAATGTGCGGGACATTACGGCAGAATATCTTGCGCGGAGCGAAAAAGAGTTAAATGAAATGGATGAAGAAGACCGGCCCGGTGAATGGATGAATTTCGGCGACGATTCTTTTATGATCTTATCTGACGGAGAAAAGGAGGTTCATTTTGCAAGAAATACATGTGCAGGCTATGTGGATGAACCATTAAAGGCGGATTGTGATGCAATCTATAAAAAGGCGCCTGAAACGGATGTTACAGGAACGGGAGATACTGCCTTTGCAAAATTTTCTGTTTCCCGTGCAGAGGAAATTCTTCTGGAGAAGCTGGCAGTACTTGATATTACAGAGCTGCATATTTCTGAGGCCTTTTATTATGAGCTTGGTGAAACCGCATTTTATGAACTGCTGTTTACGCCCTCTTATGGGAAGATGGGGGTGGCTTCAGAATTTGGCGAGATAAGATATGGGGAGGCGCGTCCGAACGGCAGGGCATGGATTACAGAGCATGGCGTAGCAACCCTGGCTTTGGAGGATTACTGCGGTAAAATCACAGAGCGGTCTGAGGATGGGGCGATTCTGACATTTACCCAGGTGACAGGTATCTTGGAAAAGTACCTGGAAAGCAATGCTCTCTGTGGGACTCCGACAGCAAAGCTGACACGGGCAGAGCTTGTATATTATCCGGCCTTTTGTGAATCGGCGATGGTTCTGACACCGGCATGGCATATCTATATTCCCCTGAAAGATATGATGGAGTCACTGGAGTCTGGCGACCAGGCGTGGCAGCAGGCGGTTGAAAATGGCGGCGCATGGAATATTTATCTGAATGCTGTCACAGGAGAACTGATAAAGGTGGAATAAAATGAGTGGATTTTTTTGGAAAGACATGAAAAGAAGCTTTCTGAATGCCGGATTCTTTATAGGGACGGCTGCGCTGACAGCCCTTCTGGCAGCGGCGGTAGTGACGGGCGCGCCCCTTGACCGGACCCGGAGCAGCTACCATATTTTGTACAATGTATTTGGTGCTTCAGGGTTCAGCCCCTTTGCGGCTGTCTTTCCTGTACTGGCTTATGGATCTGAGTTTTGTGAAGAATACCAGAGCGGATATTACCGGATGATCTTTTCAAGAATAGGTCCGGCGGGGTTTGGAAGAATCCGGATATTCAATGTTGCATTGTCGGGAGGTATGATGCTGGCGGTCCCCATAGCAGCTTCCTGTGTTATGGCGTATGTGTTTGGCGTTCCAGGCGTGCCCCGGGACACGGACGCAGGGTTGCTGGATGGGACAATCCTGCTTTCGTATGTTACAACCTATGGGGACTGGTATATTATGGTGGGTAAAACCATTCTCGGCTTTTTGTTTGGGTGTGTGTGGGCCCTTGTGGGATTTATGTTTGCAGTGTGGATTCCAAACCGCTATGTGGCCCTGATCGCACCTTTTGTATTATATGAATCCATGTGGATTGGACTGGACAAAATCCCATGGCTGAATCCGGTCCGCCTCCTCAGGGGAGATGATGTAGGCAGTTATCCTCTGGCGGCAGGGGCAGAATGCTTTTACCTGCTTGTGGTGTCGGCAGTCATTATGGCAGGACTTGGGCGGAGGTATCGGGATGGGTGACCTGGGATCCACGATTTTAAAACGCCCGCGGCCATGGACCTTTATGGTAATCTCATGGGGAATGCTCCGGCAGGAGCAAAAAAATGCCAGGGTGTTCATGGGATATCTTTTGGGATTTGCGATTATGGGATACTGGATGAATGGCTTTTTGCGGTATGCGGCTGACCTGGGAGAACCGGTCAATGTGCTGGAAGCCTTCTGCGTGGTGGAACAGCATTATGTCAATATGCTGTTTCTGGTTCTGGGGTGGCTTCTGGTGATAGCAGACGCCCCTTTTATGAAAGGGAATCTTTATCTGCTTTTGTACCGGTGCGGCAGAAAATGCTGGAATACGGGAATGCTTTTTTATATTCTGATACAGGCATTTCTATATACCGCCGTTATGGCAGTATTTACCATAATATTCAGCAGCTTTTCCGGGTTTGCAGGAGCTATGTGGAGCAGTCCCTTATACTCTTTGGCTCTTGATGTGACAAACAGCATCGGCGCCAGATATAATATTACGTTCCCGTGGCTTATGATGATGAAAGCCATGTCGGTTCCCCAGGCATTTGCAGTGACATTTTTATTCCTTTACCTTTATCTTGTTTTTTTGGGAGTGCTTTTATATGCTGCCGCGCTTCTGTTTTCAGGAATTGCCGGAATTGTGGCCGTAACAGGGGTACATCTGGCCGGATACCTGCAAATGATGGACGGGCATACGGCGGATTCCCTGTTTGCAAGGGCGGTTCCGGGAAATTTTATAGACGGGACACTGTCGTACTGGTGGTCTGCGGTTTTGTTTGTGGCATTGATTGTATTTTTGATGGTTCTATCATCTGTTTTCATTGACAAAACGGAATTTGATTCAGGAACGGAGGGAGACGGGTAATGCCGGAAAGTATGTTTGTCAGGCTGTTCGCGGGGGTGCCCCCGGATTATTTTGATGCCATACCGCTTATTCCGTTTGGACAGTGGCTTCTGCCCATTGGTATCTTTCTGCTTGTGGCGGGTTTTTATTGGGAAGAGGGCAGGAAGCTGGAAATGCTTTCATTGTACCGTTACAGAACCGTTTCCGGCTGGTGGAAATGGCATTTTGGAAAGGGGATGCTGTCTGGCATAAGGACAGCAGCAGGGCTTCTGCTTATTGTTCTGATCTGCGACATGGCTATGGGGAATGGAGCCGCCCTTTCCCGGAAAGCTGTTGCGGGAATCGGCATTTTATGGCTGTTCCATAGTGTCAGTATGGCGGCATTGTTCGCTCTGCTGGATCTGTTCCTCCTGAGACGTTTTGCACCGGGGCTGCTGTTTCTGCTGGAAGGTGTGACATTTATTGCCGGGTGCCGGGTACGTGGGATTTCCCATGTCATGTATGGAATGTGGGGAATGTATCTGCAAAGCAGCTTATGTGAAACAGAAGGCTTCCCGGCTGGAGCGGTCATTACTGCGGAAATGATTCTGGTGGCAGCCAGCTATTTGACTGGACGGGAATATCTGATGTCGCGTAACAGTTCAGACAGGCCAGCGCACCTGCCGCGCTGACCCTGGGAAAATAGAAAAGGAAGGATTATAATTATGGCAGAATTAATCCGTGTAGAAAATGTAACAAAAAGATTCGGTGATGTGGTTGCCCTTGACCGTATTAACATCAGCTTTGAAAGTGGAAAAATCTATGGGATTACAGGCAGGAACGGTTCAGGCAAGACGGTTTTATTTAAAACGATGATTGGTTATTTGAAGCCTACAGGAGGAAGGGTTGTTGTGGGCGGAAAAGAGATAGGAAAAGACATTGACTTTCCGGACAACATGGGAATTATTATTGAAAATCCCGGATTCCTAAGCAGATATACCGGCTACAAAAATCTGGAATATCTGGCGTCCATCCGCAGGCGGATAGGCAGGGCGCAGATCAGGGAAAGCATGGAGCGGGTAGGCCTGGACCCTGACAGCCGCAAAAAAGCAGGAAAGTATTCCCTTGGCATGAGGCAGCGGCTGGGCATCGCCCAGGCGATTATGGAAAACCCGGATATTCTGATTCTTGATGAACCGATGAACGGCCTTGATAATGAGGGGGTAAATGATGTACGAAGCCTTCTTCTGGGACTGAAGAAGGAAGGAAAAACAATAATACTTGCCAGCCATAATAAAGAGGATATAGAAATTTTGTGTGATGCCGTATATGAGATGGATCATGGCAGATTCGTGTCAACTGTGTAATAGTTCAGACAGGTATCCGAAAAACGTGATAGAATTTTTCCCTATTCTGTGGTATAATCGCTACAAAATCCGTACTCCAAATAAAATGAAGCGGTAACTCTGTTATTTTTATGAAGGAAATCGTCCTTAGTGCCTGACGCGCTAAGTTATACCAATGGATTTTTACACCCCCACCCAAAGCAACCGCCGTTGTTCATAAAGATTTTAAGGGAGCAGAAGATGGAACAAGAACAGGATACCAGAAACAGAATACAACAGAAAAAACAGACCATCTTGTTCGCTTTGTGCGGCGGACTGGTCGTTGCGGCGATCCTTCTCGCTACATCCATTTGGGTGGCAGGCAGTGCAAGGATAAGCACAAGGCAGGCCGTAAACCAGGTCAGCGAGTTTTATCTGGAAGAGCTTGCCGGACGGAGAGCCCAGGTAATCTCGGAAGAGCTGAAGGACAATATTGACCGGATGAAGAAAGCACTTGGGATCCTGGAGGATTACAACCTGGAGTCCCAGGAGTCTCTGGGCACCTTTCTTGGAAAGGTCAAAAAGCTTTATGGGTTGGATACATTTGCGCTGATAGCGGAGGATGGGACAGTCTACACCCAGAACGGCACAGCGGAATGCAGTGACTACGGTTTCCCTCCAGAACAGCCTACAGAGCCGATGATCCATATATCTGACCTTTCCGGACCCGGGAAGCAGGCGGTTATCACCATTCCCGTGGAGGGTATTTTCTTTCAGGGGATGGAAATCAAAGTATGCTTTATCCGGCTCAATATAGACGATATGCTGAGTTCACTGTCACTCCATTCAAGTAACAACGAGACCTATTGCAATCTGTATGACCGCAGTGGAGACAGTCTGACCAGCGATGACTTCGGATATCTTACGGCAGGGAAAAATCTTCTTTCCGCCCTTAAGGACGCAGATATGAAGGAAGGGTCCAGCTATGAACAGCTGACCCATGATTTCACCAACGGCGTGCCAGGACAGATATCCTTTAATTATGAGGGGACCCAGGAGGATCTGTGCTACACTCCTGTAGAAGGCAGCAGCTGGATGCTGACCATTCTGATTCAGGACAATGTCATCAGTGAGCAGATCAGTGCCGTCAGTTCAGATATGATGCGCCGCAGCATCATCCAGATCGTCATCACAATCCTGGTTATGCTTGGTGTTTTTCTGGTACTGATCCTTCAGTCCCGGAAGAATGCCCGCCTCCTTCTGGAGCGGGAGAAAGCAGACGGCGCCAGAATCCGGGCCGCCTACGTCCAGATCGAGCGGAAGCAGACAGATATGGAGAATATCCACGCGGCTATGGGGTCGGGACGCTGGGAGATGGAATTTAACGAGAAGGCGGAGATGATCTCCTGCACCTGGACAGATATTTTCCGCTCCATGCTGGGATATGTAGATGAGCAGGATTTCCCCAACAGACTGGAATCCTGGTCCGATCTTCTGCATCCCATGGATAAAGATCAGATCATAAAGGAATACTGGGATACGGTCATGGACTATACCAGTGAGAAAACCTACAATGTAGAGTACCGTCTCAACACCAGACACAAGGGCTGGCGCTGGTTCCATGCCGCAGGACGGCTGTCCAGACGTGAGGACGGTTCCCCCATTACTTTTGTGGGACTTTTCGTGGATATTGATGACGAGAAGCGGATGAAAGAGCAGCTGGAACGGCAGAAGGTGGATCTGCAGAACGCCCTTGCCGC
This sequence comes from uncultured Lachnospiraceae bacterium, assembly GCA_910577655.1. Taxonomy (GTDB): domain Bacteria; phylum Bacillota; class Clostridia; order Lachnospirales; family Lachnospiraceae; genus Brotaphodocola. Next base: position 10,180 of record CAJTOW010000038.1, on the reverse strand, counting down.
CGCCCAGCATGCCAACAAGGCCAAGACTACCTTCCTGAACAATATGTCCCACGATATCCGGACCCCCATGAACGCCATCATAGGCTTCACCTCTCTTGCTGCCGCCCATATAGACAATCAGGAGCAGGTCCGGGAGTATCTGGCCAAGATCACCACGTCCAGCAATCATCTGCTGAGTCTGATCAACGATGTCCTGGATATGAGCCGGATCGAAAGCGGCAAAGTGCGGATTGAGGAAAAGGAAACCTCCCTTCCGGAGATCATCCATGACCTGAAGACCATTGTCCAGGCAGATATTACATCCAAGCAGCTGGAATTTTTCATAGACACCTCCGATGTGATTAATGAGCACATCCTTTGCGACCGGCTTCGGCTGAACCAGGTTCTTCTGAATCTTTTGAGCAATGCCATGAAGTTCACCAGACCCGGCGGAACCGTAAGTGTCCGGATCCGCCAGAAGGGACTTGCGCCTGATGGTCATGCAGCCTACGAATTCCAGATCAAGGATACGGGCATCGGCATGAGCAGGGAATTTCTGGAGCACGTGTTTGAACCCTTTGAGCGGGAGCGGACCAGTACGGTCAGCGGGATCCAGGGAACCGGGCTTGGCATGGCCATTACCAGGAATATCGTGGATATGATGGGCGGAACCATTACCGTTGACAGCGAGGAAGGGAAGGGAAGTACCTTTACGGTGGCTTTAAGATTCAAAACATGCAGCGATCCCGTGATGCAGGAGTGTATTCCCGAACTCATGGGTCTCAGGTCCCTGGTGGTAGACGATGATTTTGATACCTGCTCCAGCGTTACCAAGATGCTTTCCACCATCGGCATGCGTCCGGACTGGACCACCTCGGGTAAAGAAGCCGTGCTCCGCGTGAAGCTTGCCGAAGAGCAGGGAGACGAATATGCTGCCTTTATCATAGATCTGCTGATGCCGGACATGAACGGCGTTGAGGTAGTACGGCGGATCAGGGGGATCATTGGAGAAGAACGGCCTATCATCATCCTGACTGCCTATGACTGGTCTGACATTGAGGCGGAGGCACGGGATGCCGGCGTCACAGCCTTCTGTTCCAAACCTGTTTTCCTGTCTGAGTTGCGGGAAATTATGGAAGCTCCCTTTAAACCCATACATAAGATGGAGGCAGAGCCAGAAGACTTATCCTTTGAAGGCAGGCATATCCTGCTGGTTGAGGACAATGAATTGAACCAGGAGATCGCGGTGGAGATTCTGCAGGAAGAGGGCTTTATCCTGGATGTGGCAGATGACGGCGCAGTGGCGGTGGAGAAGATGCGGCAGGCCGGACCGGATCAGTATGACCTGATTCTGATGGATATCCAGATGCCGGTTATGAACGGTTATGAAGCCACAAGAAGGATCCGGGGACTGGAGGACCCGGAGGTCGCATGTATTCCGATTATCGCCATGACGGCCAATGCCTTTGAGGAAGACAAGAAGGCGGCCTTTGAGGCAGGCATGAACGGACATATCGCCAAGCCCATTGATATACCGAAGCTGATAGAGGTTTTGAGGGAAGTATTAGGTACCTGAGGATGATACCGGTTCCGGTTTGTCAGGGACAGAACATACGAAGCGCATACGCAGATGTAAAACAGATCTGTGTATGCGCTTTTTTACTTTATAGGAAATTGCGTCCTATAAAGTAAAAAGCCCTCCGGGCAGGATCGCAACACCAAGTGGGCTTGTTCACTAAGCTCATTACATTCGCTAAGTGAGCCGATGCCTGCGGCGGAGAGGAATTATATCGCTGAAGCGATCCGCCGCAGGATTCTTTGTTCCCGCATTCACAGAGAAAAAGGAGTCCGGTTTACCGGATGTGGTAACAGTTTAAGGGAGGATCTGCTGTATATTTTCTGTAGCCATCATGAATATAAATTCAATTTATATTCATATAAAAACCATAAAATTGATTAAGAGACAAAGCTATGGTATCTTAAAGTTAAGATAAATGTAACGAAAAAGAGGAGGAAAGTCATGAATCTCACAGTAGTAGCGTTTCTTATGGTTGTGGTGGTGATTGCGTCAGTATTTTTCAAACGGGTTCCGATGCAGCTGATTCTCTGTATTGTGCCCATCGTCTGCTGCCTGATCCTGGGCTACAGCTTTCCGGAAATCGGAGATCTCATCATAGGATCAGTCAACAATTCCATGAAGGCAGCCGGTTACATGTGTATGTTTGCCATGATCTATTTCACCATGCTGGGTAAGACCGGTATGTTTCCGAAGCTGATCCGGTCTTTGCTGAAACTGTTTCGTGGGAACATCAATGTCTATGCGGTTATGGTCATCACGTCAGCTATTGCGGCTGTCAGTATGTTGACTGCCCAGGTGGTATCTGCCTACCTGATCGTATTTCCCATCATGCTGCCGTTGTATAAAAAGATGAATTTTGATAGAATTGCGGCCATGATCATCGCGCAGACTTCCATAGCTGCTATGTGCTTTGTGCCATGGGGAATCGCGGTTGTCAATTCTTCGGTCTTCGCTGGTGTAGATGCCCTGGAACTTTCCAGACGTCTGATGCCCGTGGCTGTATGTTTTATTCCGGTGATTGTGCTGCAGTGGATTTATTTCGGAATCCAGCACAGGAAGCAGGGCGGCATGATGCAGATCCAGTGGAATGAGGAAGACCACAGCGCCGGCGGCGACGGAAAGGATGAAGCATTCCTTCGTCCGGGTCTGTTCTGGTTCAATTTCCTCCTTTTTATCGGGGTTGTGGTTATGCTGTCCCTCAACAAGATGCCCTCCTTTATAATCTTTATGATCGCCTCCTTCCTGACAATTCTGGTGGACTATCCCAATCCGAAAGATTACCAGAAGCTTCTGAAGGAAGCCGGCGAAAAGTTTTACCCGGTGCTGAGTATGCTGATTGGTATTTCCACATTCATCGGAGTATTCCAGGGAACGGATATGGTCAATGCCCTGGCCGGCGCAGTTGTGGGAAATATTCCTGTCCTGCTGACAAGATACATACATATTGTTCTGGCCGCACTGATGGTGGTAGTGATCCGGTTTATGCCCAATAAGATATACAATTCCATGTATCCGGTACTGCTTTCCATTGGTTCCAAATTCGGTCTGTCTGGTCCGGATGTGCTGGCGCCCTTTGTATGTAACATGACCTTGGCCACAGGCTCGTCCCCCTTTACGCCAACGACCCATGTAGGAGTCGGGATCCTGGGACTGGAAATTAATGACTACTGCAAAAAGGCTGTCCCGCTCCAGACAATAAGCAATATTCTTGTGATTCTCATTGCGATTGTATTTGGTGTTGTGCGGTAAAGTATCTTGTGTACGGCAGCGGACGCGCCACTGGCAGATAACCGCAGGCTATGGGGAGCAGATATGCCGGCTCCCGGGGTGGCCGCAGACCATAGTGAAGGTCTTTCCGGCTTAGAAATTCACCAGGAAATACTGGATAAAGCGTTTCACCGCATGTGATGTATAATTCCGGTTTGGCAAAAGGATGTAAAACAGCCGTTTTGCCAGACCGGAATTTATTTTATAGAACAGCAGGGGAACATCCCTGCTCTGGATCATGCGGTCACTGATAAAGGTAGCAGCAAACTCACTGGAGGCCAGATGATAGGCAGTAGCCAGCTGGGACAGCTGCAATTTTACAACCGGTTCAAAGCCTGCCTCCGCAAAAAAGCTCTGCGCCCGGTCATAGAGGTTGTTTCCGGGGGTCAGAAGGATATATTCCAGATCCCGGAACTGTTCCAGGGGAACAAGGGGGCAGGATGGCTCCAGATGCTTATTCTCAAGAACATCCTGGGGCGTCAGAGCCGCATCCGGCACAGACCTGTTCACCGGATGGGCCTGGGGAACAGCCAGCAGGATGTGGTCATAAAAGGCCTTGTAGCGTTCAAAATTTTTCATGAAGGCAGGATTGCAGCTAAAGGTCAGATCAATCTTGCGTTCCGCCAGCATACCGGATAATACATCTGAGCTTTCTTCAACGATCTCAAACTGAATGCCAGGATATTCCCTGGAAAAACCGGCTAATATTTTCGGGAGGATATAGCCATTTAAATAATGGGAGCCGCCCAGACGGATCGTACCGGAACCCAGATTCCGGATATCGTGGATCTCCTGGTCCAGATCGCGCTCTAAGTCCATCATCTTTTTGATGGCCCCGATGTAGATCTCTCCTGCCGGAGTCAGCTTCAGGGGACGCTTGCTCCGGTCAAAAATCGCCATGCCAATGGAAGATTCGATCTTCTGGATCGCAATGCTCAAGGCGGGCTGGGTGAGATACAGATTCTCCGAAGCCTTTGAAAAACTTCCGTCCAGATACACCTGATAGATATACTTAAAGTCCTGCTGCATAATATAAACCTCATTTATATTAAAAACGGATTGATAAAACAATTATATGCTGAATTCCAGGCAAAGTAAAGACAGAAAGCAGATGCGGCAGCGGTTTTTCCATTATCCGGACCATAGCGGCAGACATATTGCTTATGTTAAAAATATTAAATTTAGCTTGTATAACTTGAAAAAATGTGATAATGTAAATGCGAAACATATCAGGTTTAAGGGGAACGCATGAGAGACAGGAAAGGGGGCATTGCCCTGACTGACTTTCCAATGGTCTTATGTATCCCAGACAACAGACACCACAGACAGGAGAATCCGCCATGCCGACACTGGGAAATCCCCAACATACCATAGAGATCATACAGAAGTACAAATTCACCTTCCAGAAGAAATTCGGCCAGAATTTCCTTATTGACACCCACGTTCTGGATAAGATCATCCTGGCAGCAGGAGTGACGAAGGAGGACATGGTGCTGGAGATCGGGCCAGGAATCGGAACCATGACCCAGTATCTGGCAGAGGCCGCAGGACGGGTGGCAGCGGTGGAGATCGACGGCAGCCTGATCCCCATTCTTAAGGAGACCCTGGCAGATTATGACAATATCACCCTGATCCACGATGATATCCTGAAGGTGGATATCCGCGCACTGGCAGAGAAATACAATGGTGGGCGCCCCATCAAGGTGGTGGCCAATCTGCCCTATTACATTACCACCCCCATTATCATGGGCCTGTTTGAGAACAATGTCCCGGTGGACAATATCACGGTCATGGTTCAGAAGGAGGTGGCAGACCGGATGCAGGAAGGCCCCGGATCCAAGGATTACGGCGCCCTTTCTCTGGCTGTGCAGTATTATGCCGAGCCATACATTGTGGCCAACGTGCCGCCCAACTGCTTCATCCCCCGCCCCCGGGTGGGTTCCGCTGTGATCCGCCTGACCCGTCATCCGGTTCCGCCGGTTCAGGTCAAAGATCCCGCCCTGATGTTCCGCCTGATCCGCGCATCCTTCAACCAGCGCCGGAAGACTCTCCAGAACGGCCTGAACAACTCCCCGGAACTTCCCTACAGCAAGGAACAGATCGCCTCTGCCATCAGGCAGATGGATCTGGCCCCGGCGGTCCGGGGCGAGACCCTGACCCTGGAACAGTTTGCCAGACTGGCGGATCTGCTTACTGCAGTGCCTCAGGAAGCTTCCGGGACAGATCCTCTTTGAGCACAAAGGCATCCACAAGTTTATTCTTCAGATACCACTCAAACCGCACGTCCTCCGCCCCGCTCATAAGTACCAGCCGGATCCCGGGATCCAGCTTGCGGACTACCTGGGCGAACTCAAGACCATTCATGGAAGGCATGGCATAGTCCGTCAGGATGGCGTCGCAGAAATCCTTCTGCTGCTGGAGCCGGGAGAGCACGGCAGCCGGATGATCATAACATGTACAGTGATATCCCCGGGCACACTGTGAATACGGATCTGTCCGCCCACGGCCGTCATCACATTCTGCACCACGGAAAGGCCCAGCCCCGTGCCTTTGCCGCTGCGTTTGGTGGTGTAGAAAGGCTCAAAAATCTTGTCCAGAACATCCTTGCTGATTCCGCAGACCGTATCTGCCACCGAGAGAAGGACCCATCCTTTCTCCGGCATTTCCGGCAGAGCCTCCGGGCCAGAAGGAAGAGCCGGATCTGCCTCCAGGGCCACCAGCAGCTCCCCATAGACAAATACCGGCGTCAGGTAGTTGTTGAATTCATGGGCAATATGACTGCTCATCTGTCCGATGGACTGGACCCGCTGGTAATGCTGCAGCTCCTCCTCCCTGCGGCGGAGAAGTTCCATTCCGGCATTGATCTCCTTCAGATATTCAATCTCTTTTTTCTGGCTTTCTGTCCGCATGAGACTGCGTGTAATCCCGAATATGAAGCACGCCATGGCCCCCAGGGACAGCCCCCCGATGCCTGCCAGCCGCAGAAGCATCCGGCGCAGCGGGTCATCCAGCTCCCGGTAGGGCAGGGTGGAATTGACGATCCAGTCCTCTCCAGGCAGATGGATGGTGGTGTAGGCCACGATCCGCCTTTCCGGCTGGGGATCAGGGCTGCCCCAGATATAGGAGCGGATGCCCCCCACACCTTCGCTCTCTGCCGCTTGTCTGGCAATCCATTCTGTCAGATCCTTTAGATCCAGATCCGGGTAACGCAGGCTGCGGTCGTAGACCGCGTCCATGCCGATCTGATCCGCCGCGTGGTGCATGATGATAGCGAGATCACTGTCCTTGACAATGGAATAACCGCCGCTGCCGATCCGCACCGGTTCCACGATCCGGGCATAAATCTTGTTCAGGTTCATGGCATATACAGCCTGATAGGAATGGCCTCCCAGGGAAAAACGGCGGGAAATAAACATCTGATACCATCCTCCGGCGCACAGTGACTTGCCACAGATGACGGCCCGGTCATGTGAGCCTGATGTCCCGGAATGATATGAGTCAACTGTCCCGAAATTATCTGCGGGCACTGCCCCGGGATTATGTGAGTCCGCTGATCCGGAATCATCTGCCGCCAATAGCCCTGAGAGATCTGCCCCCATCTGCCCAGGGGAAAAGTCCATGGTTCCGCTCCGGCAGATGCTCTGGCCGCCGGAATCAAAGCAGACCATGGCATCATACAGGTCCGTATTCTGTCTGAGAAAATATTCCACAGCGTAGATTGCACCTGCGCTGTTGACACCGGCAGTTCCCCTGACCGGCAGTTTGTCTGGTACCTCTGTCTGCCTGCTGTCATTTTCTGTATTATCCGGGGGCGCAGCGTGGTACTGCTTTGTCCCCCTCTCATTCCAGGTGTCCGCAGCCGGCGTTTTATCCGGCGCATCCTGCTCCTTCATTTCTTCCTGCTCCAGGGCGGAAAAATACAGATCCATGCTTTCCAGCTCCTGACTTACATAGCTCACAAGACTCTGTCCCACGGTCTCTGCCATGGTGAGCAGCTGCTGCTGTTCCATTTCCACCAGCTCCCGGGCAGTAAAGTTTAATGGCTGTCCGTTCTTCTGGCATTCCAGCTTCATCAGGTCAAAGCGGAAGGGCCCCACGGAGATCAGATTCTGCCGCTGCTGGTTGTACACACTGCTGCGGCGGATCAGGGCCTTCACCTTCTGGGTCAGGACAGAGAGGCGAAAGGGTTTCGTCAGGCCGATGGCAAGATAGGTAGCCGGTGTCAGCGGGCTTACCATCAGAGCCAGGTTTTTGCCGATGACCATAGCCAGTGCAGTGCTTAAGGAAGCCACCCCATAGGTTTCCCCCACCTCCATAACCAGAGGCATGATACCATAGAAATAAGCATCTGTACCGATGCACAGCCCCAGGGGCAGCGCCAGGATACCGAAGATAATATGGATGAACCGTCCAAGGAAGCCGGGAATGATCTGCATGATGGCATTTGCCATATCAGTCAGCATACCCGTGCCGTCGAAGACACCCACCATAGCGCCTGCCGCAAATAGGGTTGCGGAGATCATCAGGGCGGCAGGAGCGTGTTTCTTGATCAGTTTGTCCTGAAGCTTCAGGCTGGGATAGTTGACAGCCAGAGCCAGACTTAAGGCCAGCAGGAATGCCACATAGCTTGTGATATACCCCACAGACAGAACCGCGATAAGCACAATGGTCAGGGCCAGATTGAAGAACAGCAGCTTCGGTCTCCTGAGGGCAGCCTCCTCATCCTGGGTTTTCTGGTCAGTCTCCACGACTTCACCCCTGCCGGCACCGGCGCCCTGGCGGATCGCCAGCATTCCCAGGAGCACAGCCAGTCCGATGTTGAAGAACAGTCCGATGATCTGGATGGGAATGAGAAGGTGCCACAGCTCATTGGCATCCATAGCCAGAACCGTTGCCGCGCGGGCTACCGGTCCGCCCCATGGCAGCAGGTTCATAACACCCATACACGCTCCCGTAAGGCACAACAGGATCTTAGAATCAATGTTCATGGCCTTGTACACCGGGTACAGAGCCGGGATGGTGATCAGCACCGTGGTAGCCGTGGTGCCGTCCAGATGGGCGATGGTAGCGATGATGGCAGTAGTCACAATCAGAACGATCATGAGAAAACCAGTCAGAGCAGTCATATGTAAATCCCCCTTTTGATATTTTGTACTCCTGGAATATTGCCGTGCCTGCCGTTGTGGCTGATCTTCTGCCGGCACACCCTGGTTTAATCAACATGCGTTCCACGTACACCCCATAAATCTGTGCACATTTGAAAAATATCACAGGATCAGGCACGGTGAGATTCTGAAAGTACAATATTATTTATCTGTAAGTAACTATATAACAGCAGGCTGAATGGATTCTGACTGGTTTCTTACAATCTGTTAAGATTTGAAAATACAATAAAGGTTCATCATCCCACATAAACCGGACAGAGCTGTCTGGTTATGGCTGGGAAGAGGTGAGGGGGAGCCTGGATGGATATTTTGTCTGACCGGCGGATACCAGCTCTGGAAAAGGTTTCCTCCAGCGTACCCTCCGGAGCAAACACACCATGGACTGTTACACCATTTCAAAAAGAATATTTCTGGCATAGAACCCCACTCCCCACGCATACAATAGCTATTAAAGGAGTGAATGCCATGCCAAATTATCGTAGATTAATCTCATATATTTATGCATACGAAGGAGGCATAAAGGGCAAAAATACAGGCTATGCCAAGATAGAGGTCCGGGGAGACCAGTGCCGGATCCAGGTGAATGTCAAGAAAGTATTTGTGGGGAGCCATGACACCGGCATCTATCTGCTGGCCCCGGGAAAAGAAATCCTTATCGGAAAGCTCTTTGTACGTGGAGGCAATGGTGAGTTCCGGATGAATGTATCCGCCACTGATGTAGAGTCCAGCGGCTATGGGATCGATCAGTGCTACGGACTGACCATCCACGATCTGGGAAGCAACTGGCAGAACTACACCACCATCTGGGAGGATGCAGTGGCCCAGGCCGCAGAGGTACAGCTGGAGCATGTGACCGCCGAAAACATACGCAGGCAGGAGGCAGAACGCAGGGCAGGAGAAATCCCCCGGACCATAGAAGAAATCCCCGAAGCCCAGGAACCCTACCCCATCACCGCAGAGATCCAGCGGACCCTGGAGCAGGAGGAAATGCGCCTTCAGGATATTCAGCCCTGGGAGCAGGAGGAGACAACCGGGAATCCAGCGTCTTCGCCGGCCCGGTCCGCTACACCCTCTGTTCCGTCCGGCCTGAATGGAGAGCCGGTCCGGCAGCAGACAGACGCCGTTCCCGGATCAGGGACGCTGCCGGAAGAAACACTCACCACAGACACGGCCCGGTTATGGGAGAGCACCACGTCACCAGATGCAGGCAGACCATCAGACATGACGATTCTCCCCCATACCAGTGCGCCGATAGGAACAACCGTCTCCCTGGGTGCCGGTGTGCCGACAGACACAACCGTTTCTCTGGATACCGGTGCACAAAACGCGGAAAACAAATACATACCGGAAAGTCTGGAACCCCAGGCACCGCCGCAAAGCCCTCCGGCATCCGGGCTCACTCCCGGAGAATCAACAGCCATTTCCCCGGAGTCCGGGCTGACATCTGGGGAATCCCCGGTGGTCCCGCCGGCATCCGGGCTGACACCTGGGGAATCTCCGGTGATCCCGCCGGCATCCGGGCTCACCCCCGGGGAATCAACAGCCATTTCCCCGGAGTCCGGGCTGACACCTGGGGAATCCCCGGTGGTCCCGCCGGAGTCCGGGCTGACATCTGGGGAATCCCCGGTGGTCCCGCCGGAGTCCGGGCTGACACCTGGGGAATCCCCGGTGGTCCCGCCGGAGTCCGGGC